>DASYLL010000068.1:0-9905 GCA_036009605.1 Thermoanaerobaculia bacterium | reverse complement strand
CAGCAACCAGCAACATCACTCATCGAGTGACACATGCGATCCCTGTGAGATCGACCTCACCGGCGGCTCGCAGCGCAGGCCCGCGATCATCTCCGGCGTGAGCGCCGTCGCCACGTAGATCCCGATCGTGAACGTCGGGGCGAAGCCGTACTTCTGCATCAGCGCGGGTGTCACCGTCTTTGTATCCGTGCCGGCTTTGTACGTGATGACCCAGCCCGGACGCACGGGTCCCGGCGGGAAGATCAGCGGCGCGGGATCGCTGCAGGTCGGGTTCACGGTGAAGTCGGGCGACTTGCGCGTGGTCGTGCCGAGGATGAAGGACGCGTCTCCGGATCCGGTGCGAATGATCGATCCGTAGGTTGCCACCGGCAGCGAAGACGTCACGCGCACGGTGACGTCGCCGCGCGTGAGATGCGGTTGAAACGCGGCGCCGATCTCCTGCTGGATGATGGCGTGTGCGGCGAGCTGGATCGATTTCAGGGCGAGGCGCTGACCTTCGGAGCCGAGGAGCTCGAGGGTAATGTCGGCGGGTGTGGCGTTGGGATTGGCGATGCCGAGGTTCGAGCGATTGCCGGTGGTGCCGGTGAGACCTGGGATCAGTGATTCGCGCGCGAGCGCAGCGATGGGCAGACCGGGCACGCTCTGTCCGACATCGCCGGTCGTGTAGACGCGGGCGCGTGCGGAGAGTTGCGCATCGGGGAGGGCGTTGCTCACGCGAACGAAGCCGATTGCGGTGTCGCGTCCGAAACGCGTGCGCACGAAGTCTTCGATCGTGATCGTGCCGAGGGCGGGGATGTCGACGTCGAACGAGAGCTTCTCGCCGGCGATCCACGTCTCGACTGTCACGCGCAGGATCGCGTACTCGGGCGAGAGATTCGTCAGCACGAGATCGCTCTCCCAGAACGAGCCGTTGGCGCCGGGGGTGCGGCCGGCGATCGGGATGATCAGGTCGTTGCCGGCGAGCTCGATCGCGGATGCGGCGGGAGTGAGGGTCAGGGCAAGAAGAGCGACGAGGACGGGGAGCGCGCGGGACATGCGAATAGTTTACATAAGGCGGCAGACAACGAGCGTGACATCGTCGTCCTGCTCGCGCGTTCCGCGGAACGCCGCGACGTCCGCGAGCAGCGCGTCGCGCAGCGATTCCGCGCTGCCGCCGCCCTGTTCGCGAATCATGGTCGCGATCCGGTCGAGTCCGTAGACCTCGTCGTTCGCGCTGCGCGTTTCGTAGATGCCGTCGCTGTGCAGCACGATCACATCGCCGGGTGCGACGTCGATCTGGCGCTGCGGGATCTCGACCGGCAAGCGCACGCCGAGGGGCGGGGCGTAGAGATTGATGACCTCGATCGTTGGTTCTTCGCCGGCGCGGCGGATGAATACCGGCGGGTTGCCGGCGCTGGCGATGATCGCGCGACGATTTTTCTGATCGAGCAACACGACCGATGCCGTAACGAGCATGCGGCGACGGCTGGTTTCGGCGACGAGCGTGTGCAGTCGCTGCAGCACGGCGGCGGGATCGTGCAGTGAATCACGCAGCAGCGTGAAGCCGCTGCGCAGTGCGGCGAGCACGAGTCCGCTGGCCATGCCGTGGCCGGCGACGTCGATGCAGACGAGGGCGACGCTGTCTCCTTCGACGAAGTAATCGTAGTAATCGCCGCCCACTTCGGTCGCGGGCACCGAGATGCTGCAGATGTCCGCCCATGCGAGATCGGGCGCGAACTCGGGAAGCATGCTCAGTTGCAGCTCGCGCGCGTAGCGCAGCTCGTCGCGCATGCGCACCTGTTCGCGTGCCTGCGTGCGTCGCGATGTCCACTCGCTCACGATCAGCCTGCGCATGCGCCGTGATGCGAGCAACTCCACGGAGAGCGCGATGCCATTGATGACCAGCATCGACACGATCAGCGGAGCCTCCCGCATCCTCGGCCCGCCGAGCATCATCATGATGAGCGCGCCCGCGGCGAGGTAGCCGTGCAGCAGCACCAGCTCCGGGACCAGCATGCGGAAGCCCATCATCAGCAGCGGGATCGTCATGACCCAGCCGAGGAAGGCGTCGTCTTCGCGTCCGAAGTAGAGGGCCAGCGGGTATTGCAGCGCGATGAAGGCGAGGGATACCGCGCTGATGTGGCGACGGACCCACGCGCCGGCGCGCTGGAGGAACGTGTCGTCGGTGAAATCTTCGCGCGCCGCGTAGCGCATGACGAAGAGGCCGAATGCGATAAGGCCGAGGTGGGCGACGGCGATGAGAACGTCGATCGGTGTCTTGCTCCGGGTGTCGTTCACGGCTGCGATGAAGGTCGCGAACGCGAAGAAGATGAGGAGGAACGTCAGCCAGGCGCGGTTGCGCTTCGCGAAGCGCCGCCGCGCGGCGTCTTCATCGGAGGTGCGGACGACGTCGTCGATCGACCAGATCAAATCCATTTGCGGGCGGGAGCATAACGCCGGCATGGCTCTACGGAGGGGAGAAGGCGGATGAGGGGGCCTCCAAGCGAACAAAATACCTTTGGAAATTCTCTCGCGGATCAACGTAGAGTTACTGGACACGATGGCGACCCGCAAGTCGAAAAATCAACTGACTCTGAATCCCCCGCCCCCCACGTTTCCCGACATCGAGAACCAGCCGGTCGGCGACTTCGCGCGCAAGGCGTACCTCGACTACTCGATGTACGTCATTCTCGACCGCGCGCTGCCGCACCTCGCGGACGGCCTGAAGCCGGTCCAGCGCCGCATCATCTATGCGATGTCGGAGCTCGGGCTCGGGCCGACGTCGAAACCGAAAAAATCAGCGCGTACCGTCGGTGACGTCATCGGCAAGTTTCATCCGCACGGCGACTCCGCCTGCTACGAAGCGATGGTGTTGATGGCGCAGCCGTTCTCGATGCGTTATGCGCTCGTCGAAGGACAGGGCAACTGGGGCTCGCCCGACGATCCGAAATCGTTCGCGGCGATGCGGTACACGGAAGCGAAGCTGACGAAGTTCTCGCAGTCGCTGCTCTCCGAGCTCGAGCAGGGCACGGTGGAATGGCAGCAGAACTTCGACGGCACGATGAAGGAGCCGCGGCTGCTTCCGTCGCGATTGCCGCACGTGCTGCTCAACGGCGCGTCGGGCATCGCAGTCGGCATGGCCACGGACATCCCGTCGCACAACTGCCGCGAGGTCGTGAATGCGTGCATCGAGCTGCTCGATGATCCCGAGGCGACGCTTGCGCAGCTGACGCGCCACATCAAGGGGCCGGACTTTCCGACGGCGGCGGAGATCATCACGCCGTCCGCGGAGATCCGGGAGATGTACAAGACCGGCAACGGCAGCGTGCGGCAGCGCGCGAAGTGGGAGATCGAAGACGGCGAGATCGTGATCACGGCGCTGCCATTCCAGGTCTCGGGCAACAAGATCCAGCAGCAGATCGCCGGGCAGATGACGGCGAAGAAGCTGCCGATGGTCGAAGATCTGCGCGACGAATCCGATCAGGAGAACCCGACGCGCATCGTGATCGTGCCGCGCTCGAACCGCGTCGATCTCGACGAGCTGATGACGCACCTCTTCGCGACGACGGATCTCGAGCGCAGCTATCGCATCAACATGAACATGATCGGCCTCAACGGCCGACCGCGCCTGTACAACCTGCGCGACCTGCTCGCCGAGTGGCTGGAGTTCCGCATCGACACGGTGCGGCGTCGCCTGCAGCATCGCTACGACGCGGTGAACGCGCGACTGCACCTCCTCGACGGATTGCTCATCGCGTATCTCAACGTCGATGAAGTCATCCGCATCATCCGCCGGGAAGACGAGCCGAAGCCGGTGCTCATCAAGCGATTCTCGCTGAGTGAGATTCAGGCGGAGTACATCCTCGATCTCAAACTGCGTTTCCTCAATAAGCTGGAGGAGATGCAGATCAGCGGCGAGCAGAAGAAGCTTGCCGACGAGCGGTCGGAGCTCGAGAAGGTCCTCGGATCGAAAGCGAAGCTGCGCAAGCAGGTGCGCGACGAGCTGCTCGAAGACATGGAGGAGTTCGGCGACAAGCGCCGCTCGCCGATCGTCGAGCGCGAGGCCGCGAAGGCGCTCGATCCGACGGCGCTCATTCCGTCCGAGCAGGTCACGGTCGTGCTCTCCGAGCGCGGCTGGGTGCGCTCGGGCAAGGGACACGATCTCGATCCGACCGCGCTGCAGTACAAATCGGGCGATGCGTTTCTGCACGCGGCGAAAGGGCGCAGCAATCAGCTCGCGGTGTTCCTCGATTCGGCGGGACGCAGCTACTCGCTGCCCGCGCACGAGTTGCCATCAGCGAAGGGACACGGTGAGCCGGTGACGTCCTCGCTGACGTTGCCGCCAGGCGCGTCGATGATCGCTGTGATGATGGGCGATGCGGATGATCTGTGGATGTTGTCGACCGACGATGGCTACGGATTTGTCGTGCGGCTCGAAGACATGATGACGCGGCTCAAAGCAGGGAAGGCGATCGTGAACGTCGGCAAAGGCGCGACGGTGTTGCGTCCGCAGCGCGTCGGCAGTTACGAGACCGATCGCGTCGCCGCGGCCTCATCGGAAGGAAAGCTGCTCGTATTCGAAATCGCTGAGTTGCCGGCTCTGCCACGCGGAAAAGGCGTGCAGACGATCAAGCTGCATCGCACGCCGATCGCGCCGGAGAAAGTTGTCGGGATCGCGGTCGTGCCGGAGGACGGCACGCTGATCGTTCACGCGGGCAAGCGATTCACGAGTCTGAAGGGGAAGGATCTCGACGAGTACGTTGGCAAACGCGCGCAGCGTGGATTGAAGCTGCCGCGCGGCCTGCAGAGCGTGTCGTTCATTCGGGCTTGGAGCGATCGTGATGGGAGGCTGCCGGATCCGGTGAATTAGTCGAGAAGGAATTGAAAATTGAAAATTGAAAATTGAAAAATCGGAATGTAATTTTTCGCGAGAGCCGTGTCCGATTTTTCAATTTTCAATTTTCAATTCCGAATCTCCCCAGCTTCGATCATCGTCTGCGCCACGAAGTTGTAGATCTGCGTCCAGGCCAGCTTCACGTCGAGATTGAACTCGTCTCCCATCATCTGCTTGTCCGCGATCACACGTTTGAGATCGTTGCCGTCGAGCAGCTCCATGGCCATGAAGAAGCGGCCGGAGTCCTCGCCGAAATCGTGAACGACGACGATGTTCGGATGCGTGAGTCGCGCGGCCGATTGCGCTTCGCGATGGAATCGGTCACGGCGTTCGTCGTCGCCGGCGGCGATGACCTTCAGGGCAACATGACGATCGAGGACCGGGTCATGCGCGCGAAAGACCTCTCCCATCGCACCGTGCCCGATCCGATCGAGGAGGTGGTACTTACCGATCTGCTGCATGATTTTTCCGGTTGAGGCCGGCTGGCATAGCAGGACGACGGAATCCCGACCGTCTCGTATACTGTCCCCCATAGGTCCCATGCTGGAACGGCTGAAAAACGCGATGCGACCGATGGGGGACGAGAAGCCGCCCCCGCGCAAGACCACCGAAGTTCGGATCGATACGTTCGATTCCGATCCGGTGGAGCGCGCGCTCACGCACGAGCCGGCTCTGATCATGCTCGAGGGCGAACTGCCCGGCCAGGTGTTCCGATTGCGGCCCGGACGGCAGATCATCGGACGCCGTCCCGAGTGCGACATTCGCGTCCGCGAGCGTGCAGTCAGCGGCATTCACGCGGAAGTGATTCGCGTGCGCGACACGGTCACGATTAACGACCTCGCCTCGACGAACGGAACCGTCGTCAACGGCATGCGCATTCGCACGCCGGTGCCTCTGATGCAGAGCACGCTGGTGAAGCTCGGCAACTGTGTCTTTCGTTTCGTCGATTCGCTGCTCGAAGTCGAGTTCACGGAAGCGCTGCACGCGCGCGGCATCACCGATCAGCTCACGGGCGCGTTCAACAAGTCGTATATCGTCGCGCGACTCGGATTCGTGATCGACCTTGCCACGGAGTCGAAACCGGTCAGCATCATCACGTTCGACTTCGACAACTTCAAACAGGTCAACGATCAGTTCGGTCATGCCGCCGGCGATCACGTTCTGAAAGCCACCTGCGACATCATCACCACCGGCTTCGTGCGCCAGACCGATCTCTTCTCGCGCATCGGCGGCGAGGAGTTCGTGATCGTGCTGCCCGAGACGTCGACCGAGCAGGCCGCGATCATTGCGGAACGCATCCGTCGCACGCTTGCCGAGACGACGTTCACATACGACGGGATGGAGATTCGTCTCACGTCATCGTTCGGTGTCTGCTGCGCCACGAGCGCGATCGAGCAGCCCGAATCGCTCCTGCTTCGCGCGGACGAGCTGCTCTATCGCTCGAAGCGCGAAGGGCGCAATCGCGTCACCGCGTGAGCTTCCGCCGCGCGACTCCCGGGGATGTGCCCGCGCTGCTCGATCTGCAGCAGCGGTTCTACGCGGCCGAGGGGTATCCGTACGATCGCGATTCGATGGAACGCGGGATGCGTGAGTTGATCGGCGATGCATCGCTCGGGCGATTATTCGTGATGGAGAACGCGGTCGGCTATCTCGTGGTCACGTTCGGATTCAGTCTCGAGTTCGGTGGTCGCGACGCGTTCGTCGACGAGTTGTATGTTACCGACGATGCACGCGGCCGCGGGCTCGGTAGTGAAGCGTTGCAGGTTGCCGAGGCGGCGTGTCGCGAGGCGGGGATTGGCGCGCTGCATCTCGAAGTCGAGCACGTGAACGATCGCGCGCGTGCGTTGTACGAGCGCAGCGGGTACAAGGCGCACGACCGGCATCTGATGACGAAGAGGTTTTGATTCGCGCGCTGCGCGCGCGAGTTGCTGGTTACTGGTTCAAGGTAACCCAATGCGAGAATCACGGCTTCCGCGCTGAGGTTACACCGCGCTCGGATGACAGCGGGGTTATCGACGTGCCGCATCCGGCGAGAAATATGGCTCTCGCGCCGAGGCACCCTGAACCAGCAACCGGCAACCAGCAACTGCCGTCAGGCAAAGCTCTTCGGCCGATCGTCCAGCCGGCTCGCCAGATCGAGAATCGCCGCCAGATAAATCGGCTCTCCGGCGCTGAGCTCGAGCGGACGTTTCAGCTCGGCCGCACGTACCGACACGACGCTCGTGTCCGCATCCGCGACGACGTGATCGATCTTCGGCACTTCGACTTCGGTCACGTTCTTGCCCGATCCGACGATCAGGCGTTTGTTCGTGATGAAGATCGGTGTCGTGCCGCCTGCACCGCCGACGCGCACTTCGGCGGTGTACATGCAGTATTCGTTCATGCGCAGCGGGATCGGCGTCTCACAGCGCGGCGCGTTCCGATGATCGATCCCGCGCAACCGATTGAACTGCGCCTCGGACGCCGTGTCGCTGGGGACGTCTTCATCCTTGATGCGGAAGCCTTCCTGGATCTTGCGGACGATGCGGGTCTGCTCTTCGCCGAGGCGGTCGTCGGCGATGAAGTGCCAGAGGATCGTCGAATAGAGCGCGTGTTTCACACCGCGCGCGTCTTCCGCGATGAGGCCTGCCGCGTCGCTGGAGCGGTCCATCAGATCGGCAACGTCCGCGGCGCGATCGGGTCCGACGCGCGCGAGCGTCGAGAAGCCGACATAGAGCACGGTACCGATGGCGGTGTCGGCCCAGACGGCGTAGGGGAGATCGAGCTTCTCGTTCTCGCGCTGGACGTACTTCAACGTTTCGTCCGTCGGATCGTCGCGCAGTTTTTCGAGCGACGTCGTGTACGCGGCGAGCAGTTGGCGATCGCGTTCATCGCGCTCATGGCGCTCCTGGCGGATCTTCTCTTCCTGCAGGCGGATCGAGCGGCGTTTCGCGCTCGTGAGCACGATTGGCAACGCGGCGAGGATCAATCCGAGGATGACGACGACCCAGCCCTGGCTGCCTTTGTTTGCGACGGTGGCGAGTCCGAGGAGCATCAGCAGGCCGCCGACGATCAGCATCGCGAGCATGCCCCAGCCGCGCGGTGTGCCGTCGACGAGCGATCCCCAGAACGGCGTCGAGGTCACCGTCCGCGGCGTCGGCACCTCGGGCGTATGGATCGTGCGGATATCGGCGGAGTAGAAAATCTCCGGTCGATGTCGGATGAATTCTCCCGCGGAGCCGGTGCTCATTTCCTGATCGTTGTCGATCGAAGGAAAGTCGCGGCGCCGGCCGACGGCGAATTGAAAGAACGAGTTGCCGAGCGATTTCTGAATTCTGAAACTCATGCCGCTCTCGGCGGTTTGCGGACTTCGTGCCTAAGTTACCGAAGAGTCATCAGGAACGCCGTAATGTCCTGTGCATCGGCTTCCGGGAGGCCGATCGGCGGCATCGCGCTCTGCGGATTCAGCGCCGCGGGATTGCGGATGAAGCGCTGCAGATTGTCCGGCGTGTTCTGCACGATGCCGTAGCTGATCGATGGTCGCGACGCGACGCCGGCGAGCGACGGACCGAGCGCGCCCTGCGGCCCCTGCGTGCCGGGCACGATGTGGCAAACGTTGCACGCGTACTGCGCGATGAGCGTCCGCCCGCGATCGGCGTTGCCGACCACGGGCGGGGGCGCGGGTGCGGGTGATTCGGATTTGCAGGCGAAGAGAACGAAGAGCAGCGGCAGAAGGCGTCGCATTCCGCCGCGTACTCTAACGTTCTTACGGGGCCGGGAACATCAGATCGAGCTTGATCAGGACGTTGTCCTTGATCAGATCATCCGCGGCGCCTTTGTACGAGATGCCCCAGTCGTGACGGTTGATCGTGAACTCGCTGGTCGTGCGGACGCCGTCCGCTGTGACTTCGGCCTTCACCGGAATCGTCACTTCCTTCGTGACGCCGTGCAGGTCGAGCGTTCCTTTGACGATGTGCGTCGCACCATTCTCGGTACCGGCCGGTGCATCGGTGACCGAGCTCGAGGTGAACGTCGACTTCGGGAACTTCGCGACGTCGAAGAAGTCCGCGCTCTTCAGATGTCCGGTGAGTTTCTCCGTGTCGGTGAAGACGGAGTCGAGGTCGATGTCGAACGAGAGCTGCGACGGTTTGCCGCCGGCGTACTCGAGCCATCCGTCGAAGTTCTTGAAGCCGCCGTCGTGATCGCGGGTGACCTTCGCGCCGACGAACTCGATCTTGCTCTTTTCTTTGATGACATTCACACGGGTCGCGCCGGCAGGCGCTTCCGTCGAGGTCGTTTCGGTCACGGTGGTGGCGGTCGTCTCCGTAACTTCTGCCGCCGGCTTCTGATCAATCTCGCTCTTGCACGCGGGTAGCAACACCACGAGGCTGAGGGCGAGGAACAAACTGCTCGATTTCATGAGGCTTCTCCTTCGCTCCGGCTGGTTCAACGGGAGTGCCAACCTTTCAGCAAACGGATTCGCTGCGCCGAAACGGAATCACGTCGCCATCGCCGTCATCCGTTTTCGCATCGGTCTCTTCAGCTGCTTTGACCGCGGCAGTGACGAGGTCGCCGAGGACGTCGATGTCGAAGGGCTTGCGAAGGATGGAGTGGACCATGCCGGCGTCGAGCTTGCGCAGCGCCGCGGAATCGCTGGCGCTGACGACGATGATCGCGGGCCGCGCGCCGGGACGCTGTTTGAGATGCTGGATGAGCGCGTAGCCGTCGACGTTCGGCATCATCAGATCGAGGACGATGACGGCGTAGTCGGAGGACTCGAGTTTCTCGATCGCTTCGGCGCCGTCGCGAGCCGTATCGACAGGGTGGCCCCCGCGCTCGACGATCTTGGCGACGAGCGCACGAATCGCCGGTTCGTCATCGACCACCAACACCCTCGCCTGCTGCGGACCCATGCCGCTGTCGGGCTAAGCAATACGCGTGCCTTACGCCGCGTAGACGCGCACGAGATACACCGCGTCTTCCTTCTTCACAGTAGCGATCGACTCCTGTCCGCCGCCCGGATGAGTGAAGCTCACCAGCTCCGCATCGCTCT
>DASYLL010000067.1:0-4780 GCA_036009605.1 Thermoanaerobaculia bacterium | reverse complement strand
TTCCGGGACCACGCTCGGGAACGGGCTCTTACCGCGCACCACTGCTTCGACGGCCTCGTCTGCGGGCACCGCTCAACACAGCATACGGTTCATCACCTCTTCAACGGCAGTCCCCTGCCGGTCTCACGCTCGGGATGACATCAGGTCAGTGCGTATGCGCATGATCGTGATCGTGGTCATGATCGTGATCATGTCCATGCCCACCGTGCGTGTGTCCGGCCATGCCGGACTGCACCTGATCGACGACCTGTCGCGCGAGCTCCCTGAACGCCATTGACGCGGGGGCCGCAGGATCGGACGCAACGATCGGTTCGCCGGTGTCGCCGCCGACGACGACTTTCGGATCGAGCGGCACTTCGCCGAGGAACGGGACGCCGAGCATTTCCGCGGTCCTGCGGCCACCGCCGTGTCCGAAGATCTCTTCGCGCTCGCCGCAATGGCGGCAGATGTAGTAGCTCATGTTCTCGACGATGCCGAGGACGGGCACGTTGACCTTGCGGAACATCGCCAGGCCTTTGCGCGCGTCGATGAGTGCGACGTCCTGCGGCGTCGTGACGACGACCGCGCCGGTGAGGCCGGCCTTCTGCGTCAGCGTGAGCTGCGCGTCGCCGGTGCCAGGCGGCAGGTCGATGACCAGAAAGTCGAGGACTCCCCACTTCACGTCCGTGAGGAACTGATCGATCGCTTTCATTACCATCGGGCCGCGCCAGATCACCGGCGTGTCGGCATCGGTGATGAGGCCGAGCGACATCGTCTTGATGCCGTGGCGTTCCATCGGAACGATCTTCTCGTCGTGCTCGTCGATCTGCGGGCGGCCGTGGATGCCGAGCATCATCTGCTGCGACGGTCCGTAGATGTCCGCGTCGAGCAGTCCGACCGTGAATCCGAGGGAACGCAGCGAGAGCGCGAGGTTCGTGGAGACCGTCGACTTGCCGACGCCGCCTTTGCCCGACGCGACGGCGATGCGGTACTTCACACCTTCGAGCGCGTTGGGTGCCGAGGCGATCGTGCCGCCGCTGGCGGAGCCGCCGGTCTTCGCGCCGATCTCGAGGTTGACCTTCACACTGCCCACGCCTCCGACGCCGCGCGCGGCCGCTTCGGCATCGCGCGCGATCTGCTGGCCGACGGCGGGGTTCTCGGTCTGGAAGTGAACCGTGAAGGAGACGGCATCGCCGTCGATCACGACATCGCGGACGAATCCGAACGACACGATGTCGCGCGAGAGGCCTGGAAACTTAACTTTTTTCAGGGCCTCGAGTATCTGGTCGTTCGTTGGTGTGGGGGTCGGGCTCGGCATTCTCTCTCTCCTGTTGCATCCATCGTTCATGCGACTCGCGAATGATCGGGATGGCTTCATCGGAGGAGCCGACGACCTTGATCACATCGAAGTCTGATGGACTGACGAGGCCACGCTCGAGCATCGAGCCCTGCAGCCAGTCGATCAATCCGGGCCACATTGTACCGACGAGGATGAGCGGATGCTCTTTCATGTGCTTGACCTGCAGAAGCTGCCAGACCATGAAGAGCTCCAGCGCGGTGCCGATGCCGCCCGGCATGACGATGAATGCCGAGGAGAGACGGATGAAGTGGTGGAGCCTGGAGAAGAAGGTGCGGTGGCGGAACACCTTGTCGACAAACGGGTTCGCCGCTTCTTCGGTCGGTAGGTGAATGGCGAGACCGAACGAGCGCGACTTGCCACTCTGTCCTTCCACTGCACCGGCATTCGCTGCTTCCATGAGTCCCGGACCGCCGCCGGTGACGATGTCGACGCCCATCCGCGCCAGCTCCGCGGAGAGTTTCTTCACTTCTTCATAGATAGGGTCGCCGCGGCGGATGCGCGAGCTGCCGAAGATCGACACGCGATAGTGCTCGACGCGCTCGGGCTGGATCTGGTCGAGGTCGTTGATCGTCTCCCAGAGCTGGTAGATCGCTTTGTCGAGGATGTGCGTCGGATCGGCAGCGGGCCGCTTCTTGGCGGCCTGCGCTTCGCGAAGTACCTCGAGCTCGGGCGTGGTGGTCTTGCTCGTTCGTTTAGCCATGCGCCTCTACTTCGCGGTGATCCACACCTCTTTCGAGAACTCCCGCAACTTCGTTTCCGCCGCCCGTGCCGCCGCTTCCGACTCGAAACGGACGCGCACGCGATACACGGGACCCTTGTCGGTCGACCCGCGTTCGACATATGCAGTGTTGAAGCCGCGATTGATTATCTTCACGGCAAGCGCTTCCGCGGTCTTCTGATCGCCGGTCGAAAGAAGTTGCGCGATGTGCGGAATTGCAGCGGCCGCAGCAGGTGCAGCAGCGACGACAGTCGTCGTGAGCGGCGGTTCCTGCGTCGGAGTCGTCGCCGCGACCGCGGCCTCTTCCTGAATCACAGGCGCCGCCGCAGCGGTATCCGTGACCGTCGTCTCGGTAGCAGCCGTTTCGGTTTCGGGCTCGACGAAATCATCGTCGGCAACGCTGAGCTCCACGATCTCGCCCTGGTTCTTTTTCGTTCCCGGAATCGCCGCAGCCTCGGTCACAACCGGCGTTTCCTTGCGAACGACGAGACGCTCGTCGGCCTGTCCTTTTCCGAGCATGAGGCCGAACGCGAACGATGCGGCCAGCGAGAGAAGCAGCAGGACGAATGCAACGAAGGCCTGTCCCGCGGTGAGTGAGATCTCGTAATGCGACTGATCGTCGACAGCGTGGTGTTCTTCCATCCCGTCCCTCTTTCCCCCGAACATCACTTTGCTGCGGCCGGTGGAGCGGCAGCGTTCCAGTTTGTGTGATAGACGACGCCGTTGTCAAAATAAATAGCTGCGGCGCCAGCGTCCGCCTTCGGGTAAATCCAGACCGAAAACACGCGATTGTTCTGCACGACCTGCTTGATCCAGTCCTCGCGCGGCAGTCCGATCAAACGCTGCACAGCGTCTTCCTTCATGCCCGTTTTCACGTTCGCGAAACCGGTCATCGACACGAACCGCCGCTCGCCTGCGAACGCGATCCGCTGCTGCGCGTCGGCGCTGTCGGGTTGCAGCTCGAGCGCTTCTTTGTAGAGATCCATGGCGCGCTCGTACCGCGAGAGCACCGACATGTAGTCGTCGCCGAGGAGGATCTTTTCGCGCGCGAGGAGCGCGGCGGCGCGGGGATCACCGGTGCGCGCGTGATACTCGTGCACCTTGTCCATGAACGCGTTGTAGGTCGGCTCGAGCTTCTGCAGATTGTCGAGCACGATCTCGATGCGCTCCTTGCGCGTCGCGGTCGGTGGCGGCTTCTTCTGCCCCGCGCGGACGGTCTCCAGCCACTGGTAATCGGCCGTGAGCAAAGTCCACTCGCGATCGTTCGGCTGCGTGACCGGACCAACCGGCGCGCAGGCCAGAGCGGCGAAAAGTGCGAGCAACAGGAGTGATTTACGCATTCATGGCCGGCGGCTCATCCGGATGCAATCCAGCCGCACACCATCGGGTAACTCGATCGCGGCCCGCTCGATTTCCTCGTAGCCGCATGCGCGATAGAGCGGAACGCCCGGAAGCGTCGCCATCAACTCGAACGAGCGGAAGCCCGCGCGCAGCGCATCGGCTTCCGAGGCTTCGAGGATTTTTCGTCCGAGCCCGCGTCGTGCGTGTGCGGGATCGACGAACATCGCACGAATGCGCGCCGCATCGATCGCAGGATCGAGACGATCGACTTTCCCCATCTGCGACGACGGTCCGCTGAAGAGCTTCGTGCGCGAGCTCCAGCCTCCGCATGCGATCACGTGATCTTCTTCTTCGATCACGAAGTACGTCCCGTCTTCGATGAGCTGCGGATCGGCGACAGCGATGTACTGCACGGCGCTCGCGACCTGTGCGTCGTCGTAGAAGCGCACGCCGAGATCCGCCATCGAGGCGCGCATGACGCGCTCGATCTCCGTTACATCGCTCAACGTCGCCTTGCGAATCATCGCCGCAGCGAATCCGCGAGCTGCACGACTTCAGCTTCGATCGGTTGTCCGGCAAACTCCGTCTTCACCTCCACGACCCAGCCGTACAGCAGCTCATTGCAGACGCTCTGCACAACCGGCGCGTGATTGCTGGAGCCGGACGCGAACAAATTGTTGAGCAGCTGATCGAAGTCGAGTCGCGCTTCGTTCACGAAGCTCATGCCGGAAAGGTATGGCATGTTCTCCGGCGAGAGGTGGCGCACGACGCGATACTCGACAAAGTCGTAGACGTGATCGCCGATCTTCTGGAACACGACAGTGAAGATGCGCTGATAGATGCGGTTGTAGCGCTCGACCAGCGCTTCGAGCTCGTACTCCGACTCTTCCGCCGCGCGTTTCTCATCCACCGCCGACAGTTCCGCGTCCTGCACGAGATTCACGGAGAGCAGTCCCCAGATCGTGCGGAACGCTTCGAAGTTCGAAAGGTACGTGCGCGCGCAAACCTGTTCGATGCTCTGTGCGTCGGCGAAGAGGCCGAGGATGTGCGTTTCGTCGTCGGTGAGCTCGATCTGGAACGTGCGCGTGTCGGCATGCTCGACCTGCTGCAACACGCGCTCGATACGTCCGACGCCGCGCAGAATCAGCGACCAGTATTCGATGCTGCGCACGCCGTTGAGAATCAACCGCTCCGTCGACAGCAGCAGCGTCACAATCCCCTCGGGGAACTCATTCGTGAACTCGATCGTGTAGGCGCCGTTGCGATACGTCATCGCGTCGAGCACGATCGCGTTGGCCTGCTGCTCCGCAGCGCGTGTGAGCTCGTCGGGCTTGAGGTAGCCGAGGTCGCAGAGGAGGGCGCCGATGCGTCGGGGGACGACG
>DASYLL010000066.1:0-10001 GCA_036009605.1 Thermoanaerobaculia bacterium | reverse complement strand
CGTGACGAACATTGTGGTCTCCGAGACGAACCGATGATGCGAATGTTACCTTGGACGGACATGAAGAGCGTTCTGTTCCTTTTTCTGGCGCTCGCGATGGCGATGGCGTCAGGAGCAGCGCATGCCGATGACGCGGCGCTGATCGTCACATATCGCACGGGCATGCAGTCGCTGATCCGCGAGAGCGGCGTTCCCGTTTCGAACATGCCGAGCGCGGAAGAGCGCGAAGAAGCGCGTGCGGTGTGGCGCAGCTTTCTCGACTATCAGGTCGCGCTGGAGAGCATTCGCGAGCGCCATTCCGGCTTCATGAAATTGCGCAGCTCTTCGCAATCGCAGGAGTTTCGCGTCTATCACGGCGCGTGGCTCGCGCAGTATCGCTCCGCGCTCGATTACGTCGCGCGCATGGAACGCCATCCCGAACTGCACACACTCCTCAATGAAAGCGTCGCGCAGCTCGACATTCCCGCGAACAGTTACGCCGCGTTCAAACTGCACTGGCTGCACGTCGCGCGCGCCGCAGAGTTCAGCTCATTCGCAGTGCTCGATCGCACCCTCGGCGGCACACGCGTCAAAGGTGCAGACGACGACGCGAAAGCGATTTTCGCGGCCGGAGTCGCACATGGCTCGCAGGAAACCTTGCGCAACGTGGCGCGCGTCGTTGGCGAAGCGGCGTGGAATCCGCTGCCTGCGACGATCGCATCGGCAGCAGGCGGACCGGCCGCGATTGCGCCGCGTCCGTCGTTCATCTCGCGCAAACAGATTGCGGACGCGCGTCCTTTGATGCAACCGGGCGACATCCTGTTCGAGCGCCGCGACTGGTCGCTCACGAACGTCGGCCTGCCCGGATTCTGGCCGCACGTTTCGCTCTACATCGGCACGCCGGAAGAACGTCGTCTGGTATTCGGCGACGCGTTCGAAGATCGCTTGCGTGTTGCAAATCCGCGACGCTATGAAAGCGAGATCGCGAAGGCCACGGTCGTCGAAGCGGTTGGGCAAGGCGTGCTGCTTTCGACGTTCGAGAAATCGGCGGATGCGGACTACGTCGCGGCGATTCGCCCTCGCCTGAACAACGACGTGAAGGCGCAGGCGATCGCACGCGCAATGACCATGGTCGGTCTGCCGTACGACTTCGAGTTCGACTTCGTGACCGACGATCGCATCGTCTGCTCCGAGCTCGTCTACAAAGCTTACGAGAAGCAACTCGATCTGCCGGTGTTGCGTTACGCCGCGCGCAGCGTGACGACGCCGAATGATTTCGTGCGCTGGTTCGACGAGCGTTTCGAAACACAGGGACGCGGCGCCGATTTCGTGGTCTTCCTCGACGGCCACGCGCACTCCTCGAATGCAAGACTCGAAAACGCCGACGCTTTCCGCCGCTCGTGGCGCAGGCCGCGCTGGCATCCCGTCGCGCATCGCGACTAACGAGAAAGGACGCTCATGAAACGCAGCCTCGTGCTCCTCATCTCCCTCGCCTTTGCAGTCTCTGTGTTCGCCGACGAAGCCTTCATCCTCAACATCCCGCTGCGCTTCAACGTGCAGCAGGAAACGGGAGAAGTGCGCGTCGTGCTCAGCCTCAATGCGCCACCCGCCGGCTCGCAACTCATCGTCAACGGCACGACCGTGAACCTGGGCGGAACCGCCGTCATCGGCGGCGACGAGATCACGTTCGCCGCCGGCAGCGGCAACAGCGCGCGCATCGTCTACAAGCCGCTCTCGAATTTCACCGCGGACTTTTGCAACGGCGCGAGCGCGACCGAGAAGAACGTGCCGATGCGTTTCGTCGGCGCGAACATCACCAGCTATCGCCTGAACAGCTACGTCGTCGGCGCGCCGGCCTCGGAATGTTCGAGAGTCTCGAAGCGCACGGGCGACATGCCGGCCAGTCTCATTCCGAATGACGACGGCGTCGCACCCGCGCTCGATGCGATGTTCATGGGACGCCTGCCGATCGACCTCGTGCTCGTGCTCGACAAGTCCGGCAGCATGTCCGGCCTGCCGCCCGGCGCGCTCTCCGGTCCGTCAAAGGCAACGATCCTTCACTCCGCGATCAGCAACTTCATCGCCGCGTGGCGTGAGATCGATCAGCCGACGCCCGAAGGCCTCGAATGGTCGGAAGATCGCATCGGCGTCGTGTTCTTCGACTCGACGGCCGCGCCGCAACCGATCGTCGGCGCCGATCCTCCCGCAAACTTTTTCGTGCAGCGCGGTCCCGGCGGCCCCGGCCCGACGCACAAGTGGAACGCCGTCGTGAACAACGTGCTCACGCTCACTCCCGGCGCGGCCACGTCGATCGGCGGCGGCGTCAACGCGGCGATGTCGCAATGGGTCGCGGATCCGGCGCACGATCTTTTCCTCGTCGTCGTCACCGACGGCATGCAGAACACCGCGCCGCTCATCACACCCGCCGGCAGCGGCTTTCTCGGATTGCTGCCCGTCAGCGGACTCAATGCGGAGCTGCGCAAGCGCTTCATTCCGATCCAGACCATCGGCTTCGGCACACCCGCGAGCGTCGACGCCGATCTCCTCACCAACATCGCCCTCGAAACCTCGGGCGTCTCGTTCATCACCGTCAACTCGTCGACGATGTTCGACGTGCTCGGCATGACGCTCGTCAGCATCCTCAAAGGCAACACCGCGTCGCTCGCGTTGCGGCGGCAGGATTCTCTGAGCGGCGCCGGTCCTAGTGCGCCGCAGAACGTGATCGTCGACAAGTCCGCGCGACGGGCCGTCTTCTCCGTGCAATGGGCACCGCCAACGCGCGACGCGCTCGATCTCGACGTCTTCCGTCCCGATGGCTCGCTCGCCGTTCCGTCGTCCGCGGAGAAACTGCCGCAGGCCTCGCTGCAGTCGTTCAACACGATTCGCAAGGACGATCTCGGCACGTGGTCCGTGCGCGTCAAGCGCAATGCGGGAAGCGGGACGGTGCCTTACACGCTGAGCGTCTTCTTCCTCGAACGCGATCTCGACTATCGCTTCTCGTTCGACACGATCCGCACGCGCACCGGCGACAACATCCGCCTGCGCGCGAACATCTCGTACGACGGCAAGCCGCTCACCGGCCTCCCCGCAAACGCCATCCGCGTCCGCGTTCTCCGCTCCACCGAAAGCCTCGGCACGATCCTGCACGACACGACATTCACCGACACGCCGGCGCCGAGCCCCGATCCGCAAACTCCGTACGCTCGCAAACTCGCAACGCTCGGCTCGCGTGTGCTCGATCGCGTGATCCCGCGCGAGTTTGCAACCATCACATTGAAAGAAGAGAAAAACGGCGTCTACAGCGCGTCGTTCGGTCAGACGTCCGTGCCCGGCACGTATGCGTTCGAAGTACTACTCGACTGGGATCACCCGCGCACGGGCCACGTGCGCCGCGAAGAGCGCATCGAACAGATCGTGCGCGTCAATCCCGATCCCAACCAGACCGTGATCGCCGCGATCCGCAACGGCAGCACCGTCGACATCAGCATCACGCCCCGCGATCGCTTCGGCAACTACCTCGGACCAGGCTACGCGTCGCTCGTAATCGCGCGCTTGAAAGGTGGCGGGAAGCTTTCGGAGCGCGGGCCACTCGATCGCGAGCAAACCGGGACGTATGTGTTCACGGTGACGGACGTCGCACCGGGAGAACTGCCGGATGTCGATTTCACGGTGGATGGGGTTTACGTGGGGAACGTTCGTAAGCGCTGAGGGAGCCCCATCATCCGCGTTTCGTGCAGCTTCTCCTCTCTCACCCTCTCACGGAGGGGCGAAGACCGATCCAACTCTCTGCCTTCTCCCCGCTCGGAGGGGAGAAGGAGCCGAAAGAGGATGAGGGTTGAGATCGCCTTCACTGAAGGCCGTTCCAGTAGCCCAACCTTCGTCACGTCGAGCGCGCTATCCGCAAGGAAGTTGATGTGCCGAAGCATAGCCGGGCACGCCAGCGGCTCGGAGCTTGTACCAATCGGGGTCAGTCAGGCCGGCCGACATAGGCACGCTGTAGTTGCACCGGTGAATCCAGAGGGCTGAATCGTAGCCCAATGCGGCGATGTCGCGACCGGTTGAACGGACTCGAATGTCGCCACCGAGAAGGTGAGATCGCCGGAACGATCATGATCCTGACCGCTCGCGGCAAGATCAAAGGCTGCAAGATCGAATTGTCGCCAAACATTGGTCATTAGCGCACGTCGCCGCCCAGTGGCGTCGGCCCCAATCGTTCGACTGCGTGACGCTCAGAATTCACAGAGACAGCGCCCATTTGCTCGAGGTGCTCCGACCAAGCATCCTGGGCGATGTTGCACACGAAAGTGTTGCGTGCAAGCACTAAGGACCCTCCAAGAAGCCGGTCCAAATGATCGTATTCGTGCATAAATGGCCGGAACATCTCGAAGAACCTGCTGCTGTCGGAAAGATAATCGTCGAAGTCATCGGCCGTCGCTTTTTCATTCGGGCGCAATCGATACCGTCGCATTACAAGGTGCCCCGAGTCGTCTTCGCTGCCCATGCTAACGATTCCATCACCGCAGACTCGCGCTAAGGACGCTTGGTCGCGGATAGGGATCCCAGCAAGTGACAAGCCCGAGAACACGCGGTGCGAACAAAGCACTACGGGTTGAATTCGTAAAGACGCGCACTGGGCCTTCTTCGTTCCTGGATAAAGTCCCGCTAGATAGCTCGGCATCTCCGTATCTAGTATCTTCATCGCGACCATAAGTTGATGCACACCGTGATTGATATCGCTCCACAAATCTCGGAGTTCGTGCGCCCCTGTTGGAGTGATCGAGTGCTTGCACTCGATCAAATAGAGCGTCCGCTGCGAGAGCACCATAATATCGACATCCGTGGCGTCGTCACCCAGTTTCAACGCAACGCCGGTGCGGACATTCTCAAAGACGCTTCTCAAGGCTTCTGCCGCTAGAGCCACGAAAGCGGTCGCGTTCGCTTTGATGCGGATACTGTGAGCACGCTGGACGTTCACTGTCACGTTCGCCGTCATCACAACACCACTCGAATAGACGACTTCCAGCGGTGTGGACTCGGCTGCATTACCCACCTGAAACGTTGACGGGGCGATGCTCAGGAACGGCCTATACTGCATGTCATAGAAGGCGAGCCGTCGTACGTCAGCGGCGAGTAGATCGAGAAACGTTGACGCCTGTTCAGCGTCGATGCCAGCGACCTTCAGGAGCTCGACAAAATCTGTGAGGGTAACGGCGCGCGTCAAGGAGTTATACACCACCAGTGGATCGGACTCGTAGCGCCTCATTGCGACAGCGTCGAGGACTGACAGGAATTGCAGCGTCCGGCACACCTTGCGAAATGCTTCGAGTGTGAAGCCCGGAACGATCTCCCAGGATGCCGCGTCAGGCATGTTGATCGGCAGCTCAAGTTCTTGGCTCAGCCCGTCGTCCTGAACAGCCTCCTCGTAGAACCGCACATGCGATAACACCTCGAAGAGCTGCGGAGCTAGCGGTATATGCAGTCGAAGGCGCCGGGCTGGTGTATCCGAATCTCTGAGTTCAACTAGTTGTGGAAAGCGACTGAGAAGGTCTTCCGCCGCTGCCACCATTGAAATCATCGATGCGGATTCATGCGAGACATAGAGGCGGCTTGCGATCTTGCCAATTTCGCCGCGCACGAAGCCGAGACGGAGCGTGTACTCTACATCAGGGCGAGCACCTTGGAGCCGGTACACACGTAGCCTGCTTCCCCGCACCCGAGCTAGCTCATAGTTCATGATCGAAATCATCTTGCCCGTCTCGCGAACCGCGACCAGCGCGGCCCCATAGCGGAGCAGGAAGATAAAATCCGCTGAAACATCGATACCTGAGAGAGGAAACGTAAAATCATGAGATTGAAGTGGCAGGTGTTCGTTTGCTAGAGCAATAATGATCGATGCTGCTTCCGCGAGACGCTCGGGGCTGCCATGCTCGGCGAACACATTGGCGTACTCCGCGCCCACTTCGAAATCGAACAACGCCCGCAAAAAGTGCAGGCCGGTGAACGCAACAAGGGTCCTCCCAAAGCGAAAGGGCCGCTCGTTAAGTAGGCGACGGGCGTGTCGATCGTGTGCGTCAACGAATGCGGCGAACTCAACATAGGAACGGTACGTCTCGACACGGTCGCGTAGACGCGAAAGCGCGTCGCCGTTCGCGATCTGGCGTGCCAAGTCTCGTAGACAGGCCGAGAACTCCTGATGCGGCGCATCCCGCGGGAGTAGCAGCCCGGCTTGCTCGAACTCGACGATGAACGGATCTCCCCAGATCGCTGCACCTAGGATTAGCGCTCTTCTGAATTTGCCCCAATGCCGAATGTCTCGGTACTTAGTGCCCTGAGCTATCCACGCCTTTACCGCTCGTCGGCGGAAGGCGGGCAAGTCAGACGGATAGCG
Source organism: Thermoanaerobaculia bacterium (assembly GCA_036009605.1). GTDB lineage: Bacteria > Acidobacteriota > Thermoanaerobaculia > Gp7-AA8 > Gp7-AA8 > QHVT01. Next base: position 3,634 of record DASYLL010000066.1, on the reverse strand, counting down.
AGCAGCCCACTGCCTCGCGAGATCGTCGATCGCTCCGCCAGCCGCGATGGCCTGATCCAAGTAAGCGCGTATTTCGCCGACAGAGTCCATTCAGTGATCTCTGATTGCGCCCGGAAGCTGTCTTCGCCTGCTTATCCATAGCAATGTTATAGTGTCTTTGGGATTGAAGGCCGTGAAAGCGCCGTGAAAACTAAGTCCGGCAGGAGCAGGAAGTCGGCTCACGTGCCTAACCAGCTTCTTGGTTATTCGCTGCAAACGACCCGTGCAACCGCGCGCCTGCTTCAAGCTACAGCCGGCACTTTCGTGAGTGTCGAGGTGTTCGACGACGTCGGGGCGGAGTCAGCGGATGGCGAAAAGACCGCGGAGCAAACGAAACTCGCGGGATCAAAGAATCCGATCACTGACCGTTCCATCGATCTATGGAAAACCCTCTCCAACTGGGTCCGAGCAGTCGAGGTGGGTGAGATCGATCCAGCTGTGACACGCTTTGAACTTCACATCACGAAAAAGCGAAGCGGTCATCTAGCGGAATCGTTTGCGAACGCGTCCGACGCGGCGGCCGCCACGGCGGCCCTAAACAATGCGAGGAGTACGCTTTGGGGATCCGCCCCGGGCTATATCAATCGGTCCAAGGTCGCAACCACCCTTGCGTCGTTTGTCGATCACGTATTCGGAAGCACTAGCTCTGCGCTGGTCGTTGAGCGATTCTCGCTGTCGTTTGGGAAAGGCGACGCCATCGCCGACATTCAGGACCTTCTGAGGTCGAAAATCATCTCGGCCGACCTCCTACCCACGGTCGCCAACCAGATGTTGGGGTGGACGAAAGCAAAGATCGACCAGCTCCTTGAGCAAGGGAAATCAGCTGTCGTAGCGGCCGACGAGTTCAACGAGGAGCTTGTCACGTTCGTACGAAAGTACGACCGCACCACGATCTTGTATTCGTTCGCGCCGGAGCCACCTGCCGCAGCCGTGGAAGCGGAGTTGCCGGCGCGCACATACATCCGTCAACTCGACCTGATTCAGCTCGATGACGACGAGAAGATCCGTGCCGCGAACGACTTCCTGCGGGCAGCGCTTGATCGGTCGATCTGGGCAGAGAAGCTTCTGATCAACAGGTCGAGCTTCGACGAGTTCAGCAAGCAGCTGGAACGCACTTGGGCGGCGAAGAAGATCGCCGTGAGCGTCCAGGCTGCAGGGCGCCCACACGTCGATGCGGGCAGACTTCTCTACGCCGAGTGCATCCAGGTGAAAGAGCAGCTGGAGGCGCGTCCTGTACCAGATCATTTCACGCCCGGGTGCTTCCATGCTCTCGCCGACGATCAGCGTCTCGGGTGGCACCCCTCGTACAAGGATGAGCTGGGAAAGATACCGAAAGCCAAACAATGAGCAGTGCACTGTTTCGGGAGATCGAAGCTATTCAGAACCCGGGACTTGGCGGGGTTCTGCTGTGGAGATTCGCGCTCGGCTACGCCAACGCCCGAAAGGTGCCCTCCTCAACGCCGCTTCCCGTCCTGTTCCTCCCGGTCGCTATCCTCTTTCACGAACAGACCTTCGCACTCGTGTCGTCAACGCAGGAGAGGTCAGGACTTCGCGGTTTTGCCTCGAAGTTCAGCGACTCCGGCGTCAGAGAGAGTGATGTTCTCCTTTCCCTTGAACGCCGAGTGCGTGAGCTGCGCCCACTCAGTCTTGCCGCGATCCGCCTCGCCGTGGCGTCTCGCCTCTTGTTCATCGACCCATCGAACGGGGAGGTCGTTGCGCTCTCGGGCACCGCGCCTTCTGGCATTCCCGAGTCGGTCCGTGGACTCGTGCGGAATGCGGAGAAACTCGGCACGTGGTGTGGCGGCGTGACAGTTTTCGAACTCGCGTCGCTCCTCCGCATTGCTTTCTAAATGAATGTATGAAATTTCACATCCGAGAAATCGTCCTGTGGCCTCGCGACGCTGATCTACCGCCAAAGCGCGTTCTATTTACCGAGGGTGCGCTCAACGTCATCAGCGGCGTGTCGCGGACCGGCAAGTCGGCGGTCATCCCGATCATCGACTACTGCCTCGGTTCAGATATCTGCACAATCCCGGTCAGCACGATTCGTGATCGCTGCAGCTGGTTTGGCATCATTGTCGTCACGCCGTTCGGCGAGAAGTTGCTAGCGAGACGCGAGCCTGGAGCGCAGCGCGCTACCGGCGATATGTTCGTCTTGGACGGCGCGACGGTTGAGCCCCCGCACTCGATAGCAACAAAGAATACGACGGTCGATGCCGTCAAGAGAGCGCTCGACGAATTGTCCGGCTTAACGCTCCTTGACTTCAACCCCGAGCGAACGGGAACGGGTTACAAGGGACGGCCGAGCTTCCGCGATCTGATGGCGTTCACCTTCCAACCCCAGAACATCATCGCGAACCAGAATGTGCTCTTTTTCAAAGCCGACACGACCGAGCATCGGGAGAAGATTCGCACGATCTTCCCCTACGTGCTCGGTGCGCTGTCACCAGAACTCCTCGGGAAACAGCACGAGCTCAGTCAACTTCGAAAAGACCTTGCGAGGAAGGAACGTGAACTCCAGACTCTGCGAAGGATCTCGGAACGATGGATCGCCGAAATTCGCGCGTGGGAGTCTCAGGCACGAGAGCTGGGATTGATCACTGCTTCCGACGCGGATGACAGCGTCAACACGATCATCGATCGACTCCGTATCGTCGTCCGCACTGCTAATCGCTCCCCACAAGTAACTGAGGGAGCCATTGATGCTTCCGTGCGTGAACTGATCGCCCTGCAACGCGAGGAGTCTGAGCGCGCAACCGTCGTCGCGCAGCTCCGGCGCCGCCTATCAGAGATGGAACAGCTTCGCGATACCGCGACGCAGTATCGCGGCCAGCTGCAGGTTCAACGTGATCGTCTCCAAGTGGCGAAGTGGTTGGGGGATCTTCACACCGCTGAGCATTCCTGCCCTCTCTGCGGGCAGAACATGGCGTCGGCCCACGAGGGCGTCGTATCTCTCTTGAAAGCCCTTGAACAGATCGAGCAAAGCGCTGGCCAGTTCGTCGGAGTTCCTGCGGCGTTCGACCGGGAACTGCAACGCGTACGCGAGGATCTGCGGCCCGCCCTCGAGCAACTGGAAGGAATTAGACATCGGATCCGCATCCTTTCCCGTTCATCGGAAGAAGCGAAAGCTCGTCACGATGCGACTCTCGAAGCCTCACGATTCATCGGTCGACTGGAACAGTCACTTGAAAACTATGAACGGCTCGGCGACGACGGCGAGCTTGCGCACGAAGTGGACGAACTGCGCAGTCGCGTTCGGGCTCTCGAGTCGGAGGTGCAGGAGGCCGAAGTCGGAAAGCGGACGGGGATCGCGTTGAAGCGTATCTCAAGAAACGCCGAACGATTGATGCCAAAGCTGGATACTGAGCGTCCTCGCGACCCTGTGGAACTGCTGATTTCAGAGCTCACGGTGCGAGTCACGGGAAAGGATCGAGAAGACTATCTGTGGGAGATCGGGAGTGGCTCGAACTGGCTGTCGTACCACCTCGCAATCATGCTCGCGCTTCAACAGTTCTTTCTGACGTTGGCTTCCAGCCCCGTGCCTTCGTTCCTCGTTTTTGATCAACCGAGCCAAGTCTATTTCCCCAAGCGTTTG
>DASYLL010000065.1:0-3886 GCA_036009605.1 Thermoanaerobaculia bacterium | reverse complement strand
GGCCGTTCAAGAAAGGGTGAACTCAATTCGCGTCATCGCATGCGCAACTAGAGCGGCTAGCGTCAGGCGCGGCGGTCATTAAAATCATAATCGATTGATTTTTAAGCTCTAGTTGACGAGTCTCAGCCATGCCTGTTTAATACGCGCCTCGCAGAAGGCCAGGTAGCTCAGTTGGTAGAGCAGCGGACTGAAAATCCGCGTGTCGGGGGTTCAATTCCCTCCCTGGCCACTTTTTGTGGGCGACGAGTCAGTGCTTGACCGTCACTCGCTCTGCGTGCCCCGCTTCAAACGATCAGGGAAGCGGAGGGAGCCAGGGACTTCTCGTCGAGCGCGGCATGACGGGGATTCCCTGAATACATCGGCGCACTCCGTTCGTCATGCCGTTCCGAAACGCGGCGACGCGCTCACGATGGTTTCCGTGACCGCCGGTCGCATTCGTTATCACGGGAGTCGTGCCTGCTCTGGCTTCGCGATTGATCTTCTCGATCGTCGCTCCCCAGATGCCGGTCACCAGCGGTGGATCGCCGGCCTCGTTCAGTGCGTATTCGGCCTCCTCGATGTCGCCGCGCTCGAGATGACCGTCTTTCTCTGAGATGCCGAGGATCGCACCCGCGAGGCAGTCGGCGTCCGACTCGATGCGAGTGGGCGAGCTCGTGTAGTCGAGCTTGAGCATGTACTGAACCGCATGTCCCCACTCGTGCGCGATGGGAAAGATCGCGGCGACGTCGCCGTCGGTACCGAGCGCGGATGCGGCGCTCGCCATCAGAGTGGCGAGAAATGCTCGATCATAGTAGATGCTTCCGTTCGCGCGGCACGCGTAGGCATTTCCAGCATCGAGGATGCCGCAGGGCGTACTCGTGGATCCCAGATATCCGGTGATCTGCGGGGAAGAGTAGTGATCGCCACTTTGAGCGAAGACGCGCGCCCATTCCCCGTCAATGACCGCTGCCGCGCTCCGGATCTTTGCATCCGAGGCTGCTATCTGCGCTTCGCTTAGCGCGGTTTGCGCCGCGGCGAAGCAGGGAAGTGCTGATGAAAGAACCGCGATAGTCGACAGAAGAGCGATAGGTCGAATCGGTGCGAGGCTGGGGCGCATGACGTGAGAAAGTGTCTCTCGCGCAGCGTCTGTCAACGGTGACTTTTGGTGTTCGCTATGGAACTCGATTTCGGTTGCAAGGGCATGATGACCGTGTACCGCTCGTAAATTCAATTCTCCGGTCAACGGAGAAATTGTTGTGCCGACATCGATGGCCCGCGGAGGACTGGATGCCCGAGTACGTGGAGCTGGACGGGATGCGAATGTGGTACGACCGACAGGGCGCCGGGGAGGCGCTGGTGATGCTGCACCCGGGCGGAGTCGACTCGCGGGCGTACGGTCCGAATCTTTCGGATTTCGCGTCTCGCTTCACTGTCTTCCTGCCGGAGCAGCGCGGGCACGGACACACGCCTGATGTGAATGGCGAGTTTACGTACGAGTCGATGGCGGACGATACAATCAAGTTCATCGAGCAAGTGGTCGGCCGTCCGACGTTGCTCATGGGGATGAGCGACGGCGGCGTCGTGGCGTTGCTCGTTGCGAAGAAGCGGCCCGATCTGGTAACGCGGCTTGTCTTCGTTGCCGCCGTATTCCACCACGATGGTTGGGATGACGGCGTGCTGCAGCCGGGCGTTGCGCCGCCGGAATTCATGGCCGAGGGTTACGGCAAGGTCTCGCCCGACGGCAAAGACCACTATGCCGTGATCGCGAAGAAGCTCGATGCGATGCACGCGAATGGACCGACGCTTGCCGTCGACGATCTCAAGGGTCTTCGCTGCCGGACGCTCGCAATGTTTGGCGACGACGATGAGGTACGACTCGAGCACGCGCTTGCATTCTACCGCAGCGTGCCCGACTGCGAGCTGGCGATCATTCCCGGCACATCACACGGCCTGCTTGTCGAAAAGCCGACGCTCTGCGATCAGATCATGCTCGAGTTCCTGACGCGCGACCCGGTTCCCACCATGGCGCCGCGTCGCCGTGCGTAGGGGCGTGGCGCCACTACGGAGTCGGCTTCATCCCGACGCGGCTGCCCGTCGCAGTTGCCTATTGCAGATGCTCGCGGAACATCGGGATGGTCTGCGTCGCCCACTGTTTCAGATCGGGATCGGGACCTGTCTGCACATAGTTGCGCATGGTTGCCTGCGCGTTCCGGTGATCGACATATACCTCGTGCATGTAGACGCGATCGAATTTCGCAGCAGGAGTGTGCGCAAGAATCTGATCGACCCTGATCCAGTCCCCGGCGTTGAGCGGTAGTCGCCAGCCCTTTGTTTGGGCGAGCTGTTGCAGCTCGGCGTTCTTCTGCCCGAAGTCTGCGACCATGCGCTTGGCGAAGTCGCGAACCGCCGAATCCTGCGCTCGCTCGATCGCAAGTTGGACAAGCTCAATCTCTCCGAGAGAGAACTGAGCGCTGCTGGTGAGAAACCACGGAGTCGGCGAGTCGCTTCCGGGCGTTGCCGCAGTGGAAACGCAGACGACCAGCGCCAACGCGAGTCCAATCGACAACGACTTTCGTGCGATCATGGTGGGCTCCGTGGGAACTGCAAGGACGAGAATGTCGCGCTTGCAGACGGGCCGGTATCGATGCCGCGGCCTCGATTCATGAGCGTGCGCGAACGATGGTCTCGCCGGATGAAAGGCACCAGCGTTGGCCGATCTCACGCAGCCGCATCGACGGTGTCCCCTAAGGGATCGAAGCTGACCGGCAGGTGACAGTCCAGCTCACAACCGCGCACGAACCGAAATTCCGCCAGCGAGCCCGACCAGGACCTTCCGCGATCCGCTCGCGGGAAGGTGTGGGCTTCATGACGTCGCGCAGTGTTGCAATGTTCGGATGATACGAAGACTTCGTCTGAGAGTATGATGCCTGGTTCGACTCGTGCGCTCGTACGTGACGATCGGGTTGCCGCATCCCCACCCCACTGGCGGTCCAGATTCGCGCCAATGATTGCAGCGCGGATTCCAGGATCACCCGCTTGTGTCAGCGTCGAGGCCTGACTTGCGCGGTGAGAAGTCGAAGACAGTCGCGACTGGCAGAGTCAAGTCGTTTTTGCAAGACTCTCACCGGACTTTGACGCGCCAAGCGTAGAGTGCTGGCGCTCTCACCGAGAATGACGTTGCGCTCCGCACTCCTCAAGGGAAGATTGATCGCCAGCCCTCTGCGCGGCACGCGGAGGCACTCAAGAGGGGATAGTCAATGACGCTGAGCCGCCGCGAGTTCATTCAAGTAGCTGCCGCGATTGGCGCATCGCTCGCGTGGGGAGGGAACGCCCGAACCTCGCGCGTGGACTGGCGGGAACGGCGCGACCTCTATCCCGAAGGCGTGGCCTCGGGAGATCCCGATTCGAACAGCGTAATCCTGTGGACGCGCCGGCCGTTCGGCGACGCCCAACGCCATGTGCTCGCGGTCGAGGTGGCGGAGGACGAGCATTTCCGTCGCGTCGTCGCCCACGCAGATGCGCCCGTTTCCGCAGCTGCCGACTGGACAGCGCGGGTTTTAGTCGGTGGGCTCAAGCCGTCCCGCGTCTACTGGTTCCGCTTCAGCGATGCTGATGGCAACGGAGGCCGTGTTGGGCGAACGATCACCGCGCCCACGACCAACGATCCGCGCTCGGTCAACTTCGCATTCGTCAGCTGCCAGGACGTCAACGAAGGAAAGCTCAACGCCTACCGCCGGATGATCTTCGAGGATGAGCGGTCGGCGCCGGAGAACCAGCTCGGATTTATCCTGCACCTCAGCGACTTCATCTACGAGATCGTCGAATATCCCGAAGAAGTGAAGACGCGCTACGACCGCACGATTTACGAGGTCGCGCGCATCCCCGACGGAGGCAAGGTCGGCAAGTT
>DASYLL010000064.1:0-56519 GCA_036009605.1 Thermoanaerobaculia bacterium | reverse complement strand
AACGAATCTACTTGGCAGCCGTACGGGCACTCGGCGGAGCAATCAGCGCTGCCGGCCGTGCCGGCCCGGCTGTAGAATCCGCGCCCCATGGCCAGAGTCCCTGTCACCGGCATCGGTGTCGTCGCTTCTGACGCAATCGGCGTCGACGCGTTTCGCGCGTTGATCGCGAGCGGCGAAAGCGCGCATCACGAGATCGATCGCTTTGACACGACCGGCCTTTCCGCGCATCGCGCGGCGCTCGTGCGCGAGTTCAAGGCTCGCGATTTCATCGCGCCGATGAAGATGCGGCGGATGAACATGCTGTCGCGCTACGGAGTCGCGGCGGCGAAGATGGCGATCGAGGACTGCGGTGCGACGCTGTCGAGTGATACCGGCGTCGCGATGGGCACCGCATTCGGTCCGGTGCAGACGTCCGTCGAGTACATGCAGGAGTACGTCGAGAAAGGCCCGGCGCTCGCGCCGCCGCAACTGTTCGCGGAATCGGTGGCGAACGCGCCGGGAAGTCACATCGCGATCGAGTGGGATTTGCGCGGATTCAACGTGACGCTCACGCAGCGCGAGTCGTCCGCGCTTGCGGCGACGATGTACGCGGCCACACAGATCGTGAAGGGGACGACGTCCGCGGCGCTGATCGGTGGCGTGGAAGAAGTGAACGAGATGATGTTCAGCGTGCTCGATCGCATCGGCGCGCTCGCGCATGCGAATGGCGAAGTCGATGAAGCCGCGCGTCCCTTCGATCCGCTACGCAACGGCGTCATCATCGGCGAAGGCGGCGCGGTGTTCGTCGCCGGAGCGGGAACGCGCAAGCCGTACGGATGGCTCGCAGGATTCGGGATCGCGCGCGATACGACGGCGCCGATTTCGGACTGGGGCACGGACGCGGGTCGCGTCGTGCTTGCGATGAATGCGGCGCTCGCGGATGCCGAGATCGAGCGTGTCGATGCGATCTTTGCCTCGGCAAATGGATCGCTGCGCGGCGATGCGCTGGAGCAGCGCGCGATCGCACAGCGATTCGGCGATACGCAGATCGTGACGACCAAGCAGATCTTCGGCGAGTACTCGGCGGGCGGTGCGTTGCAGATCGCAGCCGCGCTGCTCGCGCTCGACGAGGGACGCTACGACCATGTGCTCGTGAACTCGCTGTCCGCCGGCGGTGCAATCGTTTGCGCGGTGCTCTCGCGGGAGGATGCGTGAGCGAGAAGATCGCGGTCATCATCCCGGCGCTGAACGCGGAGCGGACGTTGCCGAGCGTCGTCGTCGATGCGCGTGCGCAGCTCGAGCCGGTGCTCGTGATCGATGACGGGTCGCGTGATGCGACGGCGGAAGTCGCACGTGAGGTCGGCGCGGTGGTGATTCGCCACCCGGTGAATCGCGGCAAAGGCGGCGCGTTGAAGACGGGATTTCAGTGGGCGCTCGAGAATGGATTCGACGGTGTGATCACGCTCGATGCGGACGGTCAGCATCTCGCGGGTGAGATCCCGAAGTTCGTGCGCGAGCGCGAGCGCAGCGGCGCGGATCTCATCATCGGCGGTCGCTCGCATCTGTTCGGCGAAATGCTGCCGCGGCGCAGAATGGCCAATCGGTTTTCCGCGGCGTGCATTGCGATTGCGTCGGGTGTGACGATCACTGACTCGCAGAGCGGCTTTCGTTTTTACTCCGCGAATCTGCTGCGCAATCTCAAATTGCGCACGGATGGATTCGACATGGAGAGCGAAGTGATCGTGCGTGCGGGGCGGCGGCAGTTCGGGATCGTGACGATCCCGATCGAACTTGGTTTTGTCGACGGGATCGCCACGAGCCACTACAAACCGTTGAAGGACACGTTGCGGATTGCACTCACGGTGATCCGCACGCGTGCCTTGTGGTGATGTCATCCCGAACGTGAGTGAGGGACCTGGGCGGGTGGGGCGCGATGCGCAGGACTGCCGCCCCGCCCGCACAGGTCCCTCGCTCACGCTCGGGATGACAGTCGCTATTTCGGCAGCGGTTTCCGAGGGAGCATTTCCGCGCGATTCGCGGTCTCCCACACGAACGTCGCAGCGATGACGGCGGCCTGCATCAGATCATCGCGCTGCAGGCGCTCGTACGTGTCCCAGTTCGTGTGATGCGTGCGCGAGCGGTATTCGACCTCATCCTGAATGAACTGGAAGGCGGGGACACCGACTTCGTCGAACGGGACGTGATCGGTGCTGCCGGTGTTGCGCATCGTCACGGTCGTGGCGCCGAGGTCTTTCAGCGGCTCGAGCCATTGCGCGAAGATCGGAGCGACGGCGGCGTTTTCCTGCGCGTAGATGCCGCGCAGCTTGCCGGTGCCGTTGTCGATGTTGAAGTACGCGGAGATTTTTCCGTGCTCCGGCTGCAGCGTGAGCGCGGTCTTTTCCGTGCGCTGCGAATACGGCAGCTTGGCCTGTTCGGGATCCTTCGGTTCTTCGCGTTTCGCGACGTGCTCCGCGACGTAGGCGCGTGATCCGAGGAGCCCCTGCTCCTCGCCGCTCCAGAGTGCGATGCGGATCGTGCGCTTCGGTGCGACGCCGATCGCTTTGAGAATGCGCACGGCTTCCATCATCGCGGCGACGCCGGCTGCGTTGTCGGTGGCGCCGGTGCCGGTGTGCCATGAATCGAGGTGGCCGCCGAGCATCACGACCTCGCCCTTCTTGTCGGTGCCGGGGATTTCCGCGACGGTGTTCCACGCGGTCGGATCGTCGTAGAACTTCACGCGCAGATCGATCTCGAGCTCGACGTCCACTTTCTTGTCGACCATGCGTGCGATGCGTGCGTACTGCTCGGGCGCGAGGCCGACGGTCGGCACGCCGCCCGGTTCGTCATCGCGATGCGTGCCGGATGACTGCACGCGGAACACGCCGCCCTCGCCGTTGGCCGGCATCACGATCGCGGCAATTTTTTCGTCGATCGCGAACTGCGCGAACAGCTTGCGGAACTCGCGGCGCTTGCGGCCTTCTGCGGCACGCGCATCGACGCCGCCCGGGATCTCGTAGTTGCCGAGCGAGAGCAGCTCTTCGTCCGTGTAGCGCTCGAGCGCGGCCTTGTCCTGGGGCTTCATTTCCTTCGGCTCGGCGGGCATGACGATCGCGCCGGCGAGCGTGCCTTTGTTCTTTTCGAGATCTTCCTTCGACTCGAGCTTCACCTTCACGACTTTGCCGCGCAGCGCGCCGTTCGTTGCGGGCGACCAGGCCATCGCGAGGCCGTAGAGCTGCTGCGCATCGGGCGAGATCATGCGGACCGACGTGTAATCGGACGACCAGCCGCGGCCGAACTTGTAGTCCTCGAGGCGCGCGTTTGCGAGGCCTGCTTTCGTGAGCTCATCGCGCGTCCAGTCGTTCGCCTTGCGCATGTTCGGCGAACCGGTGAGGCGCCCGCCGATCATGTCGGTGAGGCCCTGCGCGTAGTCCATGACTTTGGAGTTGCGGAACCCTTCCTGGCGGATGCGGGTGACCATTTGCAGGTCGGGGGAGTCGGCGGCGGGGAGGGGGGAGGCGGGGACGAGAAGCGAGGCAACAGCAACAGCGAGAAAAGTTTTCTTCACTCCAATTCGCTCCAATCGATGGTGGTCGGTACGTCGGACTTGGCAAAGAGGGACGTGAGCATTTCGGCGGGAGTGTAGACGCGAATGTCGCCCAGTTCGCTCGGCCGGCGGTTCTTCATCGAGAAAAGTGTCCGTTGTGTGACGTAGTCGAAGTTCGCGTAGAAGTCGTCGTCCTTCTTCTGCTCGAACATCGACTTGAGCGTGGCGAGCTGGCGCGACAGGTGATCGTCGAGCTCCGACTGCAGCGGCGCGCTGACGGCCGGCGAGATCGTGCTTCTGCGCGGCGGCTCGAGTCCGATCGCGGTCGCGCGCAGATCTTCGAGCTCCTGCGCATAGCGATCCGCCTTCACGATCTTCTTCTTGTGCTCCGGCAGCAGCAGCGCAGGGATGCGATTGCAGTTCGCCTTGTGAATCGCATCGCTGCGTGTGATCCAGCCGAGGTTCGTGACGCCGCAGCGTGCGGAAACGTTGCGCGTGAGGTTGTCGAGGAACGGCTTCACCGCGGTGTTGAACGAATCATCGACACCGTTGAAGAGATTGAGCACGTAGTGCACGCGGAACTCGTCGATGGTGGTCTGCACCGTGCGCGTGATCGCGTGGTCGCCGAGGTTTTCCGCGAGATCGAGCGCGAACGCGTCGAGGTTCTGCACTGAATTGTCGTAGACGTCCTCGACCTGATCGATCAGCTCGTTGATCAGTTTGAACGAGAATGTGCTGTCCGGGATCGTCTCGAAGAACGGGGACTCTCGGCTGAAGATGAGGCGCAGCTTGCGGAAGAGAATCGCCTTGACGATGTCCGACGCGGCGAGCGTCGCGCTGGGCAGATGCGGCGTGAAGATGAGAATGCCGGAGTTCGAGAACGGCAGGAAGTCGATGACGTTCGCGTCGAGGCCGGCGCGCATGTCGAGCACGACGTAGTCGGCTGGCAGCGTGTTGATCGCTTCGATCAGTCGCGCTTTGTGCGCGGCGCCGAAGTTCGTGATCTCGTCGATGAGATGCAGCGGTCCGGCGATGAAGCCGAACGTGCGCCAGCGATGATCGGGATCGAGGCGATCGTCGAGCTGCGTGATGCAGTTCGCCAGCGGCTCGTTCTTGCGGAAGAAGTGGTAGAGATCCTTCGTGATCGGGACGTCGATGGCGTTGCGGATCGCGGATGTGCCCGTGTCGAGATCGACGAGGACTGTCTTTCCGTGCCGCGAGAGCGCGAGCGCGAAGTTGATCGCGAACGTGGTTTTCCCTACGCCGCCCTTCCCGGATGACACCGGGATGATTCGCTTGATCGCCACCTGCGCCGAGCAGTCTAGCGTTGAGGCGTACGGCTTGTCTGTAGTGGTTCTCGGTTGTCCGTTGTCGGTTGTCTGTACTGCTCCGCTGACCGGGACTTCACAGGCAACTGACAACCGACAACTGACAACGGATCACCGACGCGGCTACAATCCACGGAAACACTGTCATGCAGACGGCTTTCTTTCGGAAGTTCCCTCTCTTTGCCGATCTCGACGAGCGCGAGCTGACGGCGATCGCCGCCGTGGCGAAGCCGCGACGGTATGCGAAGGACGAGGTCATCTTCTACGCCGACGAAAGTGGCGACGTGTTCTGCCTCATTCGCGAGGGGCAGGTGAAGGTCACGATGATCTCGCCCGAGGGGAAGGAAATCATCCTCTCGCTTCTCGGACCCGGAGACTTCTTCGGCGAGATGGCGTTGCTCGATGACGAGCCGCGCTCCGCGACCGTCGTCGCCACCGAGCCGCTCGAGCTGATGACGATCTGGCGCAAAGACTTCCTGCAGATCCTTTCCGAGAACTTCGACATTACGAAGAAAGTGCTCGCCGAGATTTCCCAGCGCCTGCGCAGCGCATCGAGCCGCATCGAGTCGCTGGCGACGATGGACGTCTACGGCCGTCTCGCGCGCTTCTTCCTCGATCTCGCGAAAGAGAACGGCAAGGTGCTGGACAACGGCTACGTTGCGGTCACGCGTCCGACGCACCAGTCGATCGCGAACATGATCGGCACCTCGCGCGAGACCGTCTCGCGATTGATTCACGACCTCATGCGCCAGAACCTTCTCATCTCCGAGGGAAAGACGATCTATCTCAGGAAGACGGCGCTGGATCAATTCCGGGAAGCCAGCTGAGTTGCGTCATCTCCCGAACATCCTCACGTTCGCGCGTCTCCTGCTCGTGCCCTGTTTTCTCGTCGCGTCGATGCGGCACATGTACACGACGGCGTTCGTGCTGTTCGTGACGGCGGCCGTGACGGACATCCTCGACGGATTGATCGCGCGGCGTTTGAACGTGCGCTCGCGGCTCGGCGCACTGCTCGATCCGGCCGCGGACAAGACGCTGATGGTCTGCGGCTTCCTCTACTACACCTTCGCCCGCGACCTCCCGGTCCTCGGCATCCCCGGCTGGCTCACGTTCGCGGTGATGATCCGCGACGTGCTGATCGTGTTCACGGCATACCTCATGTACACGCGGGTGCAGATCACGAGGTTCCCGCCGTCGGCATTCGGGAAAGCCTCGACCGTGCTGCAGGCGATCACGGTGGCGACGATCGTGGCGGTGAACGCGTTTCTGCCGCGGTTGGCGGGTCCGGTGGAAGTGCTGTTCAAGGTGACGCTGCTGATCACGTTGTACTCGGGCTGGGACTACATGCGCCGCGCCTCGCTGCTCCTGAAAGAAGACGTGACGGCGCGGGCTTGACAAACCTCTGCGGGCGAAATACTTTCCGCCTCCGTTTGTTGTGACGGCCCCGGGCCTCCATAGCTCAATTGGTAGAGCAGCGGACTCTTAATCCGTTGGTTCCAGGTTCGAGTCCTGGTGGGGGCACCAACCTTCCGTCCCGTTTCTTATAGACTCCCCTCGCGCGAAAGTGGCGGAATTGGCAGACGCGCTGGACTTAGGATCCAGTGGCCCAAAGCCGTGTGGGTTCGAGTCCCACCTTTCGCACCAATTTGGAGAGAAGCGGAATTGAAAATTGAAAATTGAGAATTGGAAAATATGCATGTTAATTGTGCGCTCTTTCAGTTTTCAATTTTCAATTTTCAATTCGCTGTACAAAAATGAGCATTCTTAACTACGAAGAAATATCCTCCATCCAAAAGCTGGTCGAAGTCGAGATCCCCGCCGAGATCATCTCCCGCGAGGCCAACCGGGTCACGTCGGAGTTCGGGCGTTCGGCGAAGGTGCCGGGCTTCCGGCCGGGGAAGATCCCGACCAGCGTCGTCCGCAACCGCTTCGCGAAAGAGATCCAGGAAGAAGTCGTCAGCCGCGTCCTGGGTCAGTCCTTCCGCGACGTCGTGCAGGAGAAGGGGCTGGAGCCGGTCGGCGAGCCGAAGCTCGAGCATCTCGATCCGTTCATCGACGGCGCGCCGATGAAGTTCAAGGCGCGGTTCGAGGTGAAGCCGCAGATCGAGCTTCACGAGTATCGCGGGCTGGAGATCGAGGATCCGAAGATCGAAGTCTCGGAGACCGATGTCGAGGCGATGGTCGAACGGATGCGCATGTCCGTCAGCCACCTCCGTCCGATCGTCGATCGCGGCGCCGAGGATGGCGACACGGCGATGATCGAGATCACGTCGACGCCCGAGGGCGGCGAAGCAAACGTGCAGCAGGGCGAGCTCACCGTCGGCGAAGAAGGTCCGCTGCCGCAGCTGAATGAAGTCCTGCAGGGCATGACGCCGGAAGACGCGCCGCGCGCGTTCGACCGCACGTTCGGCGACGAAGCCGTGCGCGACGAGTGGAAAGACAAGGCCGTGCACTTCGAAGTCGCGCTGAAGGCGCTGGCCATTCGCGAGAAGCCGGAAGTCACGGACGAGATGGCGAAGAGCGTCGGCGGCTGGGACACCGTCGAGCTGATGCGCGAAGCGATTGGCGCCGACATCCGCCGTCATCGCGAAGTCGAAGCGCTGCGCTTCAAGCGCACGCAGATCGGCGAGAAGCTTCTCACCGCACATCAGTTCGAGGTGCCGGACGCGCTCGTCGAGGACGAGCTCGGGAAATCACTGAACAACTACGCGCGCTATCTCGCGTCGCAGGGCGTCGACCTCGACACCGCTGAGATCGACTGGCGCAAGATGGCCGAGGACTTCCGTCCCGAGGCGGTGAAGCGCGTGAAGCGCGGCCTGCTGCTCGAAGCGATCGCGAAAAAGGAAAACATCGGAGTCAGCGACGTCGAAGTCGACGCCGAGATCCGCCGCGCCGCCCGCGAACAGAACCGCGAATTCGCCGATGTGAAGCACCATCTCAAGCACGATGGCGGATACGAATCGCTGCGCGCCTCGCTGGCGCAGGATCGCGCTCTCGAGCTGGTGCTGAATGCGGCGGAGGTTCGGGCCTGATTCCGCGCGTTGTCGGTTCTCGGTTGTCGGTTGTCTGTGACTGATCACGCAAAATGCGCAGACAACCGACAACTGACAACCGACAACAGCGCATAAGATGCGCACGAAGGAGATCCAATGGTATTGATTCCCATGGTCGTGGAGCAGACGTCGCGCGGCGAGCGTGCCTACGACATCTACTCCCGACTCCTCAAAGACAACGTCATTTTCCTCGGCTCCCCGATCGACGACCAGGTCTCCAACCTGATCATCGCGCAGCTTCTTTTTCTCGAAGCGGAGAACCCCGAGAAGGACATCTCCATCTACGTCAACTCGCCCGGCGGCTCCATCACCGCGGGCCTGGCGATCTACGACACGATGCAGTACGTGAAGCCGGACATCGCCACGATCTGCATCGGACAGGCGGCGTCGATGGCGGCGGTTCTGCTCGCGGCCGGTACGAAGGGAAAGCGGTACTGCCTTCCGAACTCGCGCGTTCTGATCCATCAGCCGCTGATGCACGGTCTGGGCGGCCAGGCCACCGAGATCGAGATTCACGCCAAAGACATCATCCAGATGAAGGCGCGGCTCAATCAGATCCTTTCGCACCACACCGGCCAGTCGATCGAGCGGATCGACAAGGACACCGATCGGGACTACATCCTGCAGGCGCCGCAGGCGCAGGAATACGGTCTTGTTGATCAAGTCATATCGAAGCGGGAGTAGTTAGAGCTCGCAACTCGCGGCTATCGGCTCGCAGGAGAAATGGCGATCGGTTCTTTCCTGCGAGCTGCCAGCTGAGAGCTGAGAGCTGGTCGCGTGGAATGCTCGCTGGCATCACGTGAGTTGACTTGAACGACGCTACAGGAGTTCAATCTGTAGCGACCAACGGAAAAGGACCCAATCGGACATGTCGAAGAAGGGGAACAGCGGCGACGTCCTTCGTTGCAGCTTCTGCAACAAGTCTCAGCGCGACGTCAAGAAGTTGATCGCCGGACCGACCGTCTACATCTGCGATGAGTGCGTAGACATCTGTCTGGACATCATCGCCGAGGACCGCAAGGACGAGCCGGGTGCGCTCGAAGGCGCGGGTCATCTTCCGAAGCCGAAAGAGATCAAAGAGTTCCTCGACCTCTACGTCATCGGACAGGAACGGGCGAAGAAGAAGCTCGCGGTCGCGGTCTACAACCACTACAAGCGGATCGACTACCAATCGCGCAACACGCGGCAGGATGTCGAGCTGCAGAAGTCGAACATCCTGCTGATCGGCCCCACCGGCACCGGCAAGACGCTGCTCGCGCAGACGCTGGCCCGGATGCTCTCGGTGCCGTTCACGATCGTCGACGCCACGACGCTCACCGAAGCCGGCTACGTCGGTGAAGACGTCGAGAACATCATCCTCAAGCTCTACCAGGCTGCCGGCAATGACAAGGAAAAGACGCAGCGCGGCATCGTCTACATCGACGAAGTCGACAAGATCTGCCGCAAGGGCGACAACCCCTCGATCACCCGCGACGTTTCGGGCGAGGGCGTCCAGCAGGCGCTGCTGAAGATTCTCGAAGGTACGGTTGCCAACGTCCCGCCGCAGGGTGGCCGCAAGCATCCGCATCAGGAATTCATCCAGATCGACACCACGAACATCCTCTTCATCTGCGGAGGCGCGTTCGTCGGTCTCGACACCGTCATCGAGCGTCGTCTGTCGCAGACGTCGATGGGCTTCGGCGCGAAGATCGCCTCGAAGAAAGAGAAGAAGACCGGCGAGCTGCTCGCGCAGGTCCATCCGGAAGATCTCATCAAGTTCGGTCTGATCCCGGAGTTCGTCGGCCGTCTGCCCGTGGTGGCGACGCTGGGCGAGCTCGATCGTGCCGCGCTGATCGAGATTCTCCGCGAGCCGAAGAACTCGCTGGTCCGTCAGTACCAGACCATCATGGGCTTCGAGAACGTCGAGCTGCGTTTCACGGATGAAGCGCTCGAAGCGATCGCCGAGGAAGCGCTCAAGCGCAACGTCGGCGCGCGCGGTCTCAAGATCATCATCGAAGAGCTGATGCTCGAGATCATGTACACGATCCCGTCGGAGCACACGATCAGCGAGTGCGTGATCACGCGCGAGGTCGTGGACAACCGCACCCAGCCGATCACGGCCTACAAGAAAGCCGGCTGATCGCAGTCACAGAATCCAGATCGAAGGCCGCCTGCAAGGGCGGCCTTTTTCATGGAACCGGCTGCACGCTGATGGCGTCCTGGATCATGCCGAGCAGCACGGACGTCTCGTACGGTTTCAGCGCGACGTCGACGATCGGCGGCGCGAGCAGCGCGTGCAGGCGTCCCGCGTCCGCATGTCCCGTCGAGAAGATCACCGGAAGGCTCTTCCAGCGCTCGCGGAGCTTCGCGAAGATCTCCGTGCCGTTCATGTCGGGAAGGCTCACGTCGAGGACCACTACGGCCGGCTGAAACTCCTCGATCATCTCGATAGCGCCCGTGCCGCGATCGAGCACGCGCACCTCGGCACCTTCCAGCGACAGGATGTACGACAGCCCGGTCGAGATCGGCAGTTCGTCCTCCACGATCAGCACGCGCAGCCCGTGAGGGATCTGCGTCGCGCGCGCCGGCGCTGGTTTCTCGATTTGCTGGGTGCGCGGCAGGAAGATGTGAAACGTCGTTCCTTCGCCTTCGGCCGTATCGACTTTCACCATGCCCTGGTGCGCGGTGATGATGTGATGCACGACGCCGAGGCCGAGGCCCATGCCGCGTGCTTTCGTGGTGAAGAGCGGCTCGAAGATGCGCTCCGAGACGTGAGGCGGCATGCCGCTGCCGGTGTCGCGGATGGAGAGGTGCACGAACTCGTCGAGGAGCGTCGGGAGCTCGCTCGCGCCGGCCACCGCGATCTCGATGCGCCCCTGGCCGTCCATCGCATCGCGTGCGTTGAGAAGAATGTTCGTGAACGCCTGATTGAGTGCCGCCGTGTCGCCGTTGATGTGCGGCGGATCGTCGGGCACGCTCACCGTCAGCTCGATCTTCGGGCCGAGGATCGATTTCGCGTCGCGGGCGAGATCGTTGAGCCAGCGTCCGACGTCGACCGGACGCAGACGCGGCACCGCCGGCTTCGTGAAGCGGAGGATCTCCTGCGTCATGCGGCTGCCGCGGCGGACGGAGTCTTTGACGCTCTGCACGACGCGCTGCAGCTTCGCGTCGTCGGGAGTCACGCGTGCGATGTATTCGACGTTCGGTTGAATGGCCATCAGCACGTTGTTCATCTCGTGCGAGATCTTCGCGGCGAGGTGGCCGAGGCTGGTCATGCGCTGGGCTTGTTCGAGACTGGCTTCCAGCATCCGGCGCTCGGTGATGTCGCGCGCGTTGGCGACGATGTGCAGCCCGTCCTTTCTCTCCAGCTTCGAGAACATGACCAGGAACGACTTGACCGTCTCGTCGCGATGCTTCGCGCGGAGCAGAACCTGTTGCGGTTTCTCCGTCTCCAGCAACTGCTCGACAGCTTCTCGCGCGATCGGTCCGTCCTCTTTGAGGATCTCGTCGTACAAGCTCGTGCCGATCAATTCTTCGGGCGTGTAGCCGAGCGCTGAAAAGATCGAGGGACTCTTGTATTCGATCATTCCGACCGGATTCATGACACAGATGATGTCTGACGAGTGCTCGATGAGGGAACGGAAGCGCTCCTCGCTTTCGTCGTGCTTCAGCTGCTCCAGACGCGTGTCGGTGATGTCGACGAAGACGCCGTAGAGCTCTGTCTTTCCGTTCACGGTCCGGACGGCGACCACGTCGCGTACCCATTGCACCGCTCCGTCCGGCGCGATCACGCGATATTCGAACGAGTGATCGTGATGACCGACAATCTGCCTCTCGCAGTACTCGACCGCCCAGTCGCGATCGAACGGGTGCAGCCATGACACCCACCATCCCGGTTGTAATGCCTGTTCGACGGTGTAGCCGAATCGCTCGATCGTGTTGCTGACGTACTGGAATTGAAACGTCGCCGGATCGGCCTGCCAGACGACGACGTTCACGGATTCGATGAGGCTGAGGTACTTCTGTTCGGCGGTCTCGAGGTCGGTGCGCTGTTCGGTGTCGCCGCTCGGCAAAGCCGTCGCGCGGATCGCAAATCGTTTACGCCCGTTGGCGGTCTCGACTTCGATCTCGGTCTCACCCGATGATGAGGGAGCGGTACTCTCGAACAGTTGCAACAGCCGATCGCGATCGGACGGATCGATCGCATTCCAGAAATCCCTGGAGGCGTCAGTCACTATGGGTCACCTCGATCATGGCAGTATCGCAAATCCTTGTGTCCTGTGCCTCTCATAACGGGCCCGGAGTGGCCGTAAGTGGGTGGTTGCTGACGTCCGAAAGGCCGATCGGACTTTTTTTGGCGAAATCCGCGTATAACAGTCACTGAATATGTCCAACCCAGAATCGAACATCGCCCAACTTCCTCTCGTCCCGCTTCGGGACATGGTCGTCTTCCCGTCGATGATGGCGCCGTTCGTCGTGGGCCGCCGTGCCTCGATCATGGCGCTCGAAGCCACGCTGTCCACATCCGAGAAGAGGATCTTTCTGGCCACTCAGAAAGACCCGAAGATCGATGACCCTTCGATGACCGAGATCTACCAGATCGGCGTCATTGCAACGGTCGTACAAAACCTCAAGCTGCCCAATCAGAACGTGAAGGTCATGGTCGAAGGCCTGACCCGCGGCGAGATCGTCGGCTCGAGCGAATCGAATGGCTTCGTTACCGTCGCCGTTCGCGAGATCGATACCAAGTATCCGCTCACGCCGGAAGTTTCTCAGTACATGCAGAAGCTGATGGAGATCTTCGAGCAGTACGCGAAGATGTCCCATCATCTGGCCTTCGAAGGCGTGATGTCCACGCTCAAGCTCGAAGATCCGGATCGCTTCGCCGACACGCTGGCGTCGCACCTCCTCATCACCACCACCGAGAAGCAACAGCTCCTCGAGACTCCTTCGCCCTACGAGCGCCTGCAGAAGCTGCAGGACTTCATCGAGATCGAGATCGAAAAGATCAACATCGACAAGCGCATCAACTCCAAAGTCAAAAAGCAGATGGAGCGCGCGCAGAAGGAGTACTACCTCAACGAGAAGATCAAGGCCATCCACCACGAGCTGGGACGGAAGGACGATCGCTCGGACGAGATCGAAGAGCTCAAGCAGAAGATCGAAGACGCCGGCATGCCGAAGGAGACGAAGGAAAAAGCTCTCCAGGAGCTGAAGCGTCTCGAAGCGATGCCCGGCGTCAGCGCCGAAGCGACGGTCTCACGCAACTACATCGAATGGCTCGTGTCCGTGCCCTGGAAGAAATCGTCCAAGGAGATCAGGGACATCGAGCTCGCCGAGCAGATTCTCAATGAAGATCACTTCGGCCTCGAGAAGATCAAAGACCGCATCCTCGAGTTCCTCGCGGTGCGGCAGCTCGTGAAGCAGCCGAAGGGGACGATCCTCTGCTTCGTCGGACCTCCCGGCGTCGGCAAGACGTCGCTCGCGAAATCGATCGCCCGCGCCACCGGACGCAAGTTCGTCCGCCTCTCCCTCGGCGGCGTGCGCGATGAAGCGGAGATCCGCGGACATCGCCGCACGTACATCGGCGCGTTCCCCGGCCAGATCATCCAGCGGATGAAGAAGGCCGGAACGGTCAATCCCGTGTTCCTCCTCGATGAAGTCGACAAGATGTCGATGGACTTCCGCGGCGATCCTTCCTCGGCGCTGCTGGAGGTGCTCGATCCCGAACAGAACAACGCCTTCGTCGATCACTATCTCGACGTCGAGTACGACCTCTCGAAAGTCATGTTCATCGCCACGGCGAACGTGACGCACACGATCCCTGCGCCGCTCAAAGACCGCATGGAGATCATCCAGCTCTCCGGTTACACGCATCTCGAGAAGCTGGCCATCGCGCGTCAGTTCCTTGCACCGAAACAGAAGGTCGAGCAGGGTCTCGATGACGCGAAGATCGCGTTCGAAGACTCGGCGCTCGAAGAGCTCATCGAGAGCTACACGCGCGAAGCCGGCGTCCGCAGTCTCGAGCGCGAAGTCGGCGCCGTGCTGCGCAAGATCGCGCGTCAGGTCGTGAAGTCGGGCCCCGAGCTCGACATCGTCGTCGATCGTTCCAGGGTCCGCACCCTCCTCGGCAAACCGAAGTACCGCTCGCACCAGATTCAGGACAAGGCCGAAGTGGGCCTGACGACGGGTCTGGCGTGGACGGAAGTCGGCGGTGAGATTCTGACGACCGAAGTCGCGCTCTCGCGCGGCAAGGGCACGCTCACGCTCACCGGCAAGCTCGGCGACGTGATGCAGGAGTCCGCACGCGCGGCGCTGTCGTACGTGCGCTCACGCGCCGAGATGTTCGGTCTCGATGCGGACTTCCACTCCTCGCTCGACATTCACGTGCACGTGCCGGAAGGCGCGATTCCGAAGGATGGTCCGTCGGCCGGTATCACGATGGCGACGGCGCTGCTTTCGGCGGTCACGAAGATTCCGGTGCACCGCGACATCGCCATGACGGGCGAGATCACGCTGCGCGGCAAAGTGCTGCCGGTCGGCGGCGTGAAGGACAAAGTGCTCGCCGCCGCGCGCGCCGGAATCACGAAGGTGATCCTGCCCGCCGAGAACGAGCGCGATCTCGAGGACATCCCGAAGGACGTTCGCGACAAGATGGAGTTTTACCTGGTGGAATCGATGGATGAAGTGATCCCTCTCGCCCTTGATGGCACGATCGTTCCATTGGCGGCCAAGGAGAAACTTCCGGAGCCGGAGAAGGTCATTACACCCGATATGACGCACTAGCTCGCAGCTCCAGGCTCGCAGGAGGACCGGGCTTCCTCTCGTCCTCCTGCGAGCCGCCAGCGGAGAGCTGCGAGCTGAACACCTTTATCGTTCGTTGACAGGCCCCTCGAATATCCGCACAATCTCCGCCGTTCAGCTTCAATAACGAATCTTCTTAGGTAGTCCCGCGCAGTCCGCACACCGGGCTTTTGTCACAACGACAAGACGAAATTGCTATATCCGGCTTTCCGGATATACGCGGTTACAGCAAGCCAGTAACAAATCAATTTGGACATTCGATCCGTAGAATTTTCTCGGGCGGCGTACGGGCCTGGTGATTTCCCTCGTGACGGCAGACCGCAGTTCGCCATGGTCGGCCGTTCCAACGTGGGAAAGTCCAGCCTGATCAACGCCGTGCTGAACCGGAAAGGCGTCGCACGCGTCAGCCAGACTCCCGGCAAAACGCAGGCGGTGCAGTTCTATTTGATCAATGAAAAGTTCTATCTCGTGGATCTTCCGGGCTACGGTTACGCGAAGGTTCCGAAAAGCATGTCCCGTTCGTGGGGAGAGCTGGTGCGCGGCTACCTCGAGAACGCCGAGACCTTGCGAGTGCTCTTTCTCCTGCTCGACGTGCGGCGCACTCCCGGCGAGCACGATCTGCAGATGCACCACTGGTCGCGCGCCCTCGACGATGTGGCCGAGAAAATCGTACTGACCAAGAGCGACAAACTTTCCAACAACCAGCTCGTCACAAGTCGGCGGGCCATCGCCCAGGAGCTCGAGCTCGACGACGCGCAACTCATCGCGGCGTCGGCAGTCAATAAGAAGGGGATCGACCAGATCCGGCGCGAGATGATCAGCCGGCTGTGAGACCGAAGAAGGAAACCATGGCACAAACAGACACCGACAACGACACCGCGGTCATCGACGCCGAGCCTCCCGCTGCCGAAGCGCCCGCCAAACCGAAGCGCGCGCCCCGCAAGAAGGCGGCCGTCAAAGAAGCCGACGAAACGCCGGCTCCCGAAGCGATCGCGGAAGTTGCCGCCGAGCCCGAGCCTGCCGCCACGGCGACTCAGCCCGTCGAAGCTCCTGCGGTTGAAGCTCCCGTCGAGGCTCCCGTCGCCGCCGAGCCCGCGCCGCGCGCCGAACACGGTAACGGCAACGGCAAGAAGCAACAGGCCGCCGAAACACTCGACATCCGCATGCTGAAGGACATGAAGCTGCCGGATCTCTCGAAGGTCGCCAAAGACCTCGGCGTCGAGAACGCATCGGGCATGCGCAAGCAGGACCTGATCTTCGGCATCCTCCAGGTGCAGACCGAGAAGTCGGGACTGATTTTTTCGGAAGGCGTCCTCGAATGCCTGCCGGACGGTTTCGGATTTCTCCGCGCCCCCGAATACAACTACCTCCCGGGTCCGGACGACATTTACGTGTCGCCCTCGCAGATCCGCCGCTTCGATCTCCGCACCGGCGACACCGTCTCCGGCCAGGTCCGTCCTCCGAAAGAGGGCGAGCGTTACTTCGCGCTGATCAAAGTCGAAGCCGTGAACTTCGAGCATCCCGACGTCGCGCGCGAGAAGACGCTCTTCGACAACCTCACGCCGCTCTATCCGCAGGGCCGCATCCGCCTCGAAACGCCGACGCACATGTCGTCGCGCGTGCTCGATCTCATCGCGCCGGTCGGCAAAGGGCAGCGCGGTCTCATCGTCGCGCCGCCGCGTACCGGCAAGACGATGCTGTTGCAGTCGATCGCAAACTCGATCACCGCGAATCATCCCGAAGTCACGCTGATCGTTCTTCTCATCGACGAGCGTCCGGAAGAAGTCACGGACATGCAGCGCTCGGTGAAGGGCGAGGTCATCTCGTCGACGTTCGACGAGCCCGCGTCGCGCCACGTGCAGGTCGCGGAAATGGTCATCGAGAAAGCGAAGCGACTCGTCGAGCACAAGCGCGACGTCGTCATCCTGCTCGACTCGATCACGCGTCTCGCGCGCGCCTACAACACCGTCGTTCCGCCGTCCGGCAAAGTGCTCTCCGGCGGTGTCGACTCGAACGCGCTGCAGCGTCCGAAGCGCTTCTTCGGCTCCGCGCGCAACGTCGAAGAAGGCGGCTCGCTGACGATCATCGCCACGGCGCTGATCGACACCGGCTCACGCATGGACGACGTCATCTTCGAAGAGTTCAAGGGCACCGGCAACATGGAAGTACACCTCGACCGCAAGCTCTCCGACAAGCGCGTCTTCCCGGCCATCGACATCAACCGTTCCGGCACGCGCAAAGAAGAACTGCTGCTCGAGCGCCAGGAGCTCAATCGCATCTGGGTTCTGCGCAAAGTGTTCTCGCCGCTGTCGACCGTGGAGTCGATGGAACTGCTGGTCGAGAAACTCGACAAGACCCGCACGAACAGCGAGTTCTTGAACGCGATGTCTTCGATGTGATGGGTTGTCGGTTCTCCGTTATCGGTTGTCTGTGCGTCACGGCGCTTCGTGCAGACAACCGAGAACCGACAACCGCGCCTTCAGGCGCGTCCGTACTCGAGCAACACCACTCCCGAACCAAACCTCACCGTCCTCTGCAACGCCAGCGTTCGCTCCTCCTCCAGCTTCGCGAACAGCGGAATCCCTTTCCCCAACACGATCGGATGAACCATCACGCGGTACTCATCCACCAGATCGAGATTCATGAACGCGGTGGCGATGCTCGCGCCGGCGAAGACCACGACCTTCCGACCCCCGATCGCATCCGCATGAACTTCACGCTCGATCGTCACTGGTCCCCAGTCCGCATGTTCGAGCGTCCGTGAGAAAACGATCTTCGGAATGGTGTTCATGAGACGCGCAAACTCGACCTCGCGCTCGTTGCTCGTGAATCCGCCCGGCGCCTGCTCGGCCGACGATCCCGCGGTCGGCCAGTACTCCTTCAGCAACTCATACGACACGCGCCCGAAGATCATCGCGTCGACGCTGTTCAGAAGCCCGAGCATCTCGTCCTCGAAATCCGCGTCGGTGAGAAACCAGTCGAGATTTCCATCCGGCCGCGCGATCTGTCCGTCGAGCGACACCATCATCGACAGAATCACGTTTCTCATTCGCCTTCCTCCAGCCAGTAGCGATATCCATTCACGCGATACGGCACATCGAGCTCGCCGCAAACTTCGGCGATCACATCCGGATTGAAGAAGTAGTTGTGCACGCCCGCGAGCGCGTCGCCATCTGTCTCGACGCGAGCCACCGCGCGCACGGCGTCGCCGTCTTCATGCGCGTACCAGAACAGCAGAATCGGCTCGTCGCGATGCTCGCGCATTTCGAGACGCGGCGAAGTCGGCAACACGCCGCGACGCAGTTCTCGCGCAACACCGCCGCGCGGGTCGTCGCTACTCAAATCGCTGTACAGCATTCCGTAGAACGAGCCGGTCTCCGGATCGCGCGGCGCATCGCGGCCGTACTCCGTCACGAGGCCGACCATCTTCACCGTCGCGGTTTCGAGAAGCAGCGCGGTCATGCGGTCGAGATCGCGTGCGTTGAATGCATCACAGAACGCGTTGAGGACGTTCGGCGCCGGTGCGCGAGTCGCGATCGGTTCCGATTCCGCGAGCTTGCCTCGCCCGCGATGCAACGCCGTCTTGACCGCACCGGCCGTCGTCGAAAGCGCCTCCGCGATCTCGGCAAGCGTCAGATCAAACACATCCTTCAATACGACCGCGGCACGTTCCTGCGGCGACAGACGCGCGATCAAGGTTCCCGCGGCATCACGATCGATTCGCGTCTCGGGCGGCGCGACGATTTCCGGGAGGGGAGTCGGGACCTCCCGCATGCGCCGCACGCGATCGATCCAGAGATTCGATGCAACGCGGAACAGCCACGCGCGCGGATTCGGCGGTTCTTTGAAGAGCTGGCCAAGCGTGACGAACGCACGCGCCATGGTGTCCTGCACGAGATCCTCGGCGTCCCACGGACTGCGCGTCAGATAGCGGCAGTAGCGATACAGCTCCGGCCGCAATGGTTCATAGAGATCGAGGAAGCGATGCCACGAGTCCTTCACGACGTCGGACAGTTCGTTCATGACCGAGAAACGTTTGAGAGGCCTGAAAGGATACGGTTGACCTGATCGGCGTGAGTCATCGTCAGCAGATGTCCCGCACCCGCGATCACGTGGTCTGCCTTGACGAGTCCGATCGGAATGACGCGATCGCGATCGCCATGAATGTGATGCACCGGCATCGGCAACTCCGCGACCCCTTCCCATGAAGCGATCGCATTGCACGCCCGCCGGCACGGCCGGCAGCGCTGGTTGCTCCGCCGGTCGCACATACGGCTGCCAAGTGGGATCATCTTCTGCCACCGCAGTCTCCCATGAACCTGCACCGCCAGAAACCCACTCGGCAGCCGTACGTGCGACCGGCGGAGCAATCAGCGCTGCCGGCCGTGCCGGCCCGTGGTAGTTTTCAGTCTTCGGCCGCGCCTTTCCGGTGCACCGTCTCCAGGAGGATGAATGAAAATGGTCCATCGCGCCCTTGGCGCACTCATGGTGGTTTGTGCCCTCACGGCCGCGGCCGATGACGGCATGTGGATGCCGCAGCAGATCCCCGCACTCGGCGAAGAGCTGAAGAAGCTCGGCCTGCAGATCGATCCGAACCAGTTCTCGGACCTCACCGCCTTCCCGATGGGCGCCATCGTCTCCATCGGCGGCTGCAGCGCCTCGTTCGTCTCGCCCGAAGGACTTCTGGCGACGAACCATCACTGCGTCGCCGGCGCGCTGCAGTACAACTCGACGAAGGACAACAACATCCTGCGCGATGGCTTCATCGCACGCGAGCGCAGCCAGGAAATTCAGGCCTCGCCCGATGCGCGTGTCTACGTCACGACCGCGATCGAAGACGTGACGAAGCAGATTCTCGCGCCGTTCCCCGCAAACACGGCCGACGCGGACCGCAAGCGCATCATCACGCGCCGCCGCCGCGAAATGATCAATGAATGCGAGAAGCCCGGCGGCCTTCGTTGCCAGGTCGCGTCGTTCTTCGAAGGCGGGCAGTACCAGAAGATCACGCAGATGGAAATCCGCGATGTCCGTCTCGTCTACGCCCCCGCCCTCGGCGTCGGCAACTTCGGCGACGAGATCGACAACTGGATGTGGCCGCGCCACACCGGCGACTTCTCGTTCTATCGCGCGTACGTCGGCAAAGACGGCAAGCCCGCCGACTTCTCCGCCGCGAACAACGTTCCGTATCGCCCGAAGCATCACTTCAAGATCTCGACGCGCGATCTCGATCCCGACGATCTCGTGATCGTCTCCGGTTTCCCCGGCACGACGAGCCGTCACGTGACGCCGTCCGAAGTCGAAGGAGAGCTGGCGTACGACCTCCCGACGTCGGTGCGCTATCGCACGATGCTCGCGCGCCTGCTGCAGGAGCGCGGAAAAGACAATCCGACGATCGCGCTCGCAAACGCGTCGCGCATCGCCGGCCTCGAGAACTACCTCAAGAAGCACACGGGCACGCTGGAAGCCTTTGAGCGTGGCTCGTTCGTGACCGCAAAGCGCGCACAGGAGCGCCGCCTCCGTGAGTCCCTCGACGCAACCCTGGGCGCCTCTTACGACAAGGCCGGCGGCGAGCTTGAAAAACTGCTTGCCGCCAAGCGCACGACACGCGAGCGCGACACTGTCTTCGGCTGGCTCGCTACCGCGTCGCCGATGCTCTCGCAGGCAAGCATGCTCTATCGCCTCAGCATCGAGAAAACGAAAGACGATCTCGATCGCTCCGAAAACTACACCGATCGCAATCGCAAGCGCCTGCAGCAGACCATGACGCGCAACCGCCGC
Source organism: Thermoanaerobaculia bacterium (assembly GCA_036009605.1). GTDB lineage: Bacteria > Acidobacteriota > Thermoanaerobaculia > Gp7-AA8 > Gp7-AA8 > QHVT01. Next base: position 36,054 of record DASYLL010000064.1, on the reverse strand, counting down.
TCGATCGAACCGGGCAGCGACCGCGCCGGATTGCGTCTGTTCCTGCTCGAAGCCACGCGTCTCCCGCGCGACCATCGCATTACGCCGATCGACACCGCGCTCGCGGCGACCGGACAGAGCACGCCCGAAGCGCAGGTCGATGCGCTGTTGGATCGTATTTATGCCTCGACGAAAATCGGCGACAAAGATGCGGAAGAGAAGATGTTCAACGAGACCACCGCGCAGCTCACCGAGCGGAATGACTCGATGATTGCGTTCGCCGCGTCATTGCGGCCGTTCGCCGATATGACCGAGCGCGAAGAGAACATGCGCGACGGCGCCATGTCGCGACTGCGTCCTGTGATGCTCGACGCATTGCGCGTCGCCAGCGGCGGCCGTCTCTACCCCGATGCAAACTCGACCTTGCGCGTCGGATTCGGCCAGGTCAAAGGCTATAGCCCGAAAAACGCAGTCTGGTATCAGCCGCAGACGGATGTTCGCGGCGTAGTGCAGAAGGACACCGGCGAAGAGCCGTTCAATAGCCCGAAACGCCTGCTCGAGCGCGCAGCGAAGGGCGAGTTCGGTACGTACGCCGACGAAGATCTGAAATCGCTCCCCGTCGACTTCATCAGCACGAACGTCGTCACCAACGGCAGCTCCGGTTCCGTGACGCTCAATGCCTGGGGCGAGCTTTGCGGCCTCGCCTTCGACTCGAACTGGGAGGGCGTCGGCTCCGACTTCATGGTCGAGACGGATATCACCCGCACCGTCCACGTCGATTCGCGCTACATGCTCTGGGTCATGGACGCCGTCGATGGCGCACACAACCTCTTGCGCGAGATGGGAATTACCCCGCAGTTCGCACCGTGATTCTTCGAAGTGCGGCAGCTGCTCGGCTGCCGCACTTCATTTCACCGCGCGCAACGTGACGCTCGGCGGCCACGGATAGGGGACGATTGCGGCATTCGCGTTGCGCATGCCGGCGACGATTTCGAATTCCGGCGTGTCGTGCCGTGCGAGCACTCGTAATGGTTGGCGCGAGAGGTTCTCCGCGACCCAGTCGCCGTTCCCGTCAGTGACTTCCGAGGACCAGGTGAGGAAGGTGACGGCGGGGCCGGTGAGTTGGAGGCCGTGGTCCAGAGTGCGACGCGCGTGTACGGCGTGCCGACCTGGATACGGATCGGTGGCGCAGCGGCCTGCAGCAGCACCAGTTCGCGAATGTCCGGGTTGAATCGGCGTGTTGCACTCGCGCCATTTCGCGATCGGATGAGCAGCGTAGCGCCATCGATGTTGCGCGGAATCTCGACCATTCCCTCTGCGTCGCTGATGCGCGCCAGAGCCGCGCTCGAATGCCGTGCGTTGATGCGACGGCCCACAGCTCGGCGTCGGCAACCGGACGTCCATCGTCCATCCACAACGGAATGCGCACCATTTCTCCGCTGGCCGAAGCCGCACCTCGAGTTGTCTTTCGCTTTCCTCGTGCTCGACGTGACCTCCGTCGACCGTCCGTGAATCGACATAGCCCTTGGCGCTGGCGCGGACTTCGAGCGTTCCGCGACGAAGCGGCGCGAGTTGCGCCACGCCGTCAGTGTCTGTCGTCGCGCGCTGCATCAACTTCATTTCTTCGCCGGAAAGGTGCGTGAAGACGTTCGCCGCGGAGACGTCGGCCGCCGGGATTGCGCGACTGCTTTCTTCATCGACGATGCGGACTGTGCGTGCGCGGCACGTGAAAGTTGAGAGTACGGCTCTCGTTGATCGGCACGAATCCCTGGATGAAGGGCGGTCAGTTCGTCCGGGCACGGTCACCTGGGCAAGTTCCGCATCATTGCCGCGCCAGAGCGTTGCCCGATATCGGCCGGCGTCATCGCTCGTCACGCGGACATGGCCGTCATCGGCTTCGAACGCGACTTCCGCGTTCGCGGCGCGCTCGCGACCATAGAAAACCTCGCCGCTGACGACAATGGGATGCAGATCGAAAACGACCTTTTCATCGACACCGTTCGAGAGGTCGATCCGTTCGCGAAACCGCCATGGTCCTACGATGAGCACGACGTCGAGCGGTTCCATCGACAATGCCTGGAGCACGACGGGTTCACCGACGTGGATCGCCGAGTGTTGCAATGCGTCGACATCTGCCGGCTGCCGCGCTTCGACGCGGATCAGTTCTCCATCGAGTGTCTCTGCCGGCGCCAGCAATGACACCGCGACCGACGGCAATGTCTGCAACTCCTCCCGAAGAGTGAGGATGTGGCCCGGCCGCAGTTCAGCACACGCGCGGGCAGACGCAGTGCTTTCGATTGTGAGTCCAGTTGCGCGGTCGTTCCCCGGATGCCGTACCACGCCGCATAAATTCGATCGGAGCCGTCGAAGAGGGCATCCGGCTTTCTGCCGTTGATCGACAGCTGGATCCGCTCGACGTCTCGACTGTTGCGGACGTTCGGGCGGCTGAGACTGAGGAAGACTCGGACGTTCTCTCGGTCGGAGGTCGGGGCGCAACCGTGACGACTTTGCCTGCATCAACACGTGCGAGTGGCGCGCTCGCGATCGCTTCGTTGCTGGTGCGGTCGAAAATCCCGGTGAAGACCTGGCCCACCGGGTCGGATGCCGCCGTCACGGCTACCGTGATCCATACAACGGCAACGCAAAGGGCCGTTCGCATGCAGCCTCAACCCATAGGTCGCGTGGACAACAGAGCAGACTGCGCATGCTCATGCATCCACCGGGAACGACGCTCTTGCAGCCGATGGTCTGATCTCCGAAGGTGTGGATGCAGAAATCGAATCCTTCGATCCCGCACACGCCACCGCACATCACCCCGGCACAGTTGGCCTCGGTCGCCGGCGCATACAGCGCCGCGTAACGGAAGACGATCGCCACGGATCGGTATGTTCGACGTCCCGATCTATGGAATGATGTCGGGCCGGAACGTACTTGCCGTCAAGGTATTCTCACTTCAATGTGATCGAATCGTCGTTCATCACTACGGTCGCTCGATCGCGCACAGAACGGCTCATGGACCGTGAACGGCGGAGCACGTCATCTACTCGGAGACCGGGATGCAGTGTGTACAGATTGATGCGCCGAAGGGTCTCTTGTTCTTTTTTGTAGAAGTCCACTGAAGGGATCTGTAAATTTGTGGCTCGATTTTCATTGATGAACGTGGCGAGCGCAGCAATCAGGAGCATCGGGTGTTGAGCTCCATGCTCTTTAGCATGAGTAGTTTGCGCATCTATAGGTGAGCTTCCAATGGTTGTGCCGCGCGATAGAAGAAAAATCTGGTGATGTATATCCGCAGTTGACGGCATCACATTCGGGATGGCATTCTCGCCGCGTCCAACAATGGGTTCGGTGCCGGCGGTACTTCCCTCGCCGCCGTATCTGCTACAGAAAGGTAGTTCATTCATGTCGACGTTTCGTGTCGCTCTGCTCGTAGTCTGTCTGGCCGCTTCGACCCTTCTTGCTCAGGCTCCTGAGCCTCACCCGGTCACCATGCCGGACAACCCCGCCGAGATGAAGGTGCCGCAAGCACAGAATCCCATAGGGGATGCGACGGAGCCTGAACGGGAGTTACGCTTTCTGCCGCGCGCAGATGCTCGCACCGGCTCGCGTCTCACTCCGGTGACGGAGAGCCTGACTGGAACCAGCGGCTCTCTGGATCTCGACGCTGAGACAGGAGTTTTGCTCGACAGCCTCGCAGCCACTCCAAACAGCTACGTGCGGTTGGGGACGTCCGATTCCACTTCCAGGTTCGTCATTCTCAGTTCCTCGAATACATCTCTGTTCACGGTACGAGGCGATGGCTTCGCCTCTCTCCGGCGAGATCAGAATGCCGGCACGTTCTTCGAACTCAACAATGCAAACACCGGCTCATCTGCGGCGCCCGCATACTCGGGTTTGCGATTTGCGGAAGGCTCTACGCTCAAAGGATGGCTGCTCAGCCTGGGCTCCGGTTCGACAGCGACCGCCGGCGGGGCCAATGCAATGGCCTTGTGGAATCTCGCCAGCGCACCGTTGGTCTTTGGCGTCGGTTCTTCTGAGCGGATGCGGATCAGCCCGGATGGAACGGTCGCCTTGAACCATGCGGGGACGTTTAACGCTCGCCTGCTGGTCCAGCATGGCGTTGACAATTCCAATGGTATTTTCGTATCACATCAGCCGACTGTGGAGACGACCGTGTCGCAGACGGACAAGGGCCTCGCAATACAAGTAACTGAAAGCGTGCTGACCGGAGCCACAAACAACGGCGACCTGTACGGCTCGCACTCCTGGACCTTCATGACGGGCCAGGGCGTCCTCCATCGCATGCATGGTGCGCTCATCGAAACCGGTGCGACGGGCGGCGGAACGATCGATGAAGTCTTCGGACTCAGGTTGACTTCCGTATTATCGTCGGGCAGCTCCGCCGGATTCGGATACGGAGTGTTTGTCGAGGATGTGGCCGCGACCAGCGATTACGCGTTTTACCAGACAGGTATCAATGACACGAACTATATGGCTGGAAATGTCATCATTGGCGGCACACCCACAACCAGCAGTCTTTACGCTCTCTCTGTCGACGGCGATGCAGATTTCCGCGGCACGGTGACCGGTATCAACATCAAGGCGCATTATCAGGATGTTGCGGAATGGGTTCCTTCCCTGACAGACCTTGCTCCGGGAACCGTGGTCATTCTCAATCGCGAGCGAAACAACGAGGTCATGGCCTCGACGAAGTCGTACGACACCACTGTCGCAGGCGTGGTTTCCGCGCAGCCGGGAATCAGCCTCGGCATTGAAGGTCCTGGCATGGAGCAAGTCGCCACCACCGGTCGGGTCAAAGTGCGTGTCGACGCGCGCCTGAAACCGATACAGATCGGAGACCTCCTCGTCACCAGCGATACCTCGGGTACCGCCATGCGCTCGGAGCCGATGGCGATCAACGCCCGCGAGTTCCATCAGCCCGGAACGATCATTGGCAAGGCGCTGGAGCCTTTGCAGAGCGGCATCGGGGAAATCCTTGTGCTTCTCTCCATGCAGTAGACGCGCGGAACGCGACCGATGAAACGCAAAATCGCAACGCTCGGATCCAGCTCTACCCGTCATCAAAAAGGATTTGCTGTGTCGACGCAAGGTGTCGCAAGGCTCGGGGTCCGTCTTGTCAAGACTGTTCTCACAATCACGTTGATTGCTTCGACGTTGATGATTTCACGATCGGCATGGGCCGCTGCGCCGACGATTGCCTTCAGTGGTTCAGGTGTGACCGCTGGAAACGTGTCGCCCGGAACGAAGGTGGCATGGCTGGGGATGGTTCGGGAACGGATCGGCGACGTCGTTCAAATTCGCTTCGTGCGGGGAACCGCGCGCGCAACCGCGCAGTCGACGGTGAGCATCAGCGAGCCCGACGCGAATATCTCATCATCGTTGTGGGGCATCATCAACGTGGTTAGCGGAGAGAACGTAGCCTCGGCGGCTCCGCTGTTCGGCTATGCCAGCGGTGAGATCGCCGTTCATGCCCTGATTGGACAATCGTCGATCAAAGTAGAGAGCCCTGCTGTCGAGCTGCTCTATGTTCGGCCCGGCGTGGGCGTCTGGTCAGCTGGTACCGGAGACGGTTCCGACCTCGACCTCGACCTCGACCCCAACGGGGTGGTGGAACTGTCGCTGGCGACGCTCAAGCCGCTGGATGACAGTCCTGCGGCGCCGGCAACGGTCCAGCAGGGGGACGTCCTCGTCTTGATCGATCCGCAGGGAATTCGCCTGTCTCACTGGACGGTGACCGAATGAGCCGCTTGCGCTTCCTGTCGGCCTTCCTCGGAGCGGCGGTCCTGACATTTCCACTGCTCGCATGGCAGCACGTCAACCACGCCAAAGGATTCAACGCCAACAGCGTCTATCAGTTCAACGACTATGACAGCATCAATGCCTTCAATGGCAATCTTACGATCAGCATCCCGATCGGAAGATCGTTTCCGTTGGCAGAAGGGGCTGCGCTGCAACTCGTGCTGCACTCCAATGGCAACGTGTGGGAGGCAGAGAAGTACTTAGGGTCTAATTGTGGGTCTGACCCCGGTACTGTCGCCTATGCCAACCGGCGCGCCAATGCAGGCATGGGTTGGATTCTGAGCCTTGGTCGTCTCTATCATCCCTCGGATCCAACCGTCTCCAACACCTCCTGGACGTACGAGAGTCCTGATGGAGCCGACCACCAGTTTGGCGGGCTCTTCGGTCAGACGGGCGGCGCGTTTTCCGGCGAGGTGAGCTACACGAAGGATGGTTCGTATCTCAGGATGATCGCTCTTCCCGCCAACGTCCGGACGATCGAGTTCCCTGACGGAACGAAGCACTACTTCAGCCCCTCCCCTGACCGCTCGACGTGGTGGAGGCTCGACAAGGTAACCCGGCGGTCTGGCGAGTCGTCCGAGTCGGAGCTCTATCGCATCGACTATGACACCCCCGACACCTGGAAGATCATCGAGAACGGGCGACAGCACGTGCTGACCTTCGCGCCTGTACGCACCTTCTCCGCCTCACTCATCCCTTACGACGGGAACCTCGAGCATCGCATGATCAAGTCGGTCCGGTTCGCAGACGGCGCGACCTACTCCTTCGAGTACGAGACAGCCCGGCTGGGGCGCCCATTCGATATGCACACGGTCTCGAGAAATTGTTGGAGTACGACCGCGAATGTCTGGCTGCTCAGCGGCATGGTCAGTCCGGACGGAACCAAGGTAGGATTCAAGTACGAGATAAGCGGCTTCGGGGGCAGCGAGCCGCCCGGCCTGCCGTTGTCAATGTCCCTCCCGACAGGAGGCACAGTAACGTGGACCTGGCAGACTTATACCAAACCGGCGCATTCGGGTGGTCAGATCTATTTTCAGTACTCATGGGGAGTTTTGGAGAGGCAACTTCATCCGCGCGGCTCGACGTCGCCTCTGAAATGGACGTACAGCGTAGGGAGCGAGGACGATCTCTCTCCCGGCCACGACGATCCACACGCACCCCCCATTTATCAAGTGACGACGATTACGGATCCGGCCGGCAAGGTAACGGAGAACTACTTCGACGTCTCGACGCTCCCTGGCAACGTCCCCGGGCATCACTACGGTCGCCCATTTACTGACTTTTTGCCCGATCCGACCGGTCTCAGGGGACTCTCGCAAAGGGTTCTTGCTCCGAACGTTGTCGGAGGGCCGCTGATTCTTCGGCAGACCACGTACGTTCAGTATGAAGACGATGACGCCGCACTGCTGTACGGACCGATCGTCGGTGGCCGTGTGAAGTCGCAGCGGGTCGTTCAGAACGATGATGGCAATCGTTCGGTGACGACGACGTCCGATGACTGGGACGGTCTCGGCCACTATCGGACGGTCACGGCCAGCGGTACGGCCCTCGGGAACGTGACGCGCACGACCACTACCAGCTATGGACGCGCCTCGGAGGGGATCGTCCAGATTCCCCGCGACAGTCCCTGGCTCACGGCGCTCTACGATTCCGTGGTCGCCACGGAGTCGGGCGGCGCGGTGGGAACCACGTCGAGCCAGACGGATGTCTGCTTCGACTTGCATACCGGGCGCCTGCTTGGGAAGCGCGTCCACCGCGGTTGGGGCTCGACGCGCGACCTCTATTCATTCTTCTCCTACGACCAGCGAGGAAACACGACGGAGGAGTCGTTCTTCGGCGGCGATACAAGGCCGCTGACCGCACCGTTGGCGGATAATTGCACCGCGCCGTCCGGAGCTCCCGACTACAAGCTCACTCATTTGTACAGTTCGGGCGTCAGAAGAGAGACGAAATACGACGGCGTGCCTTTCAAGAGCGCCGATCTCGATGTCGACCTTTCGACGGCTCTGCCCATCACGAGCCGCGACACTGCTCTTGTGCCGACCAGGTACGCCTATGACAACATGGGCCGCGTCACCGAGATGCATCCCAGCGGCTCGGCCTGGACGCAATACACCTATACCGCTGCATCGGTCTCGGCTCCCGCCAGTGTGACGGTCGCGCAATGGAAGGAAGGGACATCAGCGGCTCCAGGTTCGGAACTGACGCTGGCGCGTTATCACTATGACGGCTTTGGCCGTATGGTCCAGCAGAGCCGGAAGATGCCGAGCTCCTGGTCGACCTCGTGGATTGAATACGACGTCTTCGGGCGCGAAGTCCGCGAAACCACTCCGCAGGCCAGGTCGAACGGTGACTACGAGCTACTTCCAACGGCCTCGAAGTCGACGCGGTGGTTCTACGATCCGCAGGGGCGAGTAGAGACGGTGAGGCAGCCCGATGACAAGGAGACTCGTTTCTCTTACACGGGCAACCGGGAGACCCACCGAACGGTCGACGTGGCCACGACCGAGGACGACATGGCTCCGGTGAGGGTCATCGAGGAAGTCGACGGATTTGGCCGTCTGATCAAGGTCACTGAAGATCCGAGCGGCGAGAACTACGTCGGCGAGAATCACGTCACGGAATATGACTATGACGTCGGCGACCGCTTGCGCTGGATATGGCTCGATGGCTCCCCGTCACCGGCCCGCCAGTTCGACTATGACGGTGCGGGACTGCTGAAATCCGAAACGCACCCGGAAGCGGGAACGACGACCTACGAGTACTACGACGCACGCGGTCATGCCACGAAACGGACCACCGCCGTTGCCACGATGACCTATGAATATGACAAAGCCGAGCGTCTTACTCTGGTGAAGACGGGCGCAGTTCCGTTCGTGGAGTCGCAGGCGGTGAAGTTCAAGGAGTTCTTCTTCGACCGCGCCAATCTGGGCGACGACAAGTCGCTGGGAAAACTCGATCGGGCCATCCGCTACAACCGTCACGAGGCTCTTCCCGGTGGAGTGCAGACAGTCACCGAGAGCCACAAATATACGGGCCCTGGCGGCGCGGTCTCCGCGAAGAGCACCGCGGTGGCCGGCATGACGTTTACCGACCAGTACAAGTACGACGATCTCGGCGCCGTGAAGACAGTCGACTATCCGACGTGCGTCGGTTGCGAAGGGTTGTCGGTTCCGGCGCGCTCTGTCACGACGACGCGGTCGCAGGGTCTGGCCACAGCCGTGGGTGCCTATGCCAACGGCATCGCATACCACCCGAGCGGTATGCTGAGCCGGATCCAGCATCTCAACAGCGACGGGACCAATGGACCATTGTACGAACAGTTTCAGGGAACCAGCACGATGGCCCGTCCGGAGCGAATCAAGGTATCGGGCTTCTGCGAGGACCTCGCTCCCAGCCCTCCCACTCCTGCACAACAGACGGTCAACGCCGGCGTCGGCTTTACGATCACGCTGACGCTGCCACCAGGGGCGACTGCCGTTCAGTGGTTTGAACGGACCGCCGCCGGTGACGTGCTGCTGAACGGAAAAACGAATCCAGCGCTCACAATCAGCGCTGCCGACGTCACGCGCGTCTACTTCGCGCGGGTGAAGAACGACACCTGTTCCGCGGACAGCGCGACGGCCACGGTGAACGTGTCGACCGCCTGCGCCAGTCCCTCGGTCACGATCGCCATGCCGGAGGAGCCGATTGCGAATGTCATGACTTCCGCCGCGGTCAGCCCGACGCCGGGGGCCAGCTACGCATGGACGCTCGAGGAGAGCGGAGTAATCAACGGCAGTACGACGGGGCAGACGGTCTCGTTCACCCCCGGATGTTCCGGCACGGTGAAACTCAGGGTGACCGTGACCACCAGCTGTGAGTCGAAGAGCGGGGCGACGCCGGATTTCGCCATCATCGGTGCGAAGGCCTCGGTCAGCGGCTCGGCGACCATTCCTCCGGGCCAGACTACGGACGCGACGATCCAGCTCGCTCTGTCGGGACTTGGTCCGTGGCAGGTCTTGTGGAGCGACGGTCTTTCACAGACCGTTCCTGCCGCGACTCCGGTGATCACCAGGCTGGTCCGGCCTGCGACGACGGTTACCTACACGATTACGAGCATCACCGACGGAGCAGCATGCGCGGGAACGACCGAGGGATCAGCTACTGTGACGGTTGCCACTCCGATATGCACCGTACCGCCAGGCTCTGATTTCGACGGACCATGGTCGATCCTGTCGTCTACGATCGAATCAATTGGCGCATTGGCAGAACCGAACACGAGCTATTCGTGGACGGTGACGAACGCGCAGCGACTGACCGAGCCTGTTCCTCATCGGGTGCGGTTCCGTCCCGGCTGCAGCGGCGTCGTGACCATCACGCTCACGGCAACGTCCACCGATCCGGCCTGTGGGTTGAGCAGCACTACGACGAAGGTATTCCCGATTTTTCCGGCGAAGATGGTCGTCAAGGCGCAGTTGACGGCCCCCAATATTCACGTTCGCGGCGATGCGCCGCGGGACATCAAATTCGAAGCCGTAGGAGTCGCGCCCACGGTACGCTGGTCGGACGGGGCGGTACAGAGCAACCTCATTTCCGGCGGCCTCAATCAGCCGGTCGTGCGCACGCGACCGGTCCAGCCCAGCGAGACGACGACTTACTCGATCGTCGACGTCCGCGATTTCTTCGGCTGCTCCGGCCAGTCGTTGGATTCTGTGACCGTCACGGTCTGCGATGCGCCGCCGGTTGAGATCGAAGCTCCTTCGATCATCGCTGCGTCTGAAACAGCGACTGCGTCGGTTCCTGCTCTCCCCGGTGCAACGTATAGTTGGACGATTACCGGCGGTACTTTAGTGGGATCTGCGACGACTCCCACGGTGACTTTCTCTCCAGGAACTTCCTGTACACAAGCGGTCGCCTTGACCGTCACGGTGACCACGAGTTGCGGAGTCACACGCACCAGCACCACAGCCGTCGTCCCGGTCATTCCGACATCCGCCGCGGCCACCGGCACGGCCACGATCGCACAGGGAAGCAGTACGGAGATCCGCGCCACGCTGACTGGCGTCGGTCCGTGGACTGTGCGGTGGAACGACCAGCAGACGGCCCAGACGGTGACCTCTCCAACGCAGAAGCGCATGGTCACTCCAATGGGGACCTACACGTACTCTGTCGTGAGTGCCACCGACAGCAGGGGATGCGCCGGGACGATCTCAGGACAGGCGGTCATTACCGTAATTCCTCCGATCCCTGCCGTCGTTTCTGCGCGGGCGGTTACGACCAGTCAGGTGGCCGTGACCTGGTCGTATTCAGGGGAGGCCGATCAGTTTGTCATCTATCGGAACGGCGCCGTTCTGACCACCGTGACGTCGCCTGCAGCGCGCTCGTATACGGACCTCGCGGTCGCTCCCTCGAACGCCTATGTTTATCACTTGATCGCACAGAAGAGCAGCATCTCGTCGGGCCCGAGTGCTCCCGACCTCGCTACAACGGTGATTCTGGAGGACGATCCTTTGCAGCCGAATGCAGGCATCCGCGCGCAACATATCCTGCAACTGCGGACGGCGGTGACCGCGGTGCGCAGCGCGGCAGGTTTGACGACGGCGGCATTTACCGATCCGGCGCTCGTTTCTGTGGAGGTGAAGGCCATCCACTTCAACGAACTGCGAAATCGACTGAACGAGGCCCGAGTCCTTCTCGGGCTGGCAGGGATCGGCGCGGAGGGGTGGCCACTGCAGCCGGTTCACTTGATTTGGAGTACTGAGTTGAATGCGCTGCGCAAGGGAGTGCAATGAGAAAGAAAATGATGGCTTTCGCACTCTGCCTCGCGTCGGCGCTGACCGCCGCCGCGGATGGGGGGAAGTTTCTCCCGCTGCCGACCCCCTCGGCAGGACTGGGCCGGTATCGCGTGGCGATCGATTCGGGAATGATCGACGACGTCGACGCCTTTGCGGCGCAATTGCTGGCGACATGTCGTTGTCAGCGTGAGATGTATGCCGAGGTTGGATTCGAGGGCATGATGATCCGCGCGACAGCGGCGAAGGCGCGACTGTTGAGCCACGACCCTCGGGTTCTGCGGGTCGAGGAAGTGCCGGTCGGGAACGCGTGGGAAGGGAGCATCGCCCCGCCGGCAACAGGCAGAGCCGATGTTGAGCCCGTCCGGGCGATGGAGTCGACCGCGATCGCTGCATCGGCGATGGCCTCCGTGCAACCGGTGACGGAAGCCAACGCCGCGCCGTGGGACAGCGGCCTCTATCGCTACGACGGAGCGGGCAACATCTCGGGGATCGGCGCGAAAAAGTACGTATACGACGGGGTTGGCCGACTCCGGTCGGGCGGTGAATCGACGGCCGGCCATCGCCAGGAATACACATACGACCGCAACGGCAACCTGTCGACGATCCGCACGTTCAAGCCCGGTTTTTCGCCCGAGCTCAGAACGCTGACCGTGAATCCGGCGACAAACCAGGTCACGACGTTTTCCAGGCCGGGAATGACGACGCAAGCCGACTATGACCTGGCAGGCAGGATGCGGACCTCTCCGGACGGCACGTTCAAATACGACGCCGGAGACATGATCACGGAATCGCAGATGGGCACGGTCCGAGCGGTCCATTTGTACACAGCGAGCGACGAACGGATCGCCACGATCGGCATCACCGCCAGCAACATCGAGCTCGGCTCAGACTGGACCATCCGCGATCTGTCGGGAAAGGTTCTCCGCCGATTCAAGCGCCCCAGTCCCTCCGCCCAATGGAGATGGGACGAGGACTATATCTACCGCGACGGCCAACTCCTGGCCGCGGAAGTGTGGTCGCAGGAGCGGACGCTCCACTTTCATCCGGACCACATAGGAACACCGCGCCTGATCACCGGAAACGGCGGGGCGAAAGTGTCCAGTCGGGAACTGCACCCCTTCGGTGAGGAGTTCACCGTCCCCGACAACGAACGGATGAAGTTTACTGGCCACGAACGCGATTCCGCGGCGTTGGATTACATGCACGCCAGGTATTACACGCCCACGTGGGGCCGGTTCTTATCCGTCGATCCAGTGCTGGATCAAGCGAAAGCTCTGAAAGAGCCGCAGCGATGGAATCGCTACAGCTACGTGATCAACAACCCGCTGCGCTACAAGGACCCTGACGGTCGGCAGATGAAACCCACGTGCGACATAGAGAAGTGTCCGCCGCCGCCGGTCGAGACCGTGTTGCGACTGACGCCGCAGAACATCGAACGGATGGCGAAGAACAACGCCGCGAGCACGACTCCGACAATGCGAAGCGCATCGAACGGCACACCGCCAACGCCAGGTGCCTTTACCGTAAGTGTCGGGGTAACTGCGAGCTTCGTTGCGATCGGCGGCGGGTCGGTAAATGCGTCACTAATGCGCACGGTCAATCGAATTGGCCCCGAGCATTCGGCTGTTGCCGCCACGGGAGGTGTGCATACAGCGTCGCTGCGCGCCTCGATTGGCCTTCAAGGTACTGTCGGCTTATTCAGGGGTATACCATCCGATCAACGCGGCGCTACGACGGAGACAAACTTCACTCTGGGCCGAGGTGTTGGTGTTGGTGTGTCACTCGTCTTCTCGAAGGCGGGAGGGTTCCTCGGTGGCTCTCTATCGTATGGACTGTCAGAAGGTGCTGGGATGTCGGCGAGCGAAAGCGGTACGGCCGTACTGACTGGCCAGGACGTATTGAACAAATTGGGCATCGATCCATGACGATGAGCCTTCGAACACGTCACGCGCTGCTGGTCGTGCTGTTTTTTGCAGTCGGTTTGACGATCATCTACTTTGCGCTCACGGTGGACGAACGACTGGCGTTCATTCTTCCTGGTTGGATGGTGATAGCGTTTCTTCTAATCCTGTACGGCGCGCGTTGTCCGCGCTGCAAGTTGCCGGCAACGGTTGCTCTCGTCCGCGTGGGGCGGAGGAGAATCTGGGTGATGAAGGCAGCGGTAAATGATGAATGCCCTTCGTGCGGCACGGATCTTCGTCGGCCGCGCTCGCGTGGTGATATGTCGCGGTAGCGTCGTTGCGATCGTCGGAATTACGAACCGGGCGAGTTGCAGGACGCTCGCGTGGCTGCACGAGGCGTGCGAATGGGACGCATGTCGCGCCGCTTGCAGGCGCGTGCGAAGCGGAATGCGACCGTGCACGCGGCAAGCAGCGCGCCATGCTCGCGTCATCGTGAGTTGATCGTTCCACCGCACTGCCTTTGGTCTGCGCGTTCATCGCCTGTGGTGCGGCCTAATGCGCGTCTGCGACGGGCGCGTCTACGCGCGCCGCCGAAACGAGCATTAGGCCGACGTCGGTTCGTCGCGGCTGCACGTCTGCCACCCTCGCGCTCACGCGCGGCCACCGGGCGCTGCACGGTTCGTCGTCATCATCGAAGTCATCGCAATGAGCGGCACGCTCCACCCCCGCAGAGCGTCCGGCGTCCCCACGCCGGCCGCTCTGCTCCACGCCCGGGGACGGCGTCGATCGGCGCGTTTATCGTCGGTGGAGAAACCGCTGTAGCTGACGCAGCGCCGCGCATCTACAGCGCGAGCGCGATCGTTCATCGCGTCGGCGCTGCGCAGCTAAGCGCGGCCAGGGCGTGCAAGAATCGCCGGCGCTCGCCACGCCGGGCCGTGCAGCCCAACCTAACCCCGTTGGGCTGACACGGCCACGGCGTGTCTCGGCCGGCGCGTCCAAGCGAGATAGCAACGTTCCCCCGCCCGCCGGCGCGAGACGGCCGCACATCACTCCGTCGTCGCCGCAGGGCGGCGAATAGTGCCGCGAGAACGGATCGTCAAGGGCCGTGTCTTCGCACTTGAACCCTTGACGATCCGTCCTCGCGGCACTTGTGGATCGATGTAGCGACGACGACGGAGCGACGTGCTCAGACTCCGGAGCTATCTCGTTCCCCCGCCCGATCGAATGACAAACTCTTCGGCCAGAGCGACGGTCGCTCTTGCGGCCGTCGCTACACACCGACGAAGTGCCGCGCGGCGCGATCGTCAACGGGGCCGGGCGGTCGATATGTGACTGAGCCTCCCTCGGCTTCGCGTGAGGAATCCTTCAGCGATTACGCGAGAACTCGACGGCTGGAAGATCCTCGGGTGGAGGCACGTCGAAGTCGATATCGATGTGCGGCCGGAGGACGCCAGCTTCGGAGAGGCAGCACTTCTTGTACTTCTTCCCCGAATCGCACGGGCACTTATCGTTCCGGCCGACGTGGTTGTAGAGCCGGTGCGGGTGGCGAGCGGTCGTGCGATGCATGGTCCAACCGTCGAATGGTGACCGGAGGCCACGAACGACGTAGCGCACAAGCGAGTAGTCGTAGTGATCGACTTGCTTCCCGGTCTTCGCGTCCTTGAGGAATGGCACCGAGTATTTTTGAACGGGCGTCGGCACGAATGACATCTCGAGCATCTCGGCCATCGTTACGATGCGAAGGCACTTGATGCCGTCGTAGATCTCACCGACACGGTGCTCGCACCCGCTTCGGATCGAGATCTTTGAGTCACAGATCGAGCACCGAACTTCCTTCTCGACGTAGGCCGGACTCATGAAGATGGCGTACGGATAGAGCTTCTGAAAACGTTCCACGTGCTCATCGATGAACGCCAGTGCGTATTCATCATCGAGCTTCATGTGGCGAGCGAGGCCGAGCGCCGCGATCTCGATGCGTTCGAGAGTGCACCATGCGTCGTAGAAACGCCCGGCCTTCATGTCGAGAAATGCAGCGACGAACTTCTGCTGCATCTCGAGCGCGGTCTTCAGACACCACGTCTCTTTCGCTAGCGCCTGGTCGCCGGCGGCGACGGCATCGAGGCGAACTTGTTCGAGCTGGGCCGCTACTTCTTCATCGATCGCGGTGAAGTCACTGCTTAGTCTGTCGCGGTACTTCCGCAGGTGAGCTTTGATCGGGGTGAGGGGATCCAGTTGCGTCATGGCCAGGTAGCGGCGACGGTGTTGGCCCGGCGCTTTGCAGTTGCTTCGATAGTGAGGCGATCGTCTCCTGAAACGCGGTCGCCGGTCCGTCGTAATCCATCCGGAGCGAGCGCTGCGTCGCTTCGTCAGGCGTTCGAGGCCGCGCGTCAGGCCGATTTGCAGAGCAATGATGACGCAGTGAAAGCTGCTGCTGCCGCATACGGCGATCAGGGGGTCGACAACGGAATAGCTGTCGGTTTCGGAAATCTTGCGCCTGGCACTGCTGGCACTACAACGCCACAGCTCCAAGGTAATGCGGACGGCACAATGGGCATGACTGCATCGGTGATGTTTCAAACGGGTGTTCGCGGAACAGAACTGCGATCAGCCGTGGGACACGAAGGTACGCATGTTTTGAACGCGCAAGGGTTCGCCTCATCGTTTACAACGAATGCGGCGAGTTGGGATCTCACGAGAAACCTTACAGCGTTTCAAACGGAGACAAATGCCTTCCGCATAACTCACTCCATTTATCGGTCAGCCAATCAAACGTTTAACGCAGGCTGCACCGGTTGCACGTTGGGAGC
This sequence comes from Thermoanaerobaculia bacterium, assembly GCA_036009605.1. Lineage (GTDB taxonomy): Bacteria > Acidobacteriota > Thermoanaerobaculia > Gp7-AA8 > Gp7-AA8 > QHVT01. The sequence continues at coordinate 19,770 of DASYLL010000064.1, read as the reverse complement.
TGGGCAAACACTCCAGCCGACGTTGACTTAGCGATCAGGAGGATCCTGGCGAATCCACAAGGACCGTACAGGTTGACTCCCACGAATCAGGGGAATAGACAGTTCCCGGAGTGGACGACGCCTCCATGAAACACCAACTCGTTTCTGCTTTGCTGCTAGTGTTCTCGATGGGATGTGCGGCCGCCCCGGTCACAGCACCGGCGGCTGGGAGTCGAACGACTCTTTGCGAAGCACTCGGCTCTATCGAAGCTGGCGAGCGGCGAATCGTGACGATATCAGGCATCTATCTCGTTGGCGCAGAGCATCAGATCTTCTACGACCCGAATGAACTAACGTGTCGCATCGACGTGCAACCGAATACGTGGGTCGAGTTTGCGCGTGCAGTCACGAGCGACGAACTAAGCCGATTGTTGCAAAGGCAACGAGACTCCTGGGCGTCGCGAAGAGCGCACGTGACGTTCACGGGTGAACTGAATGGCCCTGGGCTTGTTGCGCCTGATGATCTCTCGTTCCCGCAAACGTCGGCGTTTGCAAATCGCACTCGCAGCCGACGGTACGGTCACTTGAACGCCTATCGGACGAAGCTCGTCGTGACGGAAGTCAATGACGTGAAGAGTGTGCCAGAGTCGGTGCCGTGGCCTGGCGGCCGCTCGACGCCGGCCGCGCTGGTTGTTCGCCGTGCAGAAGTGCCGCAGTATCCCGAGATGGCATGGAACGTCGGTATCACCGGCGATGTCGTGATCGACGTCGAGGTGAGCGATGGTCAGGTATCGAAGGCTGAAGTGAGATCCGGGGATCGCATGCTTGCAGGCGAAGCCGCTCGAAACGTGAAGACGTGGCAGTTTGCAACGGACGTCAGTACATCGTTCACGACCACGTTCTCGTTCAATGTTGAAACACGCAACACCGGCGAGAGCACTTCCCCACGCATCGAGCTCGATCTGCCGGGACGAGTGCGCATAACGGCCGCGCGAAATGGTTGGTAATCGAGCGACTGTCGATCTCGTAATCGCATTAAGCGTCCGCGGTCGGATGAATCTCGCTTGGGAAGACGGTGAAAGTGATCGGCGACAGCTCTTGTCCGACGCGCGATGCACTTAAATCTCATCGTGAGGACAGTTGAAGATGATCCGAGATCAAGGCGACGCGCGATCACTTTAGTCTCGCCTGGTGGACAGTGAAAGTGATCGAGCGTCGGAAAGTGATCCGTCGACTTGCACGCCCGTAATGATCGGATCTCCGCCCACCCTCGCCCGGCATGTCGGTTCGAGCATGGCATCGCGCACGTTCCGCCCGCGCAACCATCGCGAATGCGCGCTCGTGGCCTGTGGTGCAGCGGCGTACCGGGGCGAAGGTTCGAGGTGATCTTGCGGCCGTACACGAAGACTCTGCACTACCACACCGATCACCTCGGCAGCCCGCGCCTGACCACCGATGGCGGCGGCATGCAGGTTGGGGCGGCTGCGTACCTGCCATTCGGAGCGTCGATCGCATTCGGGGTGAGCGACGCCAAGAAGTTCACCGGACATGAACGCGATCCGTCCGGTCTGGACTATATGCACGCCCGCTATTACCACCCGGGATGGGGGCGCTTCTTATCCGTCGATCCAGTTCTGGATGTGAAGAAGGCCGTTGGTGATCCTCAGCGTTGGAACCGTTACGAATATGTACGTAACCGACCCTTGACGAACACTGATCCCACAGGGGCGGTAATCTACGACCAGCTGACGGACACTCAAGGGAAAGAGGATCTGCGTAAGCAACTGGAGGCGAAAACTGGAATCGGTCTCAAGTACGACAATGGTCAACTTCAGGCGACCGGTCAGATCATCGCGGACGCGAACGGAAAACAAGTTGGCAGCGCTACGGCACGAGCAGACCTACAGAAAGCCCTCGCACCAGGGGCAACTTACATCATGAGGCAGACAACAAAATCAGCTCACGGGATGGCGGCGCAGACGGGAGCCATGACGCACGTCAATTTCACTAAGATGCGCCAGGTGATCGGTGGAAACAACAACGGCGGGACCTTTGATTTCGCCATGATCGTCATGCACGAAATGCTCGGTCATGGAGTCAATAAACTGAAAGACCACTACTCGAGTACGAACCTGACCGGCGACACTGTCGATTACGAGAACAAGATCCGTCGAGAACTCGGCATCACGAACGAGCGACTAGAATACGTGAATCACAAGGACGCGGCTGGCTATTACATCAATTTCACGAACGGGCGCATCTGGATCCCAAAGCGGTAGGAGACGAATGGCGACAAGAATCATCGTTGCGGTCTTATCGCTGAGCGCGTTGTGTTGCCGCACGTTCCCTCAAAGACTTGACGTTTCGCCTTCCGTCGCCGACACAATATTCGTCCGTGCCAAAGCATCATTCTGCGATGAGTCACCACGTCTCGTCGAAACGACTAGTCCTCTTTTTCCTCTCGCGGCGCTCGCTCAAGTCGAAAGGCAGGTGGCGGGGGATCAATTGCTCGCCCTCATCGAGACAGCCGAACGACACGAGGAGGAACTTGAGAAACGGTATGTACCACAACGAGTCGTTCTGTCGCGGGCTGCCCATCCTCACGCGCTAATTGGCAGTGTGGAAACGATGGCGGTCGCAGGTTGTTACGCGGAACTTTCACCGCTGATCGAAAACCCTTATCGTCCAAGTGAGTCGGGCGCTTTCCTTCGGATCTTCCGTGGCGGCGCGGTCGGCCGTTCCGGTTCAACCACTTTCTGGTTGGCCGTGAACGGCGACGGATCAGTTGCTCGCCTCGTTTCTCTGCCGTTGTTCGTCGATTGAACGGTACGAACTGGCCATAGATCTCATCCCACCGCTTCCCCTTCCACCGCCCGACCCGCGGCCGAGACGTGCATCGCCCCGTGGGCAGCCAAGACGGTGTCGTGGGCTGTCATGGCCGCACGTTCCAAGGCTCCGCGCGCTTGCGCGCGCTCGGGCAGCCGCAAGATCGCGCGTGAGTAACTGCGTGGCGCGTGAGTAACTGCGTGGCACGTGAAGTACGGCCGTGCAGCCAACAAACACAGTCTTGGCGGACGCGGTTCGTCGCGGCCGCCCGTGAGCCACCCTGCGCTATCGCGCGCCGCCGGGCGCTGCACGGCTCATCGTCAACATCGAAGCAATCGCAGTGAGCGGCACGCTCCACGCCGGCCCAACCCTCTCAGCTTCACGCGTGATCGTCGAAGCGATGCGGCGATCCGGCCTCACTCTTCCTCCTCGCTTGCCCGGTCCGGCTGCGCCAGCCAGGCTCGGACAGAGTTGAGAGCTTGGTTCAGCAACTGCAGGTTGCGTGATCAGAAGCGATCGCGCGATGCCACGAGGTCTCCAGCCTTGAAGTCCGTGGTGCTGACTGTGTGGTGTGCTGGATGACCAGGGCACGCTATCCCCTTGCACTAAACCTCCCTTCATTTCACTTCCAACCACAACACCCCAAACGGCGACAACACGCCCTCCGCACACCCCCCCGCACTGCAAAGCGAATACGCCCCAGGCTCCATCGCATGAATGGTCAAGGAACCATTCTCGTTCGCCGTCGTGTGCCACACATAGCGCAGGTTCTCGACAGACGTCGTTGCCCCGGCGTAACGCAGCACCGCAGCTTGCGGTGCTCGCACAGTGATCGAGCCGCCGTTCTGTACGACGGTCGCCACGACGTTCCCCGTCTTATGGCGCATGTGACCCATCGTGTATGCGAACCCCGATGCTGCGACGTGAACGTCATATTCAGCAATATTCGGCGGAAGCCTCGCGGTAAAGCGGCCGCGCGGATCGGTGATCTCAGTGAGCGAATACATACTCTCCGAACTGGCCGGACTCACCCATACGCGTGCACCCGCGACCGGACCGAGCGGCGAGAGGACGGTGCCATTGACGACCGTCGCCGGTTTCAGGGCGAGCACGATCTCGGCGTGGGGCTGCTCCTCGCTTACCGTCACCTCGACCATTTCGCTTCGTTGTCCATCCCCTTCGGCCTGAAGTTGATACGTTCCGGGCGCCATGCCTTGCACCTCGAACGTTCCGTCTTCCCCGGGAAAGCGTTGCAGTATTTCGAGTTCGTCGTTCAGTCCGATGTCTGCCGCGATTGTCACAATCCCGCTGACCGGTTTCTTTTCGGCATCAATCAATGTGCCGGTCAGTGCGTAGTTCTGCAGCTGGATGACGAGCTCTTTATCTTCGGCGGGAAGCTCGTCGAATTGCAGTTTCCGATCGATCGCCGGAATGTCCGCGGACACCACCGCCGTCCAGCGTTTCGGCTTTGCCTCGGGCAGGATCATTGTGAATCGTCCTGTGCTGTCGCTCTTCGCCTTCGCCGTCCGCACCGTTCCGTCCGTGAGCTCGATGCGCGCCTCAATAGGGCGATCGGCGAGAAGAACTCGGCCTCGCAGCACGCGCGCCTGAACGAGGATTGGAAATGTGAGATCGCTATCGACTTCGAACGTTTCGTACGCGAATGTGCTGCCCTCGGCGTCGACGAGATCCACGCTGTAACGTCCCGGCTGCAGGCGCGTAAACGACAACGAGCCATCCACTCGGATCTGACCGGTCTCGATCGTTTCGGCAACGGGATCGTCAAGCAATCGCGAAAGCGTTGTGGTCCAGCGGGAGCCATCGGGCGCAACGGGCGGTGTCACGATCAGCGATAAGGTTCTCGGTCGCGCAAGTACGAGTGGCCGCGCCAGTTCCGCCTCCGCGCCCTGCATCACTGTGATTGCGATGTCACCCGAGGAGAGGCTCGATGGGTGCGAGGCGGCGAGAACCTGCTCGCCGGGTGCGACGCCATCGATGTGAAAGAAGCCCTTCTGGTCCGGCTTCGCTTTAACCGCCGTCAGCGATGAGCCGCGCCGCGGTTTCGCAGTGATCGTGACTTCCTGGACATTCACCTTTTCACCGCGCGCGATCTCCACGTGACCGGTAATGGACTGGCCGGCCTTGAACGGAAGCTCGCCGAGGTTTGCGGCGCTGGCGGCGGGAGCGTGGATGGCGGCGAAGTAAAGCGCGATGTACTTCGGTGCACCGATACGCGCGTTGTAGCGGCCAGCCGGGACGTGACACGTGAACGCGGCTTCTTCAAACGCACACGGCGTTTCACCGGACACGCCGTCCCCCGGCATTGTGGGCTCGAAGCGAAGCGTCGCAGTCCGCGGTCCGTCTTTGCGAACGCGGCCGCGGATGGTCGATGCGGGACGAAGCTCCGCGACAACCTCGGTCTTGTCGCCCGCCTGGAAGTACTGGCGCTGATGCCACACTCCCTCGGCCACGACGTCCAGCGCCCAATGCCCATCTTCCAGTTCGAGCGAAAACGGTTCGTTCGCCGCGACCGTGATGCGACGGTCGGCCTCTGTCTTCCCGAGATCAGCCGAGGAAACGACGCTGCGAAACTCCATGACGGCGTTCGTTGCCCGAACGCCGTCGTGAAGCCGCGTCGACACGGTGACCGTCGCCGCATTGAGAATGCAGGCAGCGAAAGCCAGGAACGTAACGACGGCCGTGCGGATCATCGGTAGTACGTACAAATGCCCTTCGCCGTCCGAGTGCTGGCGTTGCAGCTGCAGGAACCAGGGTTGTCATGCTTCCCGCAACTGTACCGGTCGACGCCCTGCACCTTGATCACACTGAGGTGCCAGCACCCCTGGTTGGTTCGCCCGCCTTTCGCCGCGCAGGCGATGTAATCGCCGCCGCTCGTCGTGGGGGTCGGATCATTGAAGCAGTCGTTCGTGTCCATGCCTTCCGCACAGCCGTGGTCGAAGACCTCCTTATCCTGAATGACGGCCGCCGCCGGGAACGTGACGAGAGACACCAACACCATCACCACCAGAATTCGATAAACTCGCATAAGTTCCTTCCTTCCTTACCTTTGAGATTTGGCCGAGTCTAGGAGCCATAACCGAGCCCGTCAAGAGTCGTGAAAGTGACTGCGTGCATTGGTGTTAGACTCTTTTTCGAGCACAGCAATCTGCCAGGTGAGGCGGCCGGATTTCCGCGCCGCCTTTTCCATTGGCGACATTTTTGCCGCGCCCGTCTCGTTCAAAAGAATGCATTCATGGCTAAGCGATCTCGACTGAAAGACTTCTTCTGGCGGCACTCCGCCGGCCTCGCCTTCCTGGTGATGCTCACGTTCGTCGCCTTCCTCGGCTTCGTCGGCTACACGTACGTCGTCATCACGAAGAAATTCGACTCCGCCACGCGCTGGGATCTGCCGAGCCGCGTTTACTCCGACGCCGAACAGATCGTGCCGGGCACGAGTTATCCACGCGCGCTCCTCGAGCCGAAGCTCAATCACGTCGGCTACCGCGAGGTGAAAAAGCGCGTCGAGAATCCGGGCGAATACCGATACGTCAACGACGACCTGGAGATCTTCCTCAATAATTTCGAATATCCCGACATGGAGTTCCACGCCATGCCGGTGATGGTCGAAATGGACGGTGCGAGCGTCCGCACCGTGAAGCGCGTCACGGACGGCATAACGCTGCGCGGCGTCCGCATTGAGCCGGAGCTCATTACGTCGATTTATGACAATCAGATGGAAGACCGCGTGCCGGTCTCACTGGACGCTGTACCAAAGCATCTGGTCGACGCGATCATTGCGACCGAGGACAAGCGCTTCTATAGCCATGAGGGGATTTCGATCATCGGAATCGCCAGTGCGCTGCTCAAGGACATTCGCAGCAAGTCGCTGGTCGCCGGTGGCTCGACGCTCACACAACAGCTCGTCAAGAACCTCTATCTGACGCACGAACGCACGTTCACGCGCAAAGGGCAGGAAGCGCTGATGGCGTTGCTGCTCGAAATGCGTTACTCGAAGGAACAGATTCTCGAGGCCTATCTCAACGAGATCTACCTCGGAAACAACGGCCCTGTGCAGATTGCCGGCGTCGAGCAGGCGTCGCAGGTTTATTTCGGCAAGAAGGTCACGTATCTGACGCTTTCCGAGGCGGCGACGCTCGCGGGGATCATCCGTTCGCCGAATGTGCTATCGCCGTTGAAAAACCCCGATAAAGCCAAAAGTCGCCGCAATACGATCCTGAAGCTGATGTTCGATCAGAACAAGATCACGCAACGGGAGTATGAAGAAACCGTAGCCTCGCCGCTGCAGGTGACGCGTTTTCCGAAAACGTCGCGCAGCGCGCCGTTCTTCGTCGACCTCGTGCTCAAGCAATTGCGCGAGACGTACCCGGAAACGCAGCTCAAGACCGAAGGACTGCGCATTTTTACGACACTCGATACGATCATGCAGCGATCGGCCGAAGAGGCACTCGACAACGGGATCGCAAACCTCGGCAAAAAATACAAACACATCCGCGGTTCCGAAACGCCGCTGGAAGGCGTCGTCGTTACAATCCAGCCGGGAACCGGCTATGTGAAAGCGCTCGTCGGCGGACGCAATTATTCGAAAACGCAGTTCAATCGCGCCATTCAGGCACGCCGCCAGCCTGGATCATTGTTCAAGCCCTTTGTGTATGTGACCGCGATGGATCCCGCGCGTCGTGGTGAAGCGCTGACCGCGTCGACGATGCTCGATGATTCACCGATTTCCGTACAGGCGGGTTCTGCTGTATGGAAACCGCAGAACTACGACAATCGTTTTCACGGACGTGTTTCCGTTCGGGAAGCGCTCGCGCATTCGTACAATATCCCCGCGGTACGTGCGGCCATTAACGCCGGTGTGCCGAATGTCATCAAAACCGCGGCGAATATCGGCGTCGAAAGTCGTCTCGAAGCCTATCCCTCTGTGTCGCTCGGTTCGTTCGAAGTGACGCCGCTCGAAATCGCGTTCGCGTACTCGGTTTTTGCCAACCTCGGCGTCAAAGCCGAGCCGGTGTCGATTCTCGCCGTCGTTACGCGCGATGGACAGATCAAAGAATCGCGCAACGTGAAGATGAAACGCGTTGCGCCTGCCAGCGTCTGCTATGTGATGAACGACGTGCTCAAGGACGTCTTCAATTACGGCACGGCCGCGCGTGCGCGTTCGCTCGGATTCAAGCACGAATACGCCGGCAAAACCGGCACCACCAGCAATTATCGCGACGCGTGGTTCATCGGATACTCGCCGCGTGTGTTGTCGCTGGTATGGATCGGATTCGACGACGGCCACAGTACGCGTCTCGCCGGCGGCGACGCCTGCCTGCCGATCTGGACGCGTCACATGAATCGCATCGACGGCCTCGTCGCCGACGTCGACTGGAAACGTCCGGACGATGTCACCGAGCGCGAGATCGATCCCGAATCGGGCATGCTGGCGACGCCATATTGCCCGGTCACGCGCACAGAAACCTATGTGGCCGGCACGGAGCCGCAATCTGTCTGTCCCATTCACGCCGGCAGTGGCGATCCGACCCCGTTCCTGCCCGAGCCGTCGATCTTCGATGACACGCAACAGCAGCGCGTCGATTCTGTGGAGATGCAGCGTCGTGCTGAGGAGCAGGGGAAGAAGGCGCGGGAAAAAGAGAATGGCGTGAAGCGGCTACTGAGGCGGATCTTCGGCGGGAATTGATGTCATCCTCCGAATCCCGTCTCGTCCGTACACCACGGTGACCTTTCCTCGCACGAGCTCCATCGGGACCGAGCCCCAGTAGCGCGAATCGGAGGAATGACCGCGGTTGTCGCCGAGGACGAAGACGTGGGCGAGCGGGACTCGATAGGGGCCGAACTGATCGCGTGATCGCTGGGGCTCCGGGAGGAAATTACTTGCAGGATAGACGGCCGGGTCCTCGTGATGAACGTACGGTTCCTCCAGGAGCGTCCCATTGAGGAAGACCTGCTTGTCGCGGATCGCGATCGTGTCGCCGGAGGTGGCCACGACCCGACAAGCGAACAGCAGTCGCGGATTCGGCGGGTACTGAAACGTGATGATATCGCCGCGCCGGATGTTCTTCGTTCGTACCACCACCATCGTCTCGCCCATGCGAACGGTCGGCTCCATCGAAGCCGAGCTGGCGCGATAGAACCGAACGAAGATCCTCGAGGAGAGCAGGATCGCGAGCAGCGATCCGACAATCGCGCCGGTGATGAACAATGCCTTCACGTTCTCCGAACGCTTCGCCATCGCCTGCGATGATAGCGTCGCGCCGAACACGGGCCCGAAAGTTGCGAGTGCGACCTCTCAAAACGGACGCGCTCGTCTCTCCGGAGCGCTTCCGCGATTAAACTGGACCCCCTCGAACGTTACGCAGCCACGAATGACTACTGTTGCCGAACGCCAGCCAGCTCCGCCTGACCTTCTGACGCGAGTACGAGCTCGCGCGGACGCCGCGTTCCTTTACGTCGGCGGCCTGACGGATCTCGCCGGGCAGACCCTCCAGCAACTGCGCCGCGGCCCGATCGAACGCCCGCTGCTCAACGCGCAGTTCGATCAGATCGGATTCCGCTCCCTCTCCATCGTCATCATCACCTCCGCGTTCATCGGCATGGTGCTCGCGCTGCAGACCGCATACGCGCTCGAAGACTTCGGCGGAAAGCTGTTCGTCGGCACGATCGTCTCGCTCTCCCTCGTGCGCGAGCTCGCGCCGGTGCTGATGTCGCTCATGGTCGGCGGCCGCGTCGGTGCCGGTATGGCCGCAGAGCTCGGCACCATGAAAGTCACGGAACAGATCGACGCGCTGCGCGCGCTGGCCACGAATCCCGTGCGCAAGCTCGTCGTGCCGCGCGTCGTGGCCTGCACGCTCATGTTCCCGCTCCTCACGATCATCGCCATCGCCCTCGGCATCCTCGGCGGCCTGATCATCGCTGTCTCAAACCTGCACCTCAGCGCGAACTACTACCTTCGCAGCGTCGTCGAAGCCGTGCGCTACAACGACCTCGCGTCGGGCATCGGCAAGACGTTCTTCTTCGGCGCGGCGGTTTCGCTCATCGCCTGCTACAACGGCCTCCGCACCAGCGGCGGCGCGGACGGCGTCGGGCGATCGACGACCCAAACCGTCGTGACGGGTGCGATCACCGTATTGATTATGGATTTCTTTCTCACGAAGCTGTTCCTCTTTTTGTTCTGATGACTGAGATCACGATCCCGGACCGGCGCGCCGTCGAGCGCGGCACTCCCGACCGCAGACGCGCGGTGCGCGAGCCGTTCGTCGAATTTCAGGACGTCTACAAAGCCTACGGCGTGAAGAGTGTTTTGCGCGGCGCCAACCTCAAGGTGTACCGCGGCGAAGTGCTCGTCATCCTCGGCGGCTCCGGTACCGGCAAGTCCGTGACGCTGCGTCACATGCTCGGACTCGAGCCGCCCGATTCCGGCCGCGTCATCGTCGAAGAAGAAGACGTGACGGATCTTCCGGAGGAAGAGCAGTACCGCATCCGCAAGAAGTTCGGGATGCTCTTCCAGAGCGGCGCGCTCTTCGATTCGATGACCGTCTTCGAGAACATCGCTTTCCCGCTGCGTGAGCACACGGACATGAGCGATGACGAGATCGCGCGCGCGGTCGGCGAAAAACTCGAGCTCGTGAACCTGCCGAACACCGAGCATCTGATGCCGGTCGATCTCTCGGGCGGCATGCGCAAGCGCGTCGGCCTGGCGCGCTCGATCGTGCTCGATCCGAAAGTCATCCTCTACGACGAGCCGACGACCGGTCTCGATCCGATCACCGCGCAGACGATCAATGAGCTGATCGTCGATCTGCAGACGAAACTGAGCGTCACCTCCGTCGTCGTCACACACGACATTCACTCCGCGTTCTCCGTCGGCGACCGCATCGCGTTCCTCAATGAGGGCGTGTTCGAATGGGTCGGCAGCATGGACGAGGCACGCGATTCCGATCATCTCCGACTCCGCGAGTTCCTGAAGGCCAGCGCCGTGGTTGCAGCGCAGCCGAGCAAGTGATTTATGGCGAAAACGACGACAAAGAACCGATCGATCCGTGTGGGCCTGCTGGTGTCGGGGGCGCTCTTCATCCTGATGGTGTTCCTCTTCTTCATCGGATCCGAGCAGAAAATCTTCGCGCGCAAAAACGAGTACGCGGTGCGGCTCGAGAACGTGACCGGCCTCTCGCAAGGCAATCCCGTGCGCATGTCGGGCGTCACCATCGGCACGATCCGCGACATCAAACTGCCGCAGGATCCGAAACAGAAGCAGGTCGAGATCCTGCTGATGATCGACCGCAATTACGCGGAGCGCATCCGCAAGGACTCGCGCGCGCGTCTCAAGAAGCTCGGCCTGCTGACCGGCGACAGTTACATCGACGTTTCCGCCGGTACGCCGAGGTTTGATGTGCTCGAGCCGGGCTCGATGATTCCTGCGCAACGCGGGACGGACGTCGAAGCACTCATCACGTCGGGTGAGGATCTCGTCGAGAACCTCGTGCAGATTTCCTTCTCACTCAAGAACGTCCTGCAACGCGTCGACCGCGGCGAAGGCCTCATTGGCGAGATGACGACGGCGCCGGAGACCAAGCAGCGCATCACCGACACGCTGCTGACGACGCTCAACAAAACAAACGCTGCTCTCGCGCACATGGAGAGCGGCAAGGGCGTTGCGGGCAAGCTGATTTATGACGACCAGTATGCGGAGGAGCTCACGTCGTCGCTCGCCGGCGCCGCGCGCTCGATGCAGACGCTGACCGCGCGCATCCAGCAGAACTACGAAAGCGGCGAGGGCCTCGTGCCCGCGCTCATGAACGATCCGGAAGGCAAACGCCGCGTCTTCGAGCTGATCGAAAACCTGCGCGTCAGCTCCGACAATCTCTCGAAATTCACGGCGACGCTGCAGACCGGCGAAGGCCTCGTGCCACGCCTGCTCAATGACAAAGCGTACGGCGATGAGGCTCTGAACGAATTCTCGGCGCTCGTGCGCCAGCTCAATCAGGTCGTCACGAAGCTGAACAGCGGTGACGGCACGGCGGGCAAGCTGATCAGCGATCCGTCGCTCTACGAGTCGGTCAACGACGTGCTGATCGGCATCAACGAGTCGAAGCTTCTGCGCTGGCTGATCCGCAGCCGCCAGCAGACAGGGATCGAGAAGCGTGTCGAGGAACAGAAGAAGGTGCCGGGCACGCCGCCCCCGCCGTCGTCGCCGGATCCCGAGCCGCCACCGCCCGACGACCTCGCGCCGGTTCCGCCGACGAGCACCGACACGACCGGGACGTGACAGGCACTGTCATCCCGAGCGTGAGCGAGGGATCTGGGTGGGCGGAGCGACGGTCGTGAGCTTTTGCGCCCCGCCCGCCCAGGTCCCTCGCTACGCTCGGGATGACGGACGGTCCTCTGTTACGATGCGCCGTTTCGCAAATTCGCCCCCGGAGGCTCCACCGTGGACATCGCAGTAATCGGCACTGGTTACGTCGGTCTTGTGACCGGCGCCGGCCTGTCCGACTTCGGCAACGACGTGATCTGCGTCGATGTCGACGTCAAGAAGATCGAAGCCTTGCGCAAAGGGCAGATTCCGATCTACGAGCCTGGTCTCGACACGATCGTCAGCAAAAACGTCAATGAAGGCCGGCTGCGCTTCACGACCGACCTTGCCGAAGCGGTCCGCGCCGCGCGCGCGATCTTCATCGCCGTGGGCACGCCGCCGAAACCGGACGGCTCCGCCGATCTTCGCTATGTCGAAGAAGTGGCGCGCTCGATCGCCGAGCACATGAACGGTCCGAAACTCGTCATCACCAAATCGACCGTGCCGATCGGCACCGGTCGCATGATCGAGCAGATCATCGAGAAGGCCGGTAAAGGTCATCAGGCCTCGATCGTTTCCAACCCGGAGTTCCTTCGCGAAGGCTCGGCCATCGAAGACTTCATGAAGCCCGACCGCGTCGTCATCGGCGCGTCGAGCAACGAAGCCGCGGAGCTGATGCGCGAGATCTACGCGCCGCTGCACTCGCTCGAGATTCCGTTCGTCGTCACGAACGTCGAATCGGCAGAGCTGATCAAGTACGCCGCGAATGGCTTTCTCGCGACCAAGATCACGTTCATCAACGAGATCGCCGTCGTCTGCGAGAAGGTCGGCGCGGACGTACACGACGTCGCCATCGGTATGGGCCTCGACACGCGCATCGGTCCGAAGTTCCTGCAGGCCGGTCCCGGATTCGGCGGCTCCTGCTTCCCCAAAGACACTTCTGCAATGGCGGAGATCTCGCGCCGCCACGGCTATGACTTCCAGATCATGGAAGCGGTGCTGCGCGTCAACGATCTCGTGAAGCTGCGCATGATCGACAAGATCGTCGAAGCGGTCGGCGACGTGAACGGCAAGACCATCGGCATGCTCGGTCTCGCGTTCAAGCCCGAGACCGACGACATGCGCGATTCTCCGACGCTGACCATCATCAAAGGCCTGCAGAAACTCGGCGCGAAGATTCGCGCGTACGACCCGCAGGCGACGGAAAACGCGAAGTTGCTGCTCGACGACGTCACGTATTGCGACGACGCATACGAGACCGTCGAAGGTGCGGACGCGATGGTGCTGGCCACGGAATGGAACGAGTTCCGCGCGCTGAACTTCGATCGCGTGAAGTCCGCGCTGAAGGAACCGATCGTTGTCGACCTCCGCAATGTTTATGACCCGATCCGCATGACCGCGCTCGGGTTTACGTATCGATCGGTCGGCCGCGTCGACGACGGCCGCAAGAGGATCCGCTGATGACGCGTGCATTGATCACCGGCGGTGCTGGCTTCCTGGGCTCCCACCTCTGCGAGCTGTTCCTCGCGCGCGGGCATGAAGTCATCTGCATGGACAACTTCATCACCGGCTCGCCCGACAACATCAAGCATCTCTTCGGACGCGACGGCTTCTCTTTCATCAAGCAGGACGTCACGCAGTACATTCACATCGACGGTCCGCTCGATTACGTGCTGCACTTCGCATCGCCCGCGAGCCCGATCGACTATCTCGAAAAGCCGATCCAGACCCTCAAAGTCGGCTCCCTCGGCACCCACAAAACCCTCGGCGTCGCCAAAGACAAAGGCGCGCGCTACCTGCTCGCATCGACGTCGGAAACCTACGGCGATCCGCTCGTCCACCCGCAACGCGAGGACTATTGGGGCAACGTCAATTGCGTCGGCCCACGCGGCGTTTACGACGAAGCGAAACGCTTCGCCGAAGCGATGACCATGGCCTACCACCGCTTCCACGGAATCGAAACGCGCATCGTCCGCATCTTCAATACCTACGGCGAGCGGATGCGGGTGAACGACGGCCGCGTCGTTCCCGCGTTCATCTCCCAGGCGCTGCGCAACGAGCCACTCACCGTATTTGGCGATGGCTCACAAACGCGTTCGTTCTGCTATGTGAGCGATCTGATCGAAGGCATCTATCGACTTTTGATGTCCGATGAACGCCAGCCGACGAACATCGGCAACCCCGCGGAAATGACGGTCCTGCAATTTGCCGAGGAGATCAAGCGGCTGGTTGGATCGGACGCGCCGATCGATTTCCGGCCATTGCCTGAGGACGATCCGAAAGTTCGGCGACCGGATATTACGAAGGCGCGGACGTTGTTGGATTGGGAGCCCGTCGTGCCGCTTGCCGAGGGGTTGGCGAGGACGATTGCGTATTTTCGAGGGGTTGTGCCGGAGAGGGTCTTAGAGGCTTAGAGTCGTAGAGTCTTAGAGGGTCGCGATCGCGGGTTACGGGTCTTTGAGGCGGTCGATCATTCGGGTGAGGCCGCATTCGAGGCGCGCGATGATGTCTCGTAGCGCATTGACATCGTCGATCAGCCTTGCGCGGGTCAGGATTTCGAGCTGCGTGTCGACTTCGTAAAGAGAGCCTCTCGCCTGCACGAGGTAGTGCCGGCGGTCCTTCGTCGTGTACCGTCCCTGTCCTTCGGCAATGTTGTTCGGAACCGAGCAACTCGCGCGAACCAGCTGATCCGCGAGCGCGAATCGCCTCGCCGCACTCAAAGAGTCGGCGATGCCAATCAACCGCACCGCCAAATCGACAGACGCCTGCCACACAAACAAATCACGAAATGATCGTTTCATCAGAAATGGGCGCTGAGATTCGGCAGGAGAAAAAGAGCCGACCGGCAAGTGTGGGAGCGTCATTCTAGCCCCTCTAAGACTCTACGCCCTCTAAGACTCTACGCCCGCCCCCGCCCCCGCGTCCCATTTCCGCACACCCCCATCCCACCACCGAACGCCGCAGAACACCACGAACAACGTAACTAACTGAAAACCAAGGCAAACCCGAGTGGCACCCCCGTTGCCAAAAGCGGAGCCCAGTGGACATTCATCGGCCCGAGCTCGGCGACGCGCGTCGTCGCAAACGTTTGATCATTGCGGGTGTCGCGGTGCTCGTGCTTGCCGCGGCGACATTCGGTGTTGCGCGCATGCCGCAAGCTGCGCCCGAGGTCGACGACTCCGGTCTCTTCATCGACACCGTCAAACGCGGCGACATGGTTCGCCAGGTTCGCGGCACCGGCACGCTCGTGCCGGAACAGGTCCGTTGGATTCCTGCGGCGACCGAAGCACGCGTCGAGCGCATTCTCGTGCGTCCCGGGGTCACGGTAATGGCGGACACGGTCATCCTCGAGTTGAGCAATCCCGAAGTCGAGCAAGCCGCGCGAGATGCGGAGTTGCAGCTTGGCTCGGCCGTCGCAGAACTGCGCAAGCGCGAGATCGAGCTCGAGAGCTCGGTGCTCGCGCAGCGTGCGGTTTCCGCGGGCATCGACGCGCAGCTCAGTGAGGCGCGACTGCAGGCCGACGTTGATGAAGAGCTGGCGCGCAATGGGCTCACGTCGGCGCTCACGTCGAAACTCTCCCGTTCGCGCGCGGAGCAGCTCGCGACGCGTGCGGACATCGAGCGCAAACGTCTCGACATCGCACGCAAGGCTTCGGACGCGGATATGACGATGCAGCGTGCGCGCGTCGATCAGATTCACGCATTGCATCAGTTGCGGCAGCAGCATCGCACCGCGTTGCTCGTGCGTGCGGGCATCGACGGCGTGTTGCAGCAGGTGCCGCTCGAAGTCGGGCAGCGCGTGGCGATGGGGACCAACCTCGCTCGCGTCGCGCAGCCGATGCCGCTCAAGGCCGAGTTGCGCGTGGCAGAAACGCAGGCGCGCGATGTCGCGCCGGGACAGCTCGTCGAAGTCGACACGCGCAACGGAGTCGTGCGCGGTCGCGTGACGCGCGTCGATCCCGCGGTGCAAAACGGCACGATCGGCGTCGACGTCGCGTTCGATGGACCGCTGCCGAAAGGCGCGCGCCCCGATCTCACCGTCGATGGCGTGATCGAGCTCGAGCGCCTCACGAACGTTCTCTACGCCGGCCGTCCCGTGCAGGGGAGCGACGGCGCCACCGTCGGACTTTTCCGCTTGACGCCGGGCGGCGACGAGGCCGTGCAAACCAGCGTCGCCATCGGACGTACCTCCGTCAGCAGCGTCGAGATCCGTTCGGGCCTGCGCGAGGGCGATCGCGTGATCCTCTCCGACATGTCCGCATGGAGCGAATATTCGAGGATTCGATTGAAATGAGTTTCGAGAGCGGTTGTCGGTTCTCAGTTGTCAGTTGTCCGTGAATGTCCGCCGTCACGGAAACTCACGGACAAAACCGACAACCGACACAACTGACAACCGTGCAGCGACGACAAGGAGCGAAACATCATGTCCCTCATCCATCTCGCCGGTCTCACCAAAGTCTTCTACACGGACGACCTCGAGACGCATGCGCTCGACGGTGTGCATCTCGACATCGAAGAGGGCGAGTACGTCGCCATCGCCGGCCCGTCCGGTTGCGGCAAATCGACACTCCTGTCGATCCTTGGTTTGCTGCACTCGCCGACCAGCGGCGAGTATGTTTTGAACGGCACGCCGGTCGCCGCGATCACCGCCGCGCAACGCGCGCGCATCCGCAATCGCGAAGTGGGCTTCATCTTTCAGAGCTTCAATCTGATCGGCGACCTCACGGTCGAAGAGAACGTCGAGCTGCCGCTGACGTATCGCGGGATGCCGGCCAGCGAGCGCAGAACGCGCGTGCAGGAATCGCTCGAGCGCGTCGGCATGTCGCATCGGATGAAGCACTACCCGGCGCAGCTTTCCGGCGGCCAGCAGCAGCGCGTCGCGGTCGCGAGAGCAATCGTCGGCAGCCCGTCGATCGTCCTGGCCGACGAGCCCACAGGCAATCTCGACTCACGCAACGGCGAAGCGGTCATGACGCTGATGCGCGAACTGAATCGCGACGGTGCCACGATCTGCATGGTCACGCACGATCCGCGCTACGCGAAGCACGCGGATCGCACAGTGCATCTCTTCGATGGTCGCGTCGTGGAAGAGGAGCGCATTCCGCTCGTCGAGCGCGCGATGCAGCCGGGCGGTTTTGGCGAGACGCAGGGCCTCGCGCAATGACCACGCAGGAGTAGGTGAGCCAATGCACGATCTTCGATTCGCGGTCCGCAGCTTGATGAAGTCGCCCGGCTTCGCAACCGCGACCGTGCTGACGCTGGCCATCGCCATCGGCGCGAACACGGCCATGTTCAGCATCCTCTACGCCGTCGTGCTGCAGCCGCTCGCATTCCATGAGCCGGATCGCCTCGTGCGCGTCTGGCAGACCGATCCGCACAACGCCAGCTTCCGGGAAGGCGCATCCGCGCCCGATCTCGTCGACTGGAAACAACAACAGCACGTCTTCAGCGCCATCGCCGGCACGAGCTCGCGCATGCTCAACGTCACCGAGCCGAACGTCGAGACCGAACGCGTTTCCGCGACCGGTGTCTCGCACGACTACTTCGCGATGCTCGGCATCGCGCCGATCGAAGGGCGCGGCTTCGTCGCCGACGACGATCGCGGAGGCGCGGCGCCGGTGGCAATGCTCGGCGAAGCATTCCGCCAACGCCGCTACGGCAACAGACCCATCGTCGGGCGCAGGATCCTGCTCGACGGCAACGCGTTCGACGTCATCGGCGTCATGCCGCGTCACGCGACGATCGCGAACGACGGCGTCGACGTCTGGCTGCCGCTGACGATCAGCGTCGCGCCGTTCGGAGATGTGCGCGGCGCGCACAACGTCTACGTCGTCGCGCGCCTCAAAGACAACGTGACGATTGAACGAGCGCAGGCCGAGATGAGCGTCATCTCGACGCGCCTCGCGCAGCAGTATCCCGACGACAACAAAGGTCGCGGCGCACTCGTCCAGCGCGTACACGACGCGCTCGTTCGTGATGCGCGTCCGCGTCTCTACCTGCTCTCCGGCGCCGTGCTCGCGGTGCTGCTCATCGCCTGCATCAACATCGCGGGACTGATGCTCGCCCGCGCCGACACGCGCGTTCGCGAGCTCGCCATCCGCGCCAGCCTCGGTGCCTCGCGCACGCGAATCGTCCGCCAACTGCTCACCGAAAGCGTGGCCATCGCCGCCGTCGGCGGTCTCCTCGGCATTCTCTTCGCGTGGTGGGCGACGCGCACGTTCCTCGCGCTCGCGCCGACGCTGCCGCGCGCCGGCGGCATCGGCATGAACCTGCCGGTGCTGCTCTTCGCGCTCGTCGCCGCAACGTTCTCCGCAATTCTCTTCGGCGTGATCCCCGCGATTCGCACTTCTGCCGTGCAACCCGCACTCGCCCTCGGCGGTGTTCGCGGCGTTCTGCGCGGTACGCGTACCGCGGGACGCGGCGTGCTCGTGATCGTGGAAGTCGCACTCGCAGTCATCCTCGTCATCGGCGCGGGGCTCCTGCTGAAGAGTCTTTCGCGATTGATGGCCGTCGATGTCGGGCTGCGCACGAGCAACATCGTTGCGTTTTCGTTGAAGCTGCCCGAGGGGAAGTATCCGACGCCGGATCGCTCGAGGTATCCGAATTGGCCGGAGGCGACGAACTTCTACGACGCGCTGCTCGAGCGGATGAAGAACGTTCCCGGCGTCACGCACGCTGCCATCGGAATGAACCATCCCCTCGGCACGGGCTGGACGTCGCAGATCGAAATCACGGGACAGCCGGCAAGTGATGGTCCGCGCGATGAAGTGCGCATTCGCGCGATCACGCCGACGTACTTTGAAACGCTCGGCATCCCGCTGCTGCGCGGCCGCGTGTTGTCGCGCGACGATCGCACGACATCACCGCTCGTAATCGTGATCAACGATGCGCTCGCGCAACGCTACTTCCGCAATGAGAATCCGATCGGACGCCAGCTCACGTTGTGGGGCCGGCCGCGCGCGATCGTCGGCGTCGTGAAAGGGGAGCGCTTCGGCGGACCGCAGGCCGCGGCCGAACCTGCGCTCTATCCACCGCTCACGCAGATGCCGATGAGCGAGATCACGCTCGTCGCGCGCGCCACCGGCGATCCCGTGATCACGATGCGAGCCGTGCGCGACACGATGCGCGCGATCGACTCCGACATCGCGCTCTACGATGTCGAAACGCTCGAAGAGACGCTCGGCCGCACGCTCGCGACGCCGCGCTTCCAGGCCGTGCTGATCACGTCGTTCAGCGCGATCGCGCTGTTGCTCGCCGCGATTGGTCTGTACGCGCTCATTGCGTATCAGGTGCAACAGCGCACGAACGAGATCGGCATCCGCCTCGCCCTCGGCGCCACACGCGCGGAAGTGGCGCGCCTGATTCTGTCCCGCGCGTTCGCGCTCGCGCTCACCGGCATCGCCTTCGGTCTCGCCGGCGCGCTGCTGACGGGGCGTTTCCTGAAATCGATCGTGTTCGAAGTGAGCACGCAGGACCCGGCGATCTACGCAGTCGTGCCGCTGCTGCTCGTCGCGATCGCACTTGCCGCAACGTGGATTCCGACGCGCCGCGCGATGAAACTGGATCCCGCGGTGGCGCTGCATGTGGAGTGAGCGAGATGGCAAACCCGTCATCCGCCTTCGGCACCTTCTCCCCTCGCGGAGGGGAGAAGG
>DASYLL010000063.1:0-18137 GCA_036009605.1 Thermoanaerobaculia bacterium | reverse complement strand
CCAACGACCTCCTCGAAGCGATGCGGCGCGCCACCGAGAGCGCCATGATTCCGTCTTTCATGAACGTCACCTGCTCGATCTCCGGCGAGAGGAGAGAAATGCATCCGATCGTCAGGGATGAGATCTATCGCATCGGATACCAGGCCATTCTCAACGCATCGGCACACTCCGGCGCGAGCCGGTTGAGCATCGAGATCGAGTACGCACAGAGCCTCACGTTGCGTGTCAAAGACAACGGCAGCGGCATCGAACCGGAGGTCGTCGAACAGGGAAAACCGGGTCACTTCGGACTGCAGGGAATGCGCGAACGCGCCGCCCGCATCGAGGGAAAGCTCACGATCTCCAGCGGGAAAGGAACCGGCACGACTGTGACCCTCGTCGTTCCCGGCGGCATTGCGTTCCGCAAAGAGCGCCCGAAAGCACCCGCCGTCAGAGAATCGGTCGACGCCGACGCCTGACTTTTTGGGGGGCAGCGGCGCGAGAGCTCTCCCCTCTCCCAGAGGGGAGAAAGTGCCGAAGGCGGATGAGGGGTTCTCTGGCACCAATTTCGAGAAGCGCGCTCTGCTACCATCCCCGTCGCCGGTTCTTCTCACCATGCTCCTGCGATCGCACCAGGCGCTGTATGCAGCGTTCGATCGGTTTCCTTCGCGCAAGGGCGCGGCGATTCACATCGATCGCTTCGCCCGTACTCTCTTCGACACGTTCGACGGCGGTGTGCTCGCCGTCCTCGGCGGCGGCGGACTCCCCGCGCACCAGGTCGAAGGGTCATGCGAGATCGTCCGCTTCCCGTTCGAGATCCCGAACTTTCTCGAGCGCGCACTGGCATTCGAGCGGTGGCTCGACCGGCGCGTCACGGAGCTCGAAGACTCGTTGCAGCTCTGCCACTTTCGCGATCCGTGGAGCGGCGCTCCGATCGCCTTGCGCGCGCGGCGCAGATACGCAGTCGTGTACGAAGTGAACGCGCTGCCGTCGATCGAGTTGCCATCGCTTTTTCCCGCACTCGGTCCGCGCACGCTGGACAAGATTCGCGCGACGGAGCTGGCCTGCTGC
Organism: Thermoanaerobaculia bacterium; assembly: GCA_036009605.1. Taxonomy (GTDB): domain Bacteria; phylum Acidobacteriota; class Thermoanaerobaculia; order Gp7-AA8; family Gp7-AA8; genus QHVT01. The sequence goes on along the minus strand of DASYLL010000063.1, from coordinate 17,087 downwards.
GATGCAGCCGACGCCATCGTCACGCCGTCGCACACAACCGCCGATCTCCTCTCCAGCCTCGGCGTCGCGCGCGCGAAGATTGAGGTCATCCCGAACGGCGCGGAGCCGGGCGGCGACGCGCTCCGGCCGGACGATGCGCCCGAGCGCTACCTCCTCTACTTCGGCGCAGCGCAGCCGTGGCAGGGCATCGACACGTTGCTGCGCGCGTTTGCGCGTCTGTCCGATTTCTCGTCGTTGCGTCTCGTGTTCTGCGCGTCGAGCGACACCCGCGCCTGGCGCACGTACGCACGCCTTGCGGAAAAGCTGGGAGTGGCCGACCGCGTGGTCTGGCGCTTCGCACTCGAAGAAGCGGAGCTCGCGCGCTGGCGACAACATGCTGCGATTTCCGTGGCGCCGCTCACAGACTCTCCGCGCAATGTAGTGCAGGGTTGTGCCCCGTTGAAGATTCTCGAATCGATGGCTTCCGGCACCGCGGTCGTCGCGTCCGACGTTCCGCCGGTGCGCGAGCTGATCCGCGACCGCGAAAACGGATGGCTCGTTCATCCGGAACGGCCCGCCGAGCTCGCGCGCGCGTTGCGCATCCTGCTCGACCATCCGCATCTCGCGCGGCAGCTCGCGGCGAATGGCCGTCGCACGATCGAAGAGCAATACACCTGGGATCGTTCCACCTCCGCATTGTGCGGCGTGTATCACCGCCTCATGGCGAAAGGAGTCCCGGCCGATGGAAGCGTGGAAGACTTATCGTTCCCTCAGCGCTGAGCAGAAACAGATCCTGTCGCAGAAGAAGTGCGATCTCAGCCGTCCTGTCGACGAATGGCTGTCGCTGCTCAAACCGATCGCCGCATGCGACGCCGTGACGAACAAGGCACAGGGCCGCTTCGGCTGCACGTTCGCACTGTTGATTGCGGTCACCATCGCCAGTCCGTTCATCCTCGGGAGCAATGGCTGGTCTGCGATGAAGCTCGCAGCGATCGTGTTGATCGTCGCGGCAACGATCGCCGTGGGAGCGTTCTGGACCTGGCTGCGCCGTGTCGACGTGTCGGACAACCTCCGCTCGTTCGTCGTTCCCGTGCTGGCGCTGTTTCGCGAGGACGTCGATCCGAAGTCGCCGGTGCGTCTGCGCCTCGATCTCAGCAAGCCGACCGCGGCTTCGAAAAAGACCGGCCAGACCGCGCCGTTCTCGGAGGGCGTGTATTACAAGATCGTGGACACGTCCTATGTCGACCCATGGATGGAGGCCGAGGCGGTGCTGGTCGATGGCACGAAGCTGTCGTGGTCGGTGATCGACCGGATCCGTGAACGGAAAAAGACCAAACGCAACGCACGCGGCAAGCACAAGACAAAGACGAAGTACACGAAGAAGACGGATCTCGAGGTGCAACTGGCGCTGCGCACCAAGACGTACGCGCTCGCTAATGCCGAAGTATCGGGCGATGGGAAGAGGAGCAAGGTGGAAGTGCAGCGCAGTCTGCGGTCGGACTCGCTGGATCCCATCGATCCACGCGCGCTCGTCGATGCCATCGTCGAGGTCTATCGCTCTGCCCGTCCGGCAAAGGAGACGCGCGCATGATCTGCCAGGCAAGCCGAGGATTTCTGACGATGTCGGCGTGCGACGCACCGGCGATGACCGCGTGCTCGAACTGCGGCCGCACGATGTGCACGGCCCATCTCTCCCCCACCAGCGGGTTCTCGACCTGCTACGACTGCGCGGCCACGCAAGGGGAACAGCAGGAGAGACCACCGGGCGAAGGCGAATATGACGACACGTGGGCGCACGGCTATCGCTCGACGTACTACGCGTCGAGCGGCTATCGCCCGCACTCGTCGTACGACCGTCAGGACGCCACCGCCTTCGACGAACGTCGAGGTGATGAATTCGGCGATGAGACCGAGCGCGGATTCGACGTGAGCTGATTCCATGCGCCTGCTCGTCCTCACCGAGACGCATCCTCCCGACCGCGGCGGAATGAGCGAATCGTGCGATCGCATCCTGCGCGGTCTGGCGCGCGAAGGGATCGGCCTCGACGTCGTGCACTTCGACCGCCGTGCGTTGCGGTTCGAGCATCGCGTCACATCGAGCGGATCGTTTCTGCGCGTGCCTCCCGACGCCGACGTCGCGCACACGATGAACCTGCTCTGGAATGAGCTCGAGCGCACCGTCGATGCCCGCGCGATCACGCACGTCGTTGCCTTCGGCGGCACGTTGCCGCTCCTCGGTGCACCGGTGTTCGCTGCCTGGATGGCACGGCCGCTCGTGACGATGATTCGCGGCAACGAGCTCGATACCGGACTGTTCGATCCGCGACGACGCGCCATCCTCGACGACGCATTGCGCCGCTCCGCCGCCGTCTGCACGTTGACGACGGTGCACGCCGAAAAGATCGCGGCGTTGCACGAGGCCGTGGTGCCGCACGTCATCGCCAACGGCATCGATCTCGATCTCTGGCAGGCCACCGGTGCCGACCGCACTCGCGCCGACGCGATCCGCGCGACCGCCGAAGGCCGGCGCATCCTCGGCCTGTTCGGCCATCTCAAGAACAAGAAGGGCGTGCCGTTCTTCATCGACGTCCTCGTTCGTTCGGGACTGGCGGACCGCTTTCATCTGCTGCTCGCCGGCGAGATCGACACGTCGATTGAAGGCGTTGCGTACACGCTGCTGCCGGTGATGGATCGCTACGAGTTGATCCCGCTCTATCTCGCATCCGATCTGGTCGTGCTGCCGTCGCACTACGACGGCTTCCCGAACGTGCTGATCGAAGCGATGGCGTTGGCGCGGCCGCTGATCGCGTCCAGCGCGGGCGGGATGCGCGACGTGCTCACCGATGCGCAGGGCTTTCTCTTCCCTCCCGGCGATGCGCACGCGTGTCGCGATGCGATCGCACGCGCTGCACACTCGAGCGATGAGGAATTGCGACGCATGGGCCTCGCCGCGGAAGTCGTCGCCCGCCGTCGCTGCGATGCGCGCGACGAAACGCGCCGTTATCTCGACGTGCTCCAACAGGTACAGGAGGTATTCGATGATGAGCAAAGGAACTCCCGCCGCGCTGCTCCTTCTGCTGCTCGCCAGTTGTCGCGGCGAGCCCGTTGACGCGCCGGCAGCACCCGCGCAGACGAGTGCAACGACTACCGCGGTCGCAACGCCCGCGACAGCGGCATCGGACGCCGTGCATCTCACGAGCATCAACGAGAAGAACCGCGAAATCTCCATCGCCTTCGCCGAGAACGGCGAGATGGAAGAGCTCTTCGGCGAGCCGCGCCCCGACGGCAAACGCAAGTACACCATCGGCGACGGGCCCGTGCTTTACGAGATCAAGCCGGACAGCGACAGCGATGGGTTCAAGCTGCGCGGCGCGGACGGGAAACTGCGCTGGAAAGTGAAGATCACGCCCGACAAGATCAAGATCAGCGACAACGAGGGCAACGATCGCCCGTTCGAGTTGAAAGCGAAGGAAGGGAATCGCATGAAGGTCGTGGCGCCGGTCAACCGCGAGATCGGCAACGTGCGCTACGTGCAGAATCAGATCGAGGTCGAGAACGTCGACGGCCGCGTGATCTACGGCACGGCATCGCCGAAGTTCTCAGGCGCCTATGGCGTACTACTGTGTACCGCGATCCCGATGCGCGAGCGCTACATCCTGGTCGCCGAGCTGCTCTCCCGCGGACAATGATTCTCTACTACGCCCTCGGCGGCGGCCTCGGACATCTGACGCGCGGCCGGCGCGTGCTGGAGGCGCTCGACCTCACACGCGACGCGGCGTTCGTCACGAGCTCTCCTTACGCCGCGGACGTACGCATCACCGGAGGCATCCCGGTGATTGCGGTGCCGGACTCACTCGCGCGCGATCGGGACGCGCATCGCGCGTGGCTGCTCGAAGTCGTGCGCGATGCAGATCGACTCATCGTCGATGCGTTCCCCTGCGGGATTCAGGGTGAGTTGCACGAGCTCGATATGCCGATGGATCTCGTCGCGCGGCGCTTGCGCTGGAGCGAATATCGGCGCGTCACCGATGTGCCACTGCCGCGGTTCGACACGGTCTGGTGCGTGGAAGCGCTGGAACACGAACAGGAGCAGGAGTTGCGGATGCACAGCGCACGCATGGAGCCGCTCGAGTTGTGTGTGACGGAGATGGTCGCGCACGAGAGCGGCGAGTCGTACTGGCTCGTCGTGCACTCGGGACCCGATGACGAAGTGCGCGAGCTGGTTGCCTACACGACGGAGCTTCGCCGGCTCGCGGACGTCGAGCCCGATCGGGTATTCGTAGCGACGCGTTGCGCGATGACATTGCCGGACGGCTTCGAACGGATCGATGCTGTACCGGTCGCATCCCTCTTTCCCGCGGCCGCGCGCATCATCTCGGCCGCGGGATTCAATGTCATGCTCGAGACGCGCCCATGGCGCGAGAAGCATCACGTGCTGCCGTTCGCACGCGCGTTTGATGATCAGTATTACCGGGCCGCGGCAAGAGAGACCCCTCATCCGCCTTCGGATGAGGGGAGCGTTTCCGCTACATACCCCTTCTGATTTTCTCCACCTGTACTTTCGCCATGACCGCGCGCAAATAAACTTAGCGTCCCCTCTGGTCTGGACCGCGTTGAACCTTGCGATGGCGGCCAGGCGCTCTTCGGGAGTCGCGGCGAGATTGCGGTCCGCTTTCAAGAGCACGCCGAGAAAGGCCATGAGCGTGCTCCCGTCCGGTACTGGCTCCAGCTCGAGTGCGGCGCTTTGTTCGGCCGTGAGAGCGACTGCTTCAAGTTGCGGTACGGGAACGTCCAGCCTCTCGGGACAATCCTCTCGTGGTTCCAACGCCTCGGCAGTGGAAGCGGAACGATGCCTTTGATGACCCTGGCTTTGGCATCCCTCTGCGTAAGAGGCGGGATGCCGAACAGCCACTCCATCGTCGCCAGTACCGAGGCATGATCGTAAATCGTGTGATCGACAGACCTCGGCAGCAACGGCGAGACAATCACGGCAGGCACGCGAACGCCATATTGGGCGAACGTGAAACCGGATTTTGTTGTATTTGCTCTTATCGCTGCCATCGTCCGGTGGCTGCGCGGGACCGGGAGGGAAATGATCGTAGAACCCGCCGTGCTCGTCATAGGTAATGATCAGCATGCTCGACTTCCACAGTGGCGAGTTGCGGATGCTCTCGTAGGTTTTTGCGATCAGCGCTTCTCCATTGGCCACGCCATCCTTCGGGTGCTGGGAGGAGCCCTTCTCGTAATTCTTCGTGACGTTGCCGTAGTTCGGCTCAATGAACGTATATTGGTACGGATACGACTTTGAATTCACCTGCGGCGTTCATCGCGTCGAAGATCGAGCCATTGGGATACCGGAATCCTTTCACGCTCTCCCGCTCGGCCATTTCTTCTTTGGTGGGGCTGTGGTCCAGGCCGTTGGAGGACGCGCCGTGCAGGAAGAAGCGATTCGGCCAGGTCGGGCCGGGAAGCGATGAGAACCACTGATCGCAGACCACGAACTGCGAGGCCAGGTATTGCAACACCGGCAATTGTGACGGCGTGTCGAAACACTTCACGATGTCGCCGATGTCCGCAGCCGGGGGCGTCGGGCCTTCTGTCTTCGCAGTGGCGTAATTGGATGCGAATCCCGAATTGTTGATTTGCGGATACTTGCCGAATGGCGGATAGGTTGCGCCGGGTCCCGCGAGCTGCTCGACGACGTCGGTGAATTCGTGTCCGGGATCGGTCGGCATGCTGCTCGGTGCATTCCCTTTGCCCGGATACACGGTGCCGTTGTAAGAGTTGAATTCGCTTTCGTGGCGGCAAGAGGATGCGATTGCTCTTCAGGTTCGGTGTATTCGCCGTATCGAACACGACGAAACGCGTGCCGTCGAATCGCGCCAGCCCGCCAAACGTCGTCAGCCAGAGATACCCGTCGCGCGTTTACACGAGTGCACGGACGGAGCTCTGCGGAAGTCCCTGCGCCGTGGTTCACGACTCCGCACGTAGCGCGGCTGAGACTGCGCCGCGAATGCCAGAAAAGCGATCGCGAGGAGGGCACGGCGCGGTTTCATCCTGAGCGGACCGATCAGCGCGAGAACCGGACGGGACATTGCCGCACGGAGTTTATCCTGAGCGCGGGACGTGCTATCCGCGGCGCGGTCCCAGGCCATAACGCAGCCCATCGACCAGCAACTCGATCATTTTTCGCAGATGGACGGGTTCCCCGTCATGGCCGCCTCTTCCCAGAGCAGCGACCGCCTGCAGAAGTTCGCTCGCCTTGAATCCACGTCGGATGGCTTTGGCCTCGACGGCTGCGTCGAGAAGCATCTGGAGCGCCGGCCCAAGGCGACCGAAGAAGTAACCGGCAAGTGCACTATAGGCAGGGTCGCTGGAATTGAGTCCCCTCGCCAGTCCCCGCTTCGTTGCGATGAAATCCGCGAAACGCCGCATCCAGCGGGCAAGCGCCTCGAAGGGCTCATACCGGCTCGCGAGTTTTGCCGCCGCATCCGCGCAGTCGTCCACCCGGCTCCGATAGACCGCCACGATCAGATCCGACCGTTGCGGGAAATGACGGTAAACGGTCCCGAGTCCGACTCCTGCCCGTTCCGCGATCTCACGAACAGGCGCATCGACCCCGGATTCCGCGAAGACTTCCAACGCCGCTTTCACCAACGCATTCATCTTTCGCTGCGCGTCGGCGCGTTTCGGGCGGGAAATTTCTTCGTCCTGTTTTTGTCGAGTCATCGTGCTTTTCGATTCAGGGAACGGGTACGGAGCCGCCTGGTGTGGACGTCACTCTTCAATTGCCTCAATGCCGAGCTGCCTGAGTTGCTCGAGGTGATCATGCATGGCTTTGAGCTCTTCCGGCGAGTGTCCCTTCCAATCCGCGATCTCGCCCGTGACCCGAAGCGGATCCCGGGAGCGGTAGGATTTCGTCGGATTCCCCGGGAACTTCTTGTCCGTCAGATTCGGATCATCCTCGATCGGACCGGTCGGTTCCACGGTGTAGATTCTGCCGCGTCCTTCTCCGACGGCCAGTTCCGCGCCCCAGGTGGCGGCATTCAGGGTGGCGGTCAGATAGACCCAGGCTGCCTTCTTCCTCGTGCCGTAGTTCGAGCCATAGCCGGGCCCGATCAGGTCACCGAGTTTCAGGTCGGCCTTCGTCCCATGGTAGTAGCGCTGCGAATGCAGGTCGTCGACGGCTGCCATCAGATCCTCCTTACGATTCGATTCGTTTGCAATGACGCAGAATCAAGCTGCTACCCGCTCGACGATCGGGCGGCGGCGCAGCTCGATCGACTTGATGGCAGGGGATACGTAGGCGGACCCTTCCAGCGGCGCGACGTCGGTTCCCGGCGGAACAATCTCGTCGATCCGGTCGAGAAGAGCATCGTCGAGCGTAACGCCCGCGCCGGCCAGCAGAGAATCGAACTGTTCCATGGTGCGCGGGCCGATGATGGCCGAAGTGATCCCGGGATGGGAAAGCACGAAGGCCATCGCCATGTGCGTCAGCGACAGGCCCGCGTCGTGTGCCAGCGTAATGAGCTGTTCGACCACGTCCAGGCTGTGCGCATCCGACATCGTTTTCGGGAAATACTTTGCCCGCAGTGTGTCAGGCGTCGGCTGCCCCTTGCGATATTTCCCGGTCAGCAGCCCCTTGGCCAGCGGGCTCCAGGCCGACACACCCATGCCATACCGCTGGCAGGTCGGCAGGATTTCGCGCTCGATCTGCCGGTTGAGGATCGAATACGGCTGCTGCTCGATTCGAAAGCGTGCAAGGCCGCGCCGCTCGGCTACCCATTGCGCCTCGACGATTTCGGCGGCGGGAAAGGTGGACGTGCCGATCGCGCGGACCTTGCCCGCGCGCATCAGATCGCTGAAGACGGCCAGCGTTTCCTCGATGTCGGTGTCGGGCACCGGACGGTGGAGAAGATAAAGGTCGATGTAGTCCGTCTGTAGACGGGCCAGGGAATCCTCCACGGCGCGAGTGATCCAGCGCCGCGAGCCGCCCTGCTGGTTCGGATCCTTCCCCATCGGGTGATAGACCTTGGTGGAAAGCACGACACTGTCACGCCGCCCCTTCAGAGCTTTACCGACAACCTCCTCCGAACCGCCCTGGCTGTAAGCGTCGGCGGTGTCGATGAAGTTGATTCCGGCATCGAGCGCCTTGTGGATGATCCGGGTCGTCTCGTCGTTGTCGGAGTTTCCCATGGCGCCGAACATCATGGCGCCGAGGCAGTACGGGGTGACCTTGATACCGGTGCGGCCCAGCGGGCGATATTGCATCTTCGTGTCCTTTCCCTTGTGGCTTCATCGTGGACCAGCGTGTCCAAGAGGAACCATGTTCCAGTTATACGGAACAGTGATCCGTTTGTCAAACGCATGGATGAAGTGGATCGAGACGGGCGAGCGTGATGTGGTCGACTCTGCTAACGGAGCAACCCGAACTGATCGAGACGATCCGCGAAGCGCGGGTCATCGCGAATGGGATCGAGACGCGGATCGACGAACGCGAACATGAGGTTCATCGACTGCTCGATGGCAGCGCGATCGAGTGCGGCGAATGCGCGATCCGCATCGCGCGTCTGCGCGAAGAAGCAGGCCTGCGTGTAAGGGTCGACGTCGTTGCGTTCGTTCGCCGCGAGCTGCCGTCCCAGGCGGTGGATGTGGATGCCGAGCTCCGCGCCGGGATTGCGAGCGTCGCGCGAAATCCCGATCGGCTCACCGAGGATGGCGGAAAGCGAGCGGGCCGCGTCGTGCCAGCGCGACGCGCCGATGGCGGCAGACATCATGTCCCAGTGCAATCCTTCGCCGTACCGCAACAGCATGGCCGCGCGGTACTCGGCGTATGCGTCGTCGTAGCGCCGGCTCATCAGATGGAGATAGGCCAGCAGAGGAGGGAGGATGCTCGACGCCGGATCGAGAAACTGCGCCCTGCGCATCTCCGATGAAGCTTCAGCGTGACGCCCCGTCGCGGTCAGCAGGATGGCCAGATTGATGTGCGGGTCGGGATAGTCCGGATCGAGTGCAATCGCCCTGCGCAGTCCCTGCTCAGCATCGTCCGGAGCGTGGTCGAAGTTACATTGCCAGCAACGCCCGATTGTTGACCGCGACGGCATGCGCAGGATCGAGAGCCAGAGCGTGGTCGATCTTCATGCGCGCATTCGCGATGGCCATCTTCCGCGACAGGCCTCGCCAGTAGAACGTCCGTTCCGTCCAGATGTCCCCCGCCGACCATGCTTCGAGGAACCGCGGCTCGATCGTCACCGACTTCTCGAACAGTTCGAGTGCGCGATCGCAGTTGCGTTGCGGCGGAGGCAGCTTCTGCAGCGACCGTCCCTCGCGGTAGAGCGCCAACGCGGACGCCGGCAGGTGCGCGCGGCGGCACCTCGCGCCGCACCGCCGGCAGCTTCAGATCGATGAGTGCGCGCGTCACGCGCACCGCCACCTCCAACGCGAGATCGCCGGATTCTCCCGAACCGCGAAACGTCTCGCTCCACAGCTCGCGACCGGACGACACCTCAGTTAAATGCGCCTCTGCGCTGAGCCCATTCGCGTTACCGCGAAGGGACGTGTCGATCCGGACGTCCGCCGCGTCGCCCGGTGCGGAGAGCAGCACGCGTTCCGGCTGGTACTGCTCCAGCCGGGCGCGCAATTCCGTGGCGAGAAACTGGCGCTCGACTTCCGACTCGCGGCCATCGGGAACGACTCGGAGATCGCGACGCGGACCACCTTCGGGACGTTGCGAAGGGAGGTTTCCACCGGCCGTCCCGTCGCGAACAACAACGCCGACGCCGCCGTCAGCGCGAGTGCGATCCGCGCGGCCGAGGTGCGCCACCACGGCTCGGGAGCCGTCTCCGGGACGGTCCGCTGCGGCGGAACGGCGACGATTCGTTCCACCGGTGCGATGAAGCAGTAGCCGCGGCGCGGCCATGTCTGCAGAAAGCGCGGCGTCTCGGCCCGATCGTTGAGCGCGAATCGGATGCGCCGGATCGCGGCGTTGATCCCCTGTTCGAAGCTCACGAACGTATCCGAGCTCCAGAGCTCCGCCTGAATCTCCTCGCGCGTGACGATCTGCCCGGCGCGCTGGATCAGGAGCATCAGCACGCGAAACGGCTGCGGCGCCAGATGAATCAGCGTTCCCTGCTTGCGCAGCTCCCCGCTTTCGGGAAGGAGCTCGAAGCGATCGAAAAATAAGGGCAAGCTCCAACGTCTCGAACCAGAAAACCGTTGACGAGAGGCAGCTTCCCCGCGTCGGCAGCGACGACGATGAAGTTCCTTCCCTCGATGACCGGGAAATCGCCGAGTGACGTGTTGCCCGGGCTTCCCCACGCGGCTACATTTAGCGAGAGCACCGCAGGCTTACTCCTTGCGCAGAACCTTTGCAGCTTCAGCAGGGGCCAACGCAGCAAGCGCCCTATTTGCAAGGTTCTCTGCGTTTTGCTTTCCGGCGGCGCCGGCCTGCACGCCTAAGAAAGCGCCGACGATAGTTCCCAGCACGGTGGTAAACGAGCCGATGAGCGCTGTCACCTCGGATGCCTTCCATCCCTCCTTGACTGGGAGAAAGTAGGCGAGCAACGCAATGACAATAAATCCGAGAGAAGTTACCAGGAGTGCTCCTCCAAACCGGAGTTCATTTGCGTTGTCGGGGTCAGGGTCGGGTATCTGCGGCGTGTGCGGTTCCTCGCTCATTATCGTACTCCCCAGTTGTAGGAGGGACATGCACAAACGTTTCCCTGACAAGTCCGCGCAGGCGTTCGCGGCGGACGGCTGCGTGCCCGAGGAGCTGGTCGGGACAATGCCCTCAGGCCTGTCCCCTCACCCCGCCGCTACGCGCGCTGCCTTGAACACATCCATCGGCATCGCCCGATGCAGTCGCCACATGATGGCCATTGGGCGTTCGCCGGTATGGCTCACGTAGGTCGCGGGGCCGAGGAACGTGAATGGTTGCGTGCGACCCCACGCATCTTTGTTCGACGGGCGGACGAGAAGCATGACGTGGCTGCCGCGCTGGGCGTGTTGGATGTATCGCTGGCCGGTAGGCGAACCGGCGCGAGTCTGCGATTGCGATTCCCAGTGAAACAGCTCGGGGGCGATGGCGTAGTCGCGGTAGCGCGTGCTGGGCGAATAGTATTTTTCGCTCTTCTCCAGCGTGATGAAGAAGTAGTCGGTATTAGTCTCGGCGTGCCAGAACGGGCCTTCGCGGTGGGAGAAGGGCTTCGCGAGCGTCGAGCGGCCGAGGGCGGCGAAGACTTCGTCGCGGGTATAGCGCGCGTGGAGCGCGAGCGGGACATCGGCGAATGCAGCGTCGCGTACCGCATCAGCAATCGGAAAGGTCTGGTGCTCGGCGCGGTCTTCGAGCACGTCGAAGACTTGAAGCAACTCGGCACGCGCGGCGATGGATCGGGCCAGCGCCCGCAGGGCGGCATCGATGTCGTGCGCCTCAGGCGTCAGCGTCAGGAAGAAGCCTTCCACGATGCGGCGCTCGCGCGTGGAGAGGTCGCCGAGCGGGCCGGCGTCATGCGATAGCAGCGCGCGCACGAACGCGATCCGCTCCGGATCGTCGATGTGCAACAGCCGCGACGTGCCGAGGAGCAGACGATCGTCATCGTCTGGCGCGTGATGGAGCAGCCCGGCCTCGCGCTGGAGCCGCGTCCACGACCAGCCGCGCGAGCGGTAGACGTCTTCGACATCGATGGCCGCTGCGGTAATGAATTCGAGGAGGGTCACAGAACGGCCGATCGACTGCAGCTCGCGCACGAGCGTGGCGAAGCGTGATCCGATCGCTTCCTTCAGGTTGTCGAGCACGACCTGACGCGCGACACGGTCGAGTTGGATCGCGCAGCCGGCGGGCAGGAGAGGAAAGCCGTTCTCGACCTGCTTCACGACCTCGGCGCGCGTGGCGCCGGTGATGGCGCGGTAGCGGAGATCGAAGCGGAAGTTGCGGTTCGCGTTGCCGATGAAATCGAGCACCGTCAGGCAATCCTTCTCGCGCGTCCGCCGCAAACCGCGGCCGAGCTGCTGGAGAAACACGGTCGCGCTTTCGGTAGGACGCAGAAAGAGGACGGTGTCGATCTCCGGCACGTCGACGCCTTCGTTGAAGAGATCGACCGCGAAGACGCAATTGACGTCTCTCGCTTTGAGTTTGCGCAGCGCGTCATCGCGTTCGGCGCTGGTGCTGTCGGCCGAAACGTGCAGCGACGGAATGCCAGCCTCGTTGAATCGCCGCGCCATGTAGCGGGCGTGCTCGATCCCTACGCAGAATCCGAGGGATCGCATCGATCGGACGTCCGTGACCTTTCGCTGCAATTCGGAGAGGATCTGCGCGACGCGTGCATCGTCTCCGATGTAGACGTCCTCGAGCTGCGCTCGATCGTACGCGCCGCGTGTCCAGCGAACCTGCGCGAGATTCGTGTTGTCGTGCAGCCCGAAGTAATGGAAGGGCGAGAGGAGCTGCCGTTCGAGAGCATCCCATAAACGCAATTCCACGGCGACGCGATCGCCGAACCAGTGCAGGATCGACTCGCCGTCGGTGCGCTCCGGCGTGGCCGTCAATCCGACTAGCACTCGTGGCTGCAGATGGTCGAGCAGCCGCCGATACGTCGGGGCGGCGGCGTGATGAAACTCATCGACGATCACCACATCGAACGCATCGGGCGCGACGCGATCCAGATCGATGTGCTGCAGCGACTGCACCGAGGCAAAGACGTGTTGCCATTCGTCGGGCCGATGACCGTCGACGTAGAGCTCGCCGAACGCGCCGTCGCGGAGAACGTGGCGGAAGGTGACCAGCGACTGTTCGAGGATCTCCTTGCGGTGCGCGACGAAGAGGACCCTGAGCAGACGGCCGTTGCCGATCTCGTCGCACAGCCGCTTGTAGTCGAGCGCGGCAACGACCGTCTTGCCAGTGCCGGTTGCGGCGACGACGAGATTGCGCCAGCGGTTGTGGCGGTAGCGCTCGACGGTGAGCTTATCGAGGATCTCGCGCTGATGGGGCCACGGCTCGATTGCGAACGGAACGAGCACGGTCGGTTTGGCCGCGCCGCTGGCCTGGCCGATCGCCCGGTCGAAGCGCTCTGCGTCTTCGGGGCGATAGGTCTCGAATGAAGGATCGGCCCAGTAGCTGTCGAATGTGGCGGCAAATTTTTCGAGAATCGACGGCGCGTCGATCTGCGAGAGGCGGACGTTCCACTCGACGCCGTCGAGCAGCGCGGACTTGGACAGGTTCGACGAGCCGATGAAGGCCGTGGAGAAACCGGAGTCGCGGTGAAAGAGCCACGCTTTGGCGTGGAGGCGGGTGTGGTCGGTCTGATACGAGACCTTCAGCTCCGCCCCCATTTCGACGAGCCGATCGACCGCTTTGCGTTCCGTGGCCCCGACGTAGGTGGTGGTGATGACGCGCAGTTTGCGACCCGAGCGGAGCCAGGCGTCGAGCGATTCTTCGAGGATCCGCAGGCCGTGCCATTTGATGAAGGCGCAGAGGAGGTCGATGCGATCGGCAGACGCGATCTCGCGTTGAATGGCCTGGCCCACGGACGGCTCGCCCCGCGCGTTGACGAGAAGATCGCTCTGCCCGAGCGGAATGAGCGGATCGGCCGGGCGTGTGTCCCCGCGGAGCGCGTCGATGCGATGGACGGAAGCGAGGCGGCGAGGCGGGAGTGCGAGGTGGTCGTCGCGATCGATGGCGGCCACGGACGCGAGCAGTTCGTTGACGATCTCTACCTGCCGCGCGACGCGGTCTTCGTCTTTGACGCCGGCGAGCGCCTGGCGAACCGTGCCGGCGAGGTGGCGGGCCAGCGTCAGGTCAGCGTCGGCGGGATCGAGCTCGCGTTCATCCGCACTGAGTTGCGCGCGGTCCAATTGATGCAGCTCACGCGCGATCTCATTCGTGATCGGCAGGTCGTAAAGGCCGGGTGGGAGCTTGGACACCTCGGATCATGATCACATGTCTGACGCGGAGAGCGAACAGCGCCCTCGCAGCTCGCTATAGTGGCCGGCATGAATCGCGTTCGGCCGTTTCTCTCCGCCCTCCTGATCACCGTCGCTGCAACCGCTGTCCTCGCACAAGAGCCGAGCGCGGCACCGTCGGCCACGTACGACGCGGAGCTCGCCAAGAAGCTCGGCGCCGATGAGCGCGGCATGAGGATGTACGTCCTGTGCATCCTGAAGACGGGGCCGAAGGACGCCGAGGTTCAGGGGAAGGAGCGGCAGGAGATCTTCGCCGGACATTTCGGCAACATCAATCAGCTCGCCGCGGAAGGAAAGCTCGTCGTGGCCGGCCCATTCGGGCAGAACGACAAGGCGTATCGCGGCCTGTACATCTTCAACGTCGCCACGGTCGAAGAGGCGGAGAAGCTGGTGACGCTCGATCCGGCCGTGAAAGCGGGCGTCTTCGTGTCCGAGCTGACGCCGTGGTACGGATCGGCCGCGATGCTGGTCGTGAGCGAGACCCACAAGAAGATCGAGAAACCGAAGAGCTAGTGTCGTGTCACGCGCCAGAAGCGATCCCACTGGGGAGCCGTACGTGCCACCGGCGGAGCAACCAGCGCAGCCGGTCGTGCCGCCTGGCGTTCGGGCGGGGTTCACTCTCGATCAGCGTTTTGGGCCGTCAGGCGCCAACAGATCGCGCTTTTTGCCGTCGTGTCGTAAGACTGTCGTACCATCGCCGGGTCGCTTTCGTACGGAAGCCGTATGAGTTTCCCGGCACCCGGTGAACAATGCCTCGCATCTGAAACCGGTCGAGATTGTCGATGAAAATAAACGCAGAATTGATCATCAGGTTCCGCAGGGAGCGATCGTGGTCTCAGGACGAATTGGCGATCGCGTCCGGACTGAATCTGCGGACGATCCAACGCGTCGAAAAGCACGCATCGGCGTCGCTCCAGACCAGGAAAGCTCTGGCAGCGGCGCTCGATATCGACACTCGAGACCTCGACAGCGAGGAGATACGTATGAAACCTTGTCCGGTATGCGGCTCGAATGAGATTTACCAGTATGAGAGCTACTTTTCCGACCCGAGCTCTCCGGGAGGGGTGACGCTGCTCCCAGGCTTGGGCGGCATCCTTTCGGCCGCTAAGCTCTCCCCGTCTGTGTGTCACAAGTGTGGCCACGTTCGAATATTCGCCTCTGAAGAAGCCAGAAAGAAGGTGAAAACCGCAAAACACTGGAAAGCCGTCGACGCCTGACACGGTGAACCGGCATCATCTGCGCGCCTCGAGCACGGTGTTGTCCTTGTGTGCTCGCGGCGCGCTCGATCTCGCTCATGATCGGTACGCACCGATGAGCAGTATCCGATTACGCATACACCTGTGAAAACGGCGCAGGCGTACAATTTCGACATGCCTCCCAAACTCGTATCCTGCCGATGCTGCAACGCTCGCGTGAGTGACGAGGCACGTACCTGTCCCGCCTGCGGTCAGCCTGATCCCGGACCGCGGCCGACGTGGGAAGCTGAAGCGCGATCGCTTGCTGCCCGGGGCAACAAGATCGAGGCGATCAAACTCATGCGCGAGATGACCGGGCTGGGATTGAAAGAGGCGAAAGACCTGGTCGAATCGTGGTGAGACGGTGCTGTTGTGCTGGCACGTGAGTTGCCGTGGCGTTGACGGACGACAAACCGCCGACGTAAAGGAACTGCTATGGCCAGCACAGCTGCCTGGTTCGACATTCCGGTGACCGACATGGACCGGGCAATCCAATTCTATGAGGCTCTTACAGGGCAAACCCTGACACGTCTGCCTATGGGACCCGGCGTGGAGACCGCGCTGTTCGATACCGGCGAAACGGGAGACGTGAGCGGGTGTCTTTTCGCTTCGCCGGATGACAAACCGTCCTTTTACGGGTCGCGCATTTACCTCAATGCAAACCCGAGCATCGAGACCTGGCTGGAGCGCGTCGAACCGGCGGGTGGCAAGATTGCCATTCCGAAGACGCCGATCCCCGGCAATCGCGGCGTGTACGCGTACATCATCGACAGCGAAGGAAATCGCATCGGCCTGCACGCGAAAGCGTGAGATTCTCGCGCCGTGAGAATCGCGGTATCCGGTACCCATTGCTCGGGCAAGAGCACATTGATCGAGGACTTCCTCACCGCTCATCGCGAATATCTCCATGAGCCCGAGCCGTACGAGTGGCTGCAGGAGCTCTACGGCGAAGCGTCCCCTCAGGAACCGGGCATCGACGACTTCTATCGACAACTGGAGCTTTCCGTCGAGCGGCTGCGCACCTACGAACGCGGCGCAAGTGTCATCGCGGAACGGAGTCCCGTCGACTTTCTGGCCTATATCCTCGCCGTGATCGATCTCGGACGTGAGGGTCGCGATTGTGCCGCGGTCGCCTCCGCCGCTGAGCTCGCGGCTACTGGTCTCGCATCCGTCGACTTGATGGTCGTTCTGCCTCTGATCGACCAAGACCGAATTGTCGTGCCTGAGGCCGAAGACGTTGAACTGCGGGAAGCGATGAATGATCGTCTTCTCGATCTTGTCGCGGTCGATGAATATTCACTTTTCGCCAGCGGCAAGCCGCGTGTCATCGAGATCCACGGAACACGAAGTCAGCGTCTGCGCCAGCTCGAGCAAGCGATGCACTGACGAGGTCGTGAAAAACCGACAACACACGTAAGTTTTCAGGTCCGCCTTTTGCCTTGCAGACGTGTGCGACCACGCCTCGCAAGGAGACCTGATCATGAAAGCAGTGTGCTGGTATGGCCATTCGGATGTTCGTGTCGACACGGTGCCCGATCCGGAGATCATCGACCCGACTGATGCAATCGTGAAAATCACATCGACAGCGATCTGCGGATCGGATCTGCACCTCTACGACAAGTACATGCCCACCATGCAGAAGGGCGACGTCCTCGGCCACGAGCCGATGGGCGAAGTGGTGGAGGTTGGTTCCGCGGTTCGCAATCTCAAGAAGGGCGATCGCGTCGTCGTCCCGTTCAACATTGCCTGCGGTTCCTGCTGGTTCTGCGACCGCGAGGAGTATTCGGCTTGTGACCGCTCGAATCCGAATGCCGAGATGGCGGCCAAGGCAATGGGCCAGTCGCCCGGCGGCGCGTTCGGCTACTCCCATCTCACCGGCGGATATCCGGGCGGTCAGGCGGAGTACCTTCGCGTTCCGTT
>DASYLL010000062.1:0-18569 GCA_036009605.1 Thermoanaerobaculia bacterium | reverse complement strand
GGTGATGATTCCCCTGGGGATGACTGATCCATGAGACCGTCAAGGGAAGGATGAGAGTCGACTTTGTCTCGTCGTCGGATCGGTCGATCGCAGCGGACAGTCCGATCCTGCCTGCCCAGCTTTCCGTGAAGCGCCGCTCGTAGTTGAGGCTCGGCGCGATCGCGCTTCCGCCGACCTCGAGGTAGGCGGCGTTCTGTGCTGTTTGCGCCCGAGTCGTTGCGGCCATGGCGAGGAGGAGAAGAAGCGAGATCATCTTCATGCTGCGCGTTTGATGCAGGCGATATGCCGCTGGTTTACGGAAGCATGTTTTTCAGACAGAAGATCGAGCCGCCGGACTTCTGAAACTCGCGCGTTGGCAGCTCGCGCACATCGAGTCCGATCGATTCCGCGAGACGGCGCGTTTCCGGATTCCCGGTCGGCAGAAGCAGGGTCTTTCCATCGGGACAGTGCCCATTCAGCGCGAAGCCTTCCACCGCTTCGGAAGCGGGCACTTCGATGAGTCGCGGATAGGCGGCGACGAGACGCGCCCACGATTCGTCATCGAATGCGCCGTGATACGAGAACGCGGTGTTCTCATCGATCGGCATCAGCGCGACGTCGAGGTGATACATGTGCTCGTGAATGAGCGTGAGCGGCACGACGCGCGCGCCCGTGATCTCCGCGACTTCTTCCCATGACGACTCATCGGTGCGGAATCCATGGCCGCCCCAGATGAGATTTTTTCCGGGATGCCAGACCGCGTCGCCGGTGCCTTCGAGCGGGAGTACAGTCTTCAACGGATGCAGTGAGTAGCCGAGCTCGCGGAACGAACCGGCGAGATACGCGACCTCGCCCTGCCGCTCGACCTTGGCCATGTGCGAGAGCACGAGTGCCGGTTTTCCAGCGGCGTCGAGATACGGCAGCAGTTGATTCGCGGCGAACACGACGTCGGGGAAATCGTCAGTACCATCGACGACCATCACCGGAAATCCGAGTGATTCATACGCGCTCTTGATGTCCGACCATTCCTCGTGCGCGCGCTGCTGATCGACCGCGCCGATCATCCCTTCCATGTGCGGGTTGATGACGTGACGCACCTGAAAGTGCGCGGGATCGACCATCAGGACGCGCCGGAACGGCGGGCGCGGCGCGGCATCACGCACGAACGCCTGCAGGGTGGACGGATCAGTCAGGGCCGACGCCGAGTACATGAGTGACACGGGCGGAATCTTCTCATACCGTTCGGATCTGCAATGACGATCGTCGAAGTACCACCGCCACCGCCTCCCGCCGGAGCATTGCGCGTAGTGCAAGTCGGCGCGATCGCGGTCGTGCTGATCGGGATGACGACACATGTGTTCGAGCTCGATCGATTTTTCATTCCGAAAGAGCTGGTGCTGCATCTGACGGCGTTGCTCGCGGGACTTCTGGCACTGCGTGCAATTCCGCGATTCACGCGGATCGACTTGCTGCTTGCGGGGTTTCTCGGACTGAGTGTGACCTCGTCGCTGTTCGCGACGAATCCGTGGCTCGCGATTCGCGCGGTGGCGATCAGCGTTTCGGGCGTGTTGATTTTCTGGGTTGCGCGAGCGTTCGGACGATCGATCATCAATGCGCTGGCGTTCGCGGTGGTCGTCGCAGCGATCACGTCGCTGCTGCAGACGTACGGACTCGAGATCACGCTCTTCGCCGAGAATCGCGCGCCCGGCGGGACGCTCGGCAATCGCAACTTTGTTGCGCACATCGCGGCGTTCGGATTCCCGCTCGTGTTACTCGCTGCGTTGCGCGCGCGGCGGTTCTGGCTCGGCGCGATTGGTGTGATGATCGTGACGGCATCGCTCGTGTTGACGCGCTCTCGCGCGGCGTGGCTCGCGTTCGCGGCGGTGTTGCTCGTGTTTCTGATCGCGATGCTCGCGTCTGCGCAGTTGCGCCGCGATGGTCGAACGTGGCGTCGTCTCGTCGCAATCGTGTTGCTCGCAGCGGGTGGTGTCGGTGCGGCGCTGTTGATCCCGAACACGCTTCGGTGGCGCAGCGACAATCCCTATCTCGAAAGCGTGAAGCGCGTCGCCGACTACCAGGGCGGGAGCGGGCGAGGGCGACTCGTGCAATACGAGCAATCGCTGCGCATGGCCGTGCATCATCCGTTGCTCGGTGTGGGTCCGGGGAACTGGTCGGTCGAGTATCCGAAGCATGCGGTGCGCAACGATCCATCGATGAGCGATTCCGAAGGCGGCGTGACGACGAATCCGTGGCCGAGCAGCGACTGGGTTGCGATCATCGCCGAGCGCGGATTTCTCGCCGCAACCTTGCTCGCGCTCGCATTCCTCGGCATCGCGATCGGCGGCGTACGGCAACTCGCGCGCGCGCGGGATGCCGAAGAAGCGTTGCTCGCGGTGGCGCTGCTCGGCACGCTCGCTGGAGCAGGAGTCGCGGGGATGTTCGACGCCGTGCTGTTGCTCGCGGTGCCGACGTTGATCATTTGGGCCGCACTCGGTGCGCTGTTCGTGCCCGTGACTTGGTCGCGAAACCTGCGCGCTGTTTTCATCGTCGCGATGCTCATCGCATTGGTCGGTGTGGTTCGCAGCGCGGCGCAGGTGACGGCGATGCAGATCTACGCAACGCGCAGCGATCGCGCGTCACTGGCGCAGGCTTCGCGAATCGATCCGGGCAACTATCGTTTGCGAACGCGACTCGCGCGATCGGGACGTCGCCAGCAGCGCTGCGAACATGCGCGCGCCGCGCACGCGCTGTTCCCGAGTGCGGAAACAGCGCGTGCGGCGAGCAGGGGATGTGACTAACTTCTGAGTCGAATCACGGCGAACGCGGCCAGCATCATCGCGAGCATCAACAGCGCCCATTCGCTCGCGGTCGGAACGCCCGCGACATTCGCGCCAACGCCGACCGTCGCCGTGTCCGTTGCGTCGGTGGGTGTCGGATCGGTTTCGTCCGAATCGACGGTGGCGGTATTCACGATCGACGAGCCTTCGGGCGCGGTGACGTTGACGGTGAGCACGATTGTCGCGGATGCGCCGTTTGCGATCGTGCCGAGGGTGCAGGTGACGGTGGTCGTGCCGGAGCAGGAGCCCTGGCTCGGAGTCGCCGAGACGAAGGTCACGCCGGCAGGGAGGATGTCGGTGGCGACGACGTTCGTTGCGCTATCGGGACCGCCGTTGTCGACGGTGATCGTGTAGTTGATCTGTCCGCCCGTTGGCACGCTCGGCGGACCCGTCTTGGTGATCGTGAGATCGGCGCCGCCGCTGACGAGCGTGTTCGCGGTCGACGATTCATTGCCGGCTGCGCCTTCGTTTGCCGAGGTGACGATTGCGGTGTTCGCGACGTTGGCGGATGTTGCGGGACCGTTGATCGTGAGCGTGAAGACGTCCGACTGCACGGGCATCGAGAGGCGTGTGCAGGTAACGGTGCCTGCCGCGTTCGGAGCCGGCGTCGTGCAGGACCAGGCCCCGGGCGCAACGAGCGACACGAAGGTCGTGCCGGCGGGAAGCACGTCATTGAGCTCGACATCGACGGCCGCGTTCGGGCCTGCGTTCGTGACGGTGATCGTGTACGCGAGTTGCGTGTTCGTGCTCGCCGTCGCGGGACCGGTCTTCGTCACGGAGAGATCGGCGGGCGAGCCGGCGATGACGTTGATGTTGTCGAAGCCGGCGCCGATGCCGGTGGCGGTACCCATCAACCCATCGAGCGTGCCGGGGCCGGTCGGTGTCACGGTTGACGCAGGGATCGCCGTGTTGTCGAGCGAATCGCTACCGAGGTTGCCGTCGAGGGTCAGAGCGAGACTGCCGGCTGCGCCGAAGAGGAAGGAATCCGCGGCCGTGCCGCCGCGCAGCGATTCGGTGTTGGTGAACGTGTTCGCCGCAACTGGCGCGTTGCCGCTGTTCGCGCCGGTGATGTTCCACGTCTGCGCGACGTTCGTACCGATGAGTGTGTCGTTGCCGGCGCCGCCATCGAAGATCGTCGGCACGCCGGTTTGTCCGAGCGTGAAGAGGTCGTCGCTTCCGCCGGGTTGAATGTCGAAATTGAGCAACTGCGCGAGCGTCGTGACCGCGGTCTCGCCGTTCATCTGCATCGTGACCGGATCGCCCGCGAGCAGCGCGCCGGTGTCCGCTGCGCCGGTGCCGACGAATGTCGTGATCGTGCCGCTCGTCGTCGCGTAGTTGAACGGCTGGAATCCGAACGTGGCGCTGACGTCGGTGCCGCTGGCGAGCCATGGATCGAAGTCGGCGTTGCCGCTGACTTCCGCCGCGACGTTCGCCGCGAGATTGTTGCCCCACCAGTTGCGCTCTGCGGTGATCGGCGGCACGGACTGGTTGCGCAATCCGAATCCGGTATTGCCGCCCAGATCGTTTTCACTCATCGACGCGATCGCGCCTGCAGTCGCTTCGATCCAGATTCCGTCGCCCGAGCCGCCGGAGACCGCAGTGCGGAACACGCTCTCGGTATTCGCGCCCGAGCCCGTGAGCGTGCCGGTGACGACGTGAATGCCGCCGCCGCTACCGCTGCCGGTGATGACGTTGTGCGTGAAGTGTGCGACGCCGTTCCCTTGCACGAGGACGCCGGTGTTGGAATCGGTGATGAGATTGTCGGACAGCACGATTGCCTGATTGCCCGTGAAGTTCCCGATGTCGAGCCATTCAAAGCCGATGTTCGCGCCGTCGACCTGGTTGGAGTCGTACGTGACGAGCGTCGTCGGACTGGAGTGCGACGTCACGCGAAACGCGCGTTGAAGGTTCAGCGTCGGATCGTTTCCCGGCGCATCGTTGATGAACTGATTGTTGGAGACGTTGATGTCGCTCGTATGTCCGCTCGCGTTCTCCCAGATCCCGAGAATTCTCTCGGGGATCGCCGCCTGTGCATTGAGAACGTGAATGACGTTGTTGGCGATCGTCAGCCCGTCATAGAAAGCGCCGCCGGTCGTGTTCGATTGCATGCCCACGCTCGACGCGTTGATCGTGGCGTCGCCGGCGCTGTTGCCCTGAAGATGAATCGTGTTGCCGAGGATCGACTGATTCGTTCCGGCCGAGTAATGGATGGCGATGTTCTGCAGCACGTCGTCCGGTGCGACGGTGCCGTTGAGATCCTGCGGCACGCGGATGAAGTTGTTCTGGATGACCGTGTCGTTGTAGCCGTCGGCACCGCCGGCGCCGAGGAACATGCCGATGGCATTGTCGAAGTCGACGATCCGCAGGTTCGAGATGGTCCAGCTCTGGTTGTCGCCGGCGCCGTCGAAATAGAGAAACCCGTCGAGATCGAACGTTGGAATATCGCCCGGCCCCTGAATCGTCGCGCTGCCGAGGGAGGTTGCGGTGAGTGTGACGTCGGAGAGACCTACCGGGATCGTGACTCCGTAGTCGTCATCGGTCGATGCCGTGTTGTCGTTGCCGAGAGCCCAGGCAGCGGCGGCGAAGGGGGCGGTGAAATCGAACGTGCCGACGAGGGTGATCGTGTTGGTGGGGGCTGCCTGATTGATGGCGTCCTGGATGCGGCGATAGTCGTTGTTGGCTGCGTCGGTGTCGGGGCCGGCGTTGACGACGACCGACGCGTTGGCACTAATGCGTCGACTTTGTGTTGCGACCTCGGGTCGCGGACGCGCGCTCGATCCTCCGCGTGCGAGGACGACTTCACGGCCGTTGAAATGGGTGACGCGGATGGTGGCCTCGATCGGGCCGGCCGCGACAAGGAGGAAAAAACACGAGAGTCCCGTGAGAACACGCATGGGGCAACCCCTCCCTACACTCACAAAATGACAAATAGCCTGCGAACTGTCTCAGAAGATACACCCGAGTTCCTGCATTTGCGGTCTGAAACTTGAAAACGGAGCCGCTCGATGAAACTGATTGCGATGATGTTGTTCACGATTTCGCTGGTTGCGCAGAACGCACAGCGATCGCCGACGCCGCCTGTGACCGCGCTGCCGGGACGCGTGACGGATGTGGCGAAAGGACTCGAACATCCATGGGGTTTGGCGTTTCTTCCGGATGGACGAATGCTCGTGACAGAACGCCCCGGACGCCTGCGCATTGTGTCGCGCGATGGGAAGTTGTCCGCGCCGCTGACAGGTGTGCCGAGCGTATATGAGCTGGGGCAGGGCGGTTTGCTGGATGTCGCGATCGATCCTTCGTTCGCGAAGAATCAGGTGATCTATTTGTCTTATGCGGAGCCCGGTGAAGAGCGCACCTCGGGCACCGCGGTTGCGCGCGGAAAACTCGGCGCGGCCGGACTCACCGAGGTGCGCGTCCTATATCGACAGCAGCCGAAAGGCCGCAGCGGCGGTCATTACGGCTCGCGGATCGTGTTCCGTCGCGATGGCACGCTGTTCATCACGCAAGGGGAGTTGATGAACTATCGCGAGCAGGCTCAGCAGCTTTCGTCGGGCCTTGGCAAAATCATGCGCATCAACCCCGACGGCACCATTCCGCGCGACAACCCCTTCGTCGGACGCAAAGACGCGCGGCCCGAGATCTGGTCGTACGGCCATCGCAATGTGCAGTCCGCGGTATTGCATCCGGATACGGGCGATTTGTGGACCGTCGAACACGGCGCACGCGGCGGCGATGAGCTCAATCACCCGCAATCGGGCAAGAACTACGGCTGGCCCGTGATCTCGTACGGCGTCGAATACTCCGGTGCAAAGATCGGCGAAGGCACGGCCAAAGCGGGGATGGAGCAACCGGTCTATTACTGGGATCCCGTCATCGCGCCGTCCGGCATGCTCGTCTATACCGGCGACGCGTACCCCGGCTGGAAAGGCAGCATCTTCATCGGCTCACTGCAACCGGGCTGCCTCGTGCGTCTGCAAATGCAGAACGGCCGCGTCGTGAAAGAGGAGCGTTATTACGGAGGCGAGCGCATTCGCGATGTGGCGCAGGGGCCGGATGGGTTGATTTACATGATCACGGATAGTCCGGAGGGGCGGGTGGTGCGGGTGGAGAAGAAGTGAGTTATTCAATGTGTACCCAAATTGGGTACACTAATGCCCAAAATGGGCAGGACCGGTCTTTCCGACGCGCTCTTCTCGAAGACGCAGCAACGCGTCCTGGGCCTCTTTTTCGGGCAGCCGGATCGCCAGTTCTTCCAGCAGGAACTGATCAACCTCAGCGAGTCAGGGTCAGGAGCCGTGCAACGGGAGCTGGCGACGCTCGTCGACAGTGGTCTCGTGGAGGTCACCCAATTTGGCGCGCAGAAGTTCTATCGCGCTAATCGCGCCGCGCCGATTTTCGATGAGCTGCGGGGGATCGTGATGAAGACGGTCGGGCTCGCGGATCCACTCCGCGCTGCCCTTCGGCCGCTCGGGAAACGGGTCAGTCTCGCGTTCGTTTTCGGTTCGGTCGCGAAAGGAACGGATCGCGCGCAGAGCGACATCGACCTTCTCGTCGTTGCAGACAACCTGACGCTGGAGCAGGTGTTCTCACGGCTCGCGTCGGCCGAGCGAAAACTCGGGCGCAAGATCAGCCCGACTCTCTACACAGAAGAGGACTATCGGAGCCGCCTCCAGAGCGGAAACGCCTTCCTGAAGAAGGTGCGGGCCGGTGAACGTATAGTGCTGATCGGCAGCGACGATGACTTCGAGCAATCTCGATAACCTCGTGCGAAGCGGGCAGCTGAAGTCAGAGCCGGTCGCTCGAGCCGAGTTGGATGGTTTGATTCACTCGGGTCTTGCGCGCTTGAACGACGCTGCAAACGAAGCGCTGGCCATCGAGAGTCGCTTCGATCTCGCGTACAACGCGGCGCATGCGCTTTCTTTGGCGGCGTTGCGCTGGCACGGGTACCGGTCGGAGAATCGGTATCTCGTGTTCCAGACACTCACACACACGCTGGACTTGCCCCATGCGTCCTGGCGCGTGCTGGATCAGGCGCATCGCAAGCGCAACTACATCGAATACGAAGGCCTGGTCGATGTGGATGAGCAACTCGTGGCGGCGCTCATCCGGGTCACGCGTGAAGTGGCGAAACGTCTTAGCGATCTGGGACCGACGCAAGCACCAGTTTCCTGAACAACCCCTCCAGCGCCACCACCGGCTCCCGATGCACTCCCGAGTGCATCGGCGACATCTGAATGATCGTACTGCGCGGGGCGACGAGCCAATGAAACCGCGCCCGTTGCGGCAACTGTCCGATCGCGCCCGCCTCCGCGCCACCGCGGCACACAACGGGAATCACGTCGAGGTGACTTTCAACAAGCGGAACATCGATGGGGGCGAGCGCAGCGAGCCGATCGCGATCGAGCGAGATCCGCGCGTCGAGAAACCCCTGCGTCGGGCAGAATAGAATCACGCCGGCGTTGATGAACTCACCGCGGTCGACGCGGGGCACGACGCGCACAATCGCGTAATCAAATGAGCAGAGATCGCGCACGAATCGCCTCCTCGACCCATTCCCGCGGCCCCTCGAGTCGCCGCTGCAACCATTGCGGATAAACGTCCCGATGCTCCGCGCGGTCCAGCCACGACTCCGGAATCAACGCCGCGATTTCATTCAAAACATCGGTCGTCAGCAACGCGCCCAGTTCCGCATCGACCGCGCGCAATTCACTCGCGCGCGATAACAGCACGTGATCCCTGATCTGCGGAAACGCACCGCGACTCCGCGCCAGCGGATCGTCCTCCATGCTGTGCTGAAAATAGAGCGACGCGCCGTGATCGATCATCCACACCGCGCGATGCCACACCAGCAGATTCGTATTGCGCGGCGTGCGATCGACATTCGTCACCAGCGCATCGAACCAGACGATCGAAGACGCCAGACGCTCGATCCCGGTCATGTGCTTTTCCACGAGCGGATCGAACGTGATCGAGCCGGGAAGGTAGTCGAGCGCGAGATTGAGTCCCGCACTGCGCTGCAGCAGCTCCTGAATTTCGGGATCGGGCTCCGTCTTCGCCATTCGCGGATCGAGCTCGGCGAACACGATCTCCGGCACCGGCAATCCGAGTCGCCGCGCGATCTCACCGCTCACGAGCTCCGCGATCAGTGCCTTCGGTCCCTGACCGGCGCCGTGGAACTTGAGCACGTACGTCCCGTCGTCATCGCCTTCGATGATCGCGGGCAGCGAGCCGCCTTCACGCAGCGGCGTCACATACTGCGTAGCTGTGATGGTGCGAATCACTCCGCGGCACTTTCGTCGTGATGAATTTCCCAGGGCCCCGTCCCCGTCATCTGCATCTCCGTCGCCTCGGGGAAAAAGATGTAGTGCACCACGCGCGGCGGATTCACATAGAAACTCCCCGCCGGATAACGCACGACCGACCTGGGATCCGCAGTCGATCCGAACCCGAGCTCCGCCGCGCCTGACAGAATCGTCACGCGCTCGTGCTTCGGATGCCAGTGCGGCGGAAGCGAAGCCCCCGCAGGTACGCGCACGCGGATCGTGAACATCCCTTCCTCGCGCGGGTTGCCCTCCAGCACCGCGATCTTCGCGCCTTTCGGAAGCGTCGGCGGAGCGTCGTTCCACACGATCGCCGGAGGCGTGAACGCGATCGCCCCCACAGGCGCAGGCGTTTGAGTTGCGAGCAGGATCAGCAGGGCCAGCATGGCCGTGATTGTACGGGTTGTTCCGCCCGCTATACTGCGCGGTCGCATGGCACTTTTCTCATCGGACGCGAAAGACAGCCTGAAGCGGCTCGCAAACAAGGAATTCGGGTCGGCCGAGGTGCGCGATGAGTTGCTCGCGAACGTGGATCAGGCGACGGACCTGCGGGCCAGGGACGTGATGTGGATGCTCTTTCGCCCCGATCGCGCATTCCGCGACATGGGCGCGAAGG
Organism: Thermoanaerobaculia bacterium; assembly: GCA_036009605.1. Classification (GTDB taxonomy): domain Bacteria; phylum Acidobacteriota; class Thermoanaerobaculia; order Gp7-AA8; family Gp7-AA8; genus QHVT01. The sequence goes on along the minus strand of DASYLL010000062.1, from coordinate 8,817 downwards.
TCCTGCAGAAACAACGCGATCCCGAAACGCTGATCGTTTTCCTCAATGAAACGAAGCAGAAACCCGAGCCCGCGTTCCGCGCCGCAATCTCCGTGCTGTTTTCCCTCGGACTGCCATCGCTCGAGAACGACCTCGCCCGTGTGCTCGCCACGCCGGTCAAAGAAACGAAAGAAACGCGCGAGATGCAGGAGATCGCGCGACGCGTGCTCATGGAAGCGCCGCCCAGCCGCGCCAGCGAAGCGCTTCTGTGGCAGATGGCGTCGTCCGGTTCCGGTGAAGACCGCGCGGTCTTCCTCAGCAGACTCGCGCAGCAGCCGATGGATGATCGCAGCGCGCAGCGCTGGCAACGGCTTTCGCAGGACAGCGATCCCGCGGTGCGCGAGAAAGCGCTCGAAGTGCTCGCGGCGAAAATGCCCGCGCAGTCGATCGGACTCTTCGTCCAGCAACTCCCGCTCGTCTCGTACAACACGCAGCAGATGCTGATCGAAGCGCTCGCACGTGCGTCCGCGACGCAGCCGCCCGAGTTCGCCGATCAACTCCTGCCGCTCGTTGCATCGGGCGACGCTTCGACGCGCACCGCCGTGCTGAAGATCCTGCTGTCGATGAAGGATCCGTTCGCGGTCGTGAAGCGCTATATCCGCTTTACGAAAAACCTCGCGGGATTCGTTCGCGATCGCGCGCTCGACTCGCTGCGCGTGTTCGGCGATCAACTCATCGAGCCGGCAATCGAACTGCTGTCCGATCCCGACGATGAGCTTCGCGCCGCGGCACTCTCCGTCGCGTCATCGTTTGAGGATCCGCGACTCGTTCCCGCGACGATCACGCTGCTCAAAGATTCCGACTGGTGGATTCGCATCGCCGCCGCGGAAACGCTCGGCCGCCTGAAGGATCCGCGCGCCGTCGAGCCGCTCATCGCCGCATTGAACGACAACGATGTGAAGTGGGCCGCGGTCGAAGCCCTCGGCCACATCGCCGATCCGCGCGCGCTGAGTGCCCTCGGGCGCATGCTCAGCGATCCGCAACCGAACGTGCGTATCGAAGTCATGCAGGCGCTGCGCAACTTCAATCATCCGCAGGTGGCGGAGGCGCTGAAGAAAATCGCGACGCACGATCCCGAGCGCAGTGTGCGCATGCGCGCGCTCGATCTGCTCGACGAGATGGCGCGTCGCGATCACAGCGCGGGCGGCGCGGCGGTGCGCAGCGAAGCGATGGCCGTGCGCTCCGTTGCGGGCGAGCCGAAACTGCACACGTATTTCATCTCGACGCGCAATAGCGGCGCCTCCGATTTCCACCTCGCCGTCGGACAGCCGCCGGTCGTGCGCATGGCCGCCGATCTGCTGCGCGCGCAGGGCGAGCCGTTCACGGCGCAGCAGACCGAGAGCATGCTGCGCGAGATCCTCAGCGAAAAGCAGTGGGCGACGCTGGAGAGCGAGCAGCAGGTCGACTTCTGCTACTTCATCCCACAGGCCGGCCGCTATCGCGCGAATGTCTTTCTCGATCATCGCGGCTACAACGGCGTCTTTCGCGTCATCCCCGAACAGCCGCCCACGATCGCGGACCTCGGGTTACCCGCGCATCTCGCCGAGATCGCGTCGTTCCATCAGGGACTCGTGCTGATCTGCGGTCCGTCGGGCTCCGGCAAGTCGACCACGCTCGCCGCGCTCGTGAATCTCTTCAACGAGACGCGCAGCGATCACGTCCTGACGATGGAAGACCCGGTCGAGTTCGTCCATCCGTTCAAGAACTGCCTCATCAATCAACGCGAAGTCGGGACGCACACCAAGTCGTTCGCACGTGCTTTGCGCGCCGCGCTGCGCGAGGATCCGGACGTGATCGTGATCGGTGAGCTGCGCGACAACGAAAGCGTCGCGCTCGCACTCACCGCCGCCGAAACCGGCCACATCGTTCTTGGCACGCTCAGCTCCACGAGCGCACCGAAAGCGATCGACCGTCTGATCTCGAGCTTCCCCGTCGACGAGCAGCCGCAGATTCGCGCGTCGCTGTCCGAGTCGCTGCGGTATGTCATCGCGCAGCGTTTGATGCCGGCAAAAGAAGGACGCAAGCAGGTGGCCGCGTTCGAGGTGCTGCGCGGCACGCCGAGCGTCGCGAACATGATCCGCGACGAGAAGACCTTTCAAATCCATTCCGCCATGCAGACCGGCCGCTCCCTCGGCATGCAGACATTCGACGATGCACTGCGCGATCTCATCAAGCGCGATCAGATCACTGCCGAAGTGGCGTACATGGCGGCGTTGAAAAAAGAAGACTTCGAGGCGCTCGTCTCGCCGGCGTTCCTGGCGAGTGCGCGATAACCCATGCAGAAAATCGATCGCTTCCTTCGACTGATGGCCGACCGCGGCGCGTCCGACTTTCACCTCACGGTCGGCCGCCCGCCGATGGTGCGCGCGTCCGGCAGCATGGAGACGATTCGCTATCGGATGATCTCCGATCGCGATTTCGACGAGCTGCTCCAGCCGATCACGCCGCCTGAGCTCTGGCAGTCGTTCGTCACCGGCGGCGACGCGGACTTTTCGTACGAAGTGCCGGGACAGGCGCGCTATCGCGTGAACGTGTTCCGCCAGCAGCGCGGTGCTGGCGCGGTCTTCCGCGTCATCCCGACGAAGATCATGACCATCGAGCAGCTCGGGCTGCCCGAACAGGTACGCAGAATCGCGCAGATCCGCAGCGGTCTCGTGCTCATCACCGGCCCGACCGGCTCGGGAAAATCGACGACGCTCGCGGCCATCATCGATCTCATCAACGAGACGCGCAGCCTGCACATCATCACGATCGAAGACCCGATCGAGTTCGTGCATCCGAACAAGAAATGCCTCGTGCATCAGCGCGAGATCGGGACGCACGCGAAGAGTTTCGCCGAGGCGCTGAAGGCGGCGGGACGTGAGGATCCGGATCTGATTCTCGTTGGCGAGATGCGCGACCTCGACACGATCTCGATGGCGCTCTCCGCGGCCGAGCGCGGCACGCTCGTCTTCGCGACGCTGCACACGAACAACGCTGCCAAGACGATGGACCGCATCATCAGCGTCTTCCCCGCCGGGGAGCAGGAAGGCATCCGCAACGTCCTCGGCGAAACGACGCGCGCCGTCCTCGCGCAGCAGCTCATCCCGCAGATCGGCGGCGGACGCGTAGCCGCGCTCGAGATTCTTTTCAGCTCGCCGGCGATCGGGAACATGATCCGCGAAGGCAAGACCTCGCAAGTCACGTCCGCGATTCAGACCGGCGTGCGCGAAGGGATGATCGACATGGACACGTCGATCCGCCGGTTGTATGAAGCGAAGCGGATCACGGCGCGGGCGGCGTATGACAAGGCGATTGATAAGGAATCGTTCAAGGAGCTCGAGAACGCGGGTTGAGTGGGCGTTTGCACTCGCCTTCCTCTTCACACTTTCTCTCAACGCCCAACCGCGCGCGACCGCGACGTTCGCGGGCGGCTGCTTTTGGTGTATGGAGCCGCCCTACGAAAAGCTGACAGGCGTCGTCTCCGTCACCTCCGGCTACACCGGTGGCGCGACGAAGAATCCGACGTACGAACAGGTCTCCGCGGGACACACCGGTCACTACGAAGCGGTCATCGTCACGTACGACCCGCGCCAGATTTCGTACGCAACGCTGCTCGATGTCTTCTGGCGCAACGTCGATCCGCTCGATGCCGACGGACAGTTCTGCGACAAAGGCGATCAATACCGCGCCGCGATCTTCTATCGCACGGAGGCTGAGCGTCAGCTGGCAGAACAGTCGAAGCGCCGCATCGCGCAATCGAAGAAATGGAACATTGCCACGGCGATTCTTCCCGCGAGCGTTTTCTATCCCGCCGAGAAGTACCATCAGGACTACTACAAAAAGAATCCGGTTCGGTACAAGTTCTACCGATTCAACTGCGGTCGCGACAACCGCCTCAGAGAGCTCTGGGGCCGCACTCCATGAGCCGTGGATTCCTCTCCGCGCTCCTCGGCATCGCGATGACGCTCTTCGCGTGGTTCGGTCCATGGGCGTGGCCTGCCTGGCCCGCGTTCACGTTGATCGATGTCATGTTCGGATCGAACATCGCGTTCGCGGAATTGCCGATTGGCGTGCGCGCTGCGACGGTCGTGATGTTGATCGTCGTGAATGTCTTTTTCTGGGCGATGGCCGGATGGATTGCTGCACAATCGTCCCATGCCCTTCGAGCCCGGGTCGCGTCTCGGACGCATACGCATTGACGCGCTTCTCGGCGTCGGCGGAATGGGCTCGGTGTATCGCGGATTCGACGAGCGCCTCGAGCGCGCCGTCGCGGTCAAGGAAGTCCACGCAACGAATCGCAGCGCCGCGATCCGCACGCGTTTTCTGCGCGAGGCGCGCGCGCTGTCGCAGCTCGATCATCCGAACATCTGTCGCATCTACGATGTCCTCGAGCGCGTCGAGGGCGACTACCTGATCCTCGAGTTCATCGAAGGCGAGACGCTGCGCGAGCGGATTGCGCGCGGCATCACGCGCGAGGAAGCGTTACGCGTGGCACTTGCGATTGCGCGCGTGCTCGTCGTCGCGCACGCGCGGGGCATCGTGCATCGCGACCTCAAGCCCGACAACATCATGCTCACGCCGTCGGGTGAGGTGAAGGTGCTCGACTTCGGACTGGCGCGATTCTCAGGAGACATGCCGGCGACCGAGCTCGCGGAGGTCGACTTCGAAACCGACGACATCGAAAAGACGGCCGTGCTCGGACGTGTGCAGTCGACGACAGTGCAGGATCCGTCGCGCACATCAGCGGGCACGCTCGTCGGCACCGTCATGTACATGTCGCCGGAGCAGGCGCGCGGGCTGCCGATCGACGGCGCGAGCGACGTCTATTCGCTCGGCATCGTGTTGTACGAACTGCTCCTCGGCTATCGCGCGTATGGCGACACGGAGTCGCTGGCGGAGTTGCTCGTCCGCGTGCGCGGTGCGGCGATCAAGTGGCGCGATTTCGGTCGACGCGATCTCGATGCGCTTTTACGTCGGCTGACGGCCCAGCATCCCGGCAATCGTCTTTCGGCGGCCGAAGCTGCGGATGCGATCGAGAAGGCGGTCGCGTATCCGGCGCGTGTCCGACAACGATGGATCGGCGCAGCTGCGGTGGTCGCGTTGCTTGCGATTCTCGGCGGCGCAGTTGTCGGAGCGCGAGCACTCTCGGAATCGCGTGCCGTGCTTGCGGAGAATCGCGGGCGTCGCATCGCCGTGCTGCCGTTTCGCAATGAGACCGGCGACGCATCGTTGAAGTGGGTCGAGAGTGGACTCAGCGAGCTCGTATCGGGCGGACTGTCCGCTGTGCGAGGCGCGCGTGTCGTCTCGCCCGAGGATACGCGGCGCACGATGCGCGGCTTGCATCTCGCGCCTGCCGTTGCGTTGACGGATGAGCAGCGCAAGCGATTGCTCGACGCGCTCGGCGCCGATGCGCTCATCGAGTCGTCGGTGATCGGCGATGAGCGTGAGCGATACACGATCCGCTTCGCTGCATCCGCGCGGGATCGCGTCGAGAGTCCGCGCCAGGTCACATCGTCCGTGTTGACGGAAGCCGCCAATCAAATGGTGCGACAACTCGCGCTGCGACTCGATCCGACGTCGACGCCCGTTGGTCTGCAGACGCGATACTCGGCCGATCCGTTTGCGAACACGGCGTACGCGATCGGCGAGCAGGAAGAAGTTGCGCGCGGTCCGAAAGCTTCGTCGCAGTACTACGCGGTGGCCGTCGATCGCGATCCCGATTTCACGGCCGCGAAGCTCGCGTTGGCCGAGGCGCGCGGGAAGATGGCGGAGCATGCGGAAGCGGATCGGATTCTGAATGAGGTGCTGCAGCAGGCGCGCAGCCGACGCGATCTGCGCACCCACGCGGACGCGCTACTCGTACTCGCGCGCTCGCACGGATTGCGCAGTGACTACGCGGCGGCTGAGCGTGAGGGCAAAGAGCTGCTGCGCATGGCGAGCACGCTGCGCGATCCGGAGTTGGCGATGGCGGCGCGGACTGTCGTCGGTGAAGCGTACTGGCGGACGAATCGACTCGATCTCGCCGAGATGGAGTTTCGCGCGTCGCTGGCGACGGCAGTCTCGTTGCGCGATCTGCACATGCAGGCGCGCATGCTCAATGCCGTCGCGCTGGTGGTCGACTCGCTCGAACACGCGGCCGAGGCGGAGCGGATGTACCTGGCGGCGCTGAAGATGGCGGATCGCATCAACGATCGCGAGATCGCCACGCGCATCCTCGGCAACTTCACATCGATCTACCTCGAGTCGGGACGTTCCGCGCTTGCGGAACCGCTGGTGCGTCGGCAGATCGTCATCGGCCGCGAGCTCGGCGACGCCAACTCCGAGATCCTCGGCCTGTTCAATCTCGCCATCCTCCTCTACGGGCGTAGTGCCGAGGAGGAGGCGATCGCGGTGATGCAACAGGCGGCCGATGCGTCCGCTCGCGCGAGTCGTCCACGCTTCGAGGCGATGGCGTTCTCGAGCCTTGCCACCGCGAAGACGAAGCGAGGCGAGCTCGCGGCCGCGCAACGCGACGATGTCGTGGCGATGGCATTGCTTCCTCGTGTCGGCGCGGACGTCGAGACTGCCGCGGATGTCCTGCTCGCGCACGCGTACCTGCTGACGCGCATGGGCCGCCTCGAAGAAGCGGAGCGCACGATCGCGCAGACGGAGCGCGACTGGCGTGTGAGCTCACGCGGCCTGCGCATGCGTGCACGCATCGCGTACGAGCGCGGCGACTATCGCAAGGCCGCGGAGCTCGTGGAGGACGCGTGGAAACGCGGCGAGCAATGGCTGAAGCAGGATGAGCAGATGCGCGAGGCGTTCCTGGAGTCGGCGAAGACGGGGAGGGCGGCGACGGTGCCGTTCGAGGGTCGGGTGGATCAGGGTGCGAGCATTGCGCGATAGCGCTCGAGCATCATCCTGCGCATGAAGCTGTCTTCAGGGAAGCGGTCGATTGCGCTTTCGATGAGCGGCATGGACGCGAGATCGCGCTGTTCGACCAGGCCGTTGATGGCGAGGAGCACGAGCCCCTCATCGTTGGTATCGAGAACGCGGAGCATCAGCGAACGCGCGCGCGGATCCTTGCTCACGATCGTCAGCGCTTCGCGCGCAGCAGCCCTCTGCGTCCCGTCGAGGCTGTCGTGGAATCGGACGGCCTCCTCGGCGCGATTCAGCAGGTCGTTCCAGTTTGCCGGGTCGTCGGTGACGTCGCCGTGTGGCCCCCAGCAGTCGGAGCCCATGCCGTCGACCTCGACCGCGGTCATTTCCTGAATGGGAAGTGTGATGGATTCACCGCGGACGAGCACCCGTTGACTCTCCTGGAAGAAGCCCTCGAACTCGAACACGATTTCGTACTCACCGTCGCCAACGCCATCGAACTGATAGTGCCCCGCGCCATCGGTTCTCCCAGTCCACGACCAGTCAGAGTTACGCAAACGAATGGTGCAGCCGGGCATCGCATCGCTCTCGAACCTGACCTTCCCTTCGACTGTAGCCGCATCGATTCGCAGCGAGGCAAGAATGGCGAACAAGAACACCGCGCGTTGCATCAGATGCAAGCGTAGAAGAGCGACGCGCGCGAATGCGTCACGTTGCGGGAACAGTCTCAACGCCGGCGCTCCTGTCTTCGCGTCTGGAACGCCGCTTATCCACCCCTGAAATAATCCACCTCTACCTCCTGTAGTCGAGATGGACAAACCGCAGTTCCATACCTTTCCCAAACCCGGACGGCGTATCCGCAGGAGGCTTGTATGCAATCTCGTCGGCGTACCGCGCTACTCGTGTGTCTGGCCCTTTTGCTGTTTCCTCTCACCCTTCATGCCGCATCGCCGGGCGATGTCGTGATCACGGAGGTGGCCTGGATGGGCACCACGGCGAATACGGCGGATGAGTGGATCGAGCTCTACAACAACACATCCAGTTCGATCAGTCTCACGAGCTGGACTCTGAACGCGCTGGATGGGACGCCGAGCATCACGCTCACGGGGTCGATCGGCGCGTACAGCTACTACCTGCTGGAGAGAACGGACGACAACTCCGTGCCCGGCATCGCCGCGGACAAGATCTACACCGGGGCGGCAGGGGATGGCGGGGAGCAACTCGTGCTGCGCGATAGCGGCAGTACCATCATCGACACGGCGAATCAGAATGGTTCGTGGTTCGCCGGGACGACGTCGGGTCGCGCGTCGATGAGTCGCACGGATCCGAATGGCTCCGGCACGAGCGCCGGAAACTGGCACACGGCCACCACGAGCTACACGATCGGGCTCGGTACGCCGAAGGCGGCGAACCTCTCGGTCGGAACGTCGGACGACTGGTTCTCGCTCTACTTCACCGATCACCTGAACACGGTGATGCCGGACTACGGGCCGAAGACGATGGCCAACGCATTGATCGCCGCGATCGATGGCGCGACAACGTCGATCGACTTCGCGGTCTACGGATTCAATGGCAATGAAGAGTTGATCGCTGCACTCGACGCGGCGCAGGGCCGCAGCGTGACGGTTCGCGGTGTCGTTGATTCGTACGAAGGCGGCTTCTATCCGTATCGCGCGACGGAGGATGTAGTCGCGAAGATCGGGACGGTCATTCCGGATGATGACGACCGGATCATGCATAACAAATTCTTTGTCATCGACAACCGCTATGTGTGGACCGGTTCGACGAACATCTCGCGACCGGAGCTCGAGGCGGAGTACTACGGCGACCTCTCCGTGCTCATCGATTCGACCGCGCTCGCGGCCATTTACACGGTCGAGTTCGCGGAGATGTACGGCGGCGATTTCCACGATGAGAAGACTGACAACACGACGCACG
>DASYLL010000061.1:0-10261 GCA_036009605.1 Thermoanaerobaculia bacterium | reverse complement strand
CGATCGACAGCGAGTCGCCACGAGCGCTGCGAGGAGACAGCATGGCCAGGGTTTCGAGCGATATCGCCGCGTTGCTCCTGCGGCTCGCTGCGGGAGCGATCTTCCTCCCCCACGGCTGGTCGAAGGTCGCCGGAGAGAACGGTGTCGGGATGTTCGCTGCCGACATGGCCACGAACTACGGCATCCCCGCCTTCCTCGGCTACGTCGCCGCCTGGTCCGAGCTCGTCGGCGGCGTGCTGCTCATCGTCGGACTGCTCACCCGTCTCGATGCGCTCCTCCTCGCGGGCACGATGTTCGTCGCGGCGTTCATCGTCCAGCTGCCGGAAGCTTTGTACGAAGTGCCGCCGGATGCAATCAGGACTTTTGTGGCGATGCGGGCGATCGAGCTTCCGCTGGCGATGTTCGCGATCTGCGTGGCGATCCTGCTGATCGGTCCGGGACGCGCGTCACTCGATCATCTGCTGCGGATCGAAGCGCGCATCTGCGCGATTCTGCCCAAAAAGAAAACGGCGGCCGAAGCCGCCGTTCTCCCGTGAATCGTTGATTGATTTCTACTGGGCGAGTGCTGCCGCCGCCGGAGTCGACGACGGATCCTCGACGATGATGCCGATGTTCTTCGCGCCACTCATGCGGGCGAGATCGAGGAACCGCATCGTGGTGTCGTAGTCGACATCGCGGGAGCCGGAGAAGAAGACCATCTTCGAACTGTTGCCGCGCAGGATCTCGCGGACACGAGCCGGGAACTGCGCCATGGTCAGTTCTTCCTTGTTGATCATGGCCCGTTCGTTGGAGATGAGTCGAAGAATGATCTGATCCTGGACCGCGGACGGAGGAAGGTTCGCGGGCGCCTTCGGCGGCACCTTGACCAGGTAGCCCATCTGCACGACCGGGGTGATGACCATGAAGATGATGAGGAGCACGAGCACAACGTCCACCAACGGTGTGACGTTGATCTCGGAGTTCATCGAACCGCTGCCACCGACTTGCATGTGCCTATACCTCGCCTGTCTTCTTCGGTTGGGCGATCAGACCGACGTCGTTGAAGCCGACTTCGCGGCAGGCGCGCAACACGTCGAGCACGTCTCCGTACTTGACGAGCTTGTCACCCTTGACCGCGATCTCGCGGTCGGGGGTGCGCTCCTGAATTTCTTTGAGAGCCGATTCCACCTGATCTTTGCGGACGACGTTCGGTCCGAGATAGACGGAGCCGTCGGCCTTCACCGAAATCTGAAGCTGCTTGTCCGTGTCAGGCGTCTTTTCGGGATCCTCGGTCACCGGCAGGTTCACCGGCACACCCTTCTGCAGCATGGGCGTGACGACCATGAAGATGATCAGGAGCACGAGGCAGACGTCGACGAGCGGAGTAACGTTGATGCTCGCGTTCAGCGACGCGTGGCTCAGTTTGTTGAGCGAACTACCCGGCAGCTTTTTCATCGCCGACACCCACTTCCTTCATGAAGTAGATCGCCATCTCCGAGCCGGAATTCGACATCTCGACGGTGAAGCGGTCGACGCGGTTCTGGAAGTAGTTGTATGCCCAAACCGCGGGGATGGCGACGAGCAGGCCGCCGGCCGTGGTGAAGAGCGCTTCTGCGATACCTGCGGACACGGAGGCGATACCGCCGCCGCCCTTGGCCATGCCGGTGAAGGCGTTGATGATGCCGACGACCGTTCCGAACAGACCGACGAACGGCGCGGTTGCACCGATGGTCGCGAGAACGCCGAGGTTCTCTTTCAGCTCAGCGACGGTGATCATGGCCGTACGGTCCATGCCCTGACGCGCAGCTTCCACCGCGAGCTCGCGGTCGGTGAAGCGCTTGTCGCGGCGCGACGCCTCGAACTCGAGGAGACCGGCGGCGATGACCTTGGCGAGATGGCTCTGCTTGTACTTCTTCGTGACTTCGATCGCCTGGGCGTAGTCGCCTTTGGTGAGCAGGTTCGAGAGCGCGCCGAGCAGTTTCAGCGACTGGTTCTTCGCTTTCGAAAAGACGATGTACCGCTCGACCATGACCCACAGCGAGTAGATCGACATCAGACCCATGATGATGATGACGGTCCAGCCGGCAGCCGTCATCTCGCGAAACATGTGTGCCATATCCATAGCAAATTCCTCCTCGTGCGACGCCGGCATGCCGGCAACCGCCTATCCTTTTAGTTCAATTTGAAATTGACGGTGAGATTGAAGATGACGTCGACGGGCTGCCCGTTGAGCGTACCGGGCCTGAATCTCCACTTCTGCACGGCTGCGGCTGCAGCCTGATCGAGGCCGAACGGCAACGGCTTGAGGACTTTGACGTCACGGACGACGCCGTTCTTGTCGATGATGCACTCAACGATCACGATGCCGGAGATGCGCGCCTTGCGGGCCACTTCCGGGTAGTTGGGCTCGACGCGGCTGATGACCACCGGCGCCTTGACGTCGCCGCCGACGCGGAGAGGAGCCTGCTCTTTCGGAGGAGGAGGCATCGTGTCGGTGATGACGCCGCCGACGACACCGCCGACTACGCCGCCGAGGACACCGCCCTCGACGCCACCTTCAACACCGCCTTCGACACCTGCGTCAGCGGCGGAGCTCTCGACCACCTTCACCTGATCGGGAACTGTTGTGGGAGCGAGATCCTGAAGGTCCTTCGGAATCTCGACCGGTCTGACTTCAACCGGCTTCACCGACGCGGCTTTGGGCGGCGGCGGCGGCGGGGGCGGAGGGGGAGGAGGCGCGGCAGCCACCGAGTACTGGGCGACCTGCGCCGGAGAGTTCGACGGGAACTCGACGTTCCAGACGGCTCCGAAGATCATGCCGGCGATCACGATGACGTGGAGCCCGAGAGACACGGGCAGCGTCAGGTACTTCTGGATGCCGGCTTTCTGCTTTCTGGATTCGACGACTGTAGTTTCGAACATGGTCGTTTCCTCTAGCTCTTCTTGCCGCCGGCCGCCGCAGCTGCGGCAGCCTTGCGCTTGTTGTTGATCGCGATCGCCTGTCCGCGGATCTTGTCGGCTTCGGCGACCAACGCCTGCTGCTTGACGGGGTCCGTCTCGAGCGGCGCCTGCTGACGGTGCAGGAGGCTGAGATAGACGAGAGCTTCGAAGTAGTCTTCGCGCAGCTGAGCGGCACGTTTGAGAGCGATCTTGCCCTTTTCGATGATCGCCAGCCGCTCAGCCATGTCCGCCGGCGGATTCTTCGCGACCTTCTCGTAGCAGACGACTCCGTACGTGTAGAACGCTTCCGGATTCTTCGAATCGAGGAGCGTGATCTTCTCGTACCAGTTCAGCGACTCGTTGAAGTCACCCTGCTTCGAGTAGAGCTGGGCCACGGAACGAACGGCATCGATGTCGTTCTTGTGGGTTTCCAGCCATTCCTTGAAGTAGTTGATGGCTTCGGTGATCCGGTCGGCGTTGAGGTAGAGATTGATGAGCGCTTCGCGAGCGATCGTATCGTCCGGCCTCTTCTTCAGATAGTTCCGGAGCTCGACGACCGCTTCATCAGCGTTCTTCGCATTTTCCGGCGACTTATCCTCGGGCGAGTACATGCCGATCAGCGAGTAGCCGACCATGCGATCCAGCTCGGGGAAGCTCTTCGCGTCGATCTCGCGGGCCCGTTTATAGCCCTTGAGAGCGGTGCTGTAGTCTTCCTTCGCGTACGCGTCGTTCGCGTCTTTGATCGCCATGCGGGCTTGCACTTTCGTGCAGCTGACGAGCGACAATAGGGAAAGAGAAAGTGCCGCAATGAGGCACAACTTCTTCGTCATTTGATTCCGAACTCCCTGATGAGTGATCGCAGATCTGTGCAGCGGGGGCACGGCTGGCTGCCCTCGGCCCGCGTCAGGCAATGTGGCGCGAATATACAGATCGACCTATTCACCGTCAACAACATTGGTAGTCTCTGAAACCGAAAGTTTTAGCCGAAAAACTTCACTCCAAAAAACAAATCTGGAACGCCCTGCTCGTGGCTTCGACACACATGCATCCAGAAAGAAAACCACGGGCGTAAAGTTTGTCTTACTCAACGATGCGGAACTCCTCTCTGAAATCGTACGCCTTACCCAGGACCTTGTCGGTCACTTTTACGGTGATCGCGTACTTGCCGGGCTTGAACGAAGCGAGCGGAATGCCCTGCGTCAGCACGTAGTGACCCGCCACTCCCTTCAGCGCCTGCGGGTCGATCGGCGAGTCCGGAGCGCTCTGATTCACGAGCAGCCGGTCGTTCGTCGTTCCCGTCAGTCCGATCTGCATCGACATCTTCGGCTGCCCCGTCGTTGTATCCAGACCAGGATTCGCCAGCTCGAAGAAGCACCAGAGCTCGTCTGCACTCCTGAACGTGCGGTCGCCTTTCGGCACAATCTTGATTCCGCCGAAGGCGAACGGGTCCGTCGGATTCTGTGCGTACGTCAGCGCGTACACGTTGTTCGACAGCATCAGTGACGAGATCATCGGCGCCGATTTGTCGCGACCCTGCAGCGTCATCGGCGTGGAGACGATCGAGATCGGTTTGCCATCTTTCGCGAGCCCGAACGTGGCGACGTAGCTCCCTGGCGGCACCGTGAACGAACGCGCGTGCACGAGCGCATCACCCGAGGCCGTCAACGTCACGGTCTCTTCGACCTCTGCCACCCGTCCGCTGCCATCCGCGCTCTCGATCGCACCGAAGAACGTCACCGGCGCATCCGCCGCGAGACCGGCGATCTTCGGAACGTAGAGCTGCACCGGAACGTAGTACTCCCCATCCGCCGTGAGGAACTCACCATAGTCGACGTAGAGCGCGTCGGACGTCGCCTTCGCCGTTCGAGCCGCGTCAATCGCGCTGCGCAGGGCATCGGACTTCAGACCCGGCGCTGCGTCCGCTGCGACGGCAGTCGTCCCGGCAGCAGCGCTGGTCGCCGCGGCGTTGAACGCCGGAGCGGTGAGATTCGGCGACAAGATGTAGGAAGCGGCGACGCGATCGAAGACCGCGGCATAGTCAGTACCCGCGATCCGCTCCATCTTCCAGTTGTTCGATGCGTATTGATCGGTAAAGACGACCTGCACGATCTGCTGGCCGAGCTTCAACTCGCTTCTGTTCTGCTCGTATCGCCACACCTCGGTCGGCGCGGCACCCTGCACCGACGTCGCGTCGAGGCCTGCCTCCCGGAACGTGGTGTCGGGCGAGTGCACGCCGGTCTGCGCACCATCGGTGCGGCGCAGTTCCGTCGGTTTTCCCATGAGGACGAACACCTTGCCCTGATCGGTTGCGGCGCCGCGCAGCTTGGCGGTGGTGTACAGCGAATCAGCGATCTTCATGCGACCGTTGATCGCATCGCGATATTCGTTCGCCGGCGTGTCCGGCGTCGGATCGCGGCGCGCCCAGAAGAGCTCGATGAAGGCTTTCGCCTGATCGTCGGTCCTGATCGCGTTCCACTGCTTCTTCTCTTGCTTCGTCAGCAGGTGCTGCGTCGCTCCTTTTGCAAAGTCGGCATGTTCTTTCGTGAGCGCGCCGAGAGCGGTTCCGGCGAAAGCAATGGACAGCAGGGCGTACGCGGACAGTAACGATCGCAGCTTCATTCGAGTTCTCCTCGGGGGTTCAGTAAGTCGGCTTGAATTCGCCCGTGAGCTCGCTGATCGCTGCCCACAGTTCTGGAAACAAAGGTTCGCGCGTCCCGGCTTCCAGCTGCGCGGCCGGAACGCCTTTCAGCGACATCACGCGGTCGCCGATGACGCGGAACGCGAGGCGCATGTGCGTGTAGCGCCACTTGAGGAAGGCCTCGTCGTAGTCGAGCATGGCCTGCACGAGACGGAAGAGCTCGTAGTGCTCGCGCGGTCCGCGCTCGATCTCGAGGACGGTGATCGAACGGCGCGTGAGCAGATCCTGAAAACGCGGCCAGATGCGCTTGCCGACGCCGAGGAGGATCTTGAAGCCGGGCGATTCCTGCCCGCTGCCGCGGCCGAGCGACGTCGTGCGCAGCACGTGATAGTCGGCGGGCGCCATCGTTTCCAGGATGACGATCTGCTCGCGGAGCAGATCGAGAATCATCCGGCAGCGATGGAGAAGATCGGAGGTGAGATGGATCTCGTTGCGATCGAGATGCGCGGTCGCGCGCTCGATCTCATAGTCGATGTGATGCAGCCAGAGCTCGGCCGTCTGATGCGTGACCTGAAAGAGCCGCTCCTCCGGATTGGAGAGCTTGTCGACGGGCTTCTGCAGCTCGAGCAACTCCGGAACGCGAACGTAGCGTTCGTAGTCCGAGTTGCCTTTGCCTTCGAGGATGGGTCCGGTGTGTGACATGGGCGCGGATGATAACCGCGCTGGCGCGCGGGTTGTCGGTTTTCGGTTGTCGGTTGTCTGTGCGTCTCGGCGAAAAGGGCACGTCATGGAATCCGCAACCGAACGTCTCGTCCAGGCGCCAACGTCACGGACAACCGAGAACCGACAACTGACAACTTTCGAGCTCGGGTAGCGAAGCTACACGAGCTCGAGAATGTGTCCCAGCTTCTTCTTCTTGGTCTCGAGATACTTCTGCGTCGTCGTCGAAGGCGCGATCTCGAGCGGCACGCGCTCGACGATCTCCAGTCCGAATCCTTCAATGGCCACGAACTTCGCAGGGTTGTTCGTCATCAGACGAATCTTGCTCACGCCGAGGTCGCGGAGGATCTGGGAGCCGGTGCCGTAGTCGCGGATGTCGGGCGCGAAGCCGAGCTGCGCGTTCGCTTCGATGGTGTCGTGTCCCTGATCCTGCAGCTCGTACGCGCGCAGCTTGTTGATCAGGCCGATGCCGCGTCCTTCCTGCAACAGATAGAGGATGACGCCCTTCCCTTCCGTCGCGATCCGTTCGAATGCGCGCTGGAGCTGATCGCCGCAGTCGCAGCGGCTCGAGTGGAAGACGTCGCCGGTGAGGCACGACGAGTGAACGCGCACGAGCACTTCGTCGCCTTCTTTGATCTCGCCTTTGACGAGCGCCACGTGCTCTTCGCCCGTGATGTCGCTCTTGTACGCGTACACGCGGAACTCGCCGTGATCCGTCGGAAGAATCGGTGACGCGAGGCAATGCACATGCTTTTCCGTCTGCATCCGATACTTGATGATGTCGGCGACGGAGATGAGCTTGAGGCCGTGGCGGACGGCGAACTCCTTGAGATCCGGGAGCCGCGCCATCGTGCCGTCTTCATTCATGATCTCGCAGATGACGGCCGCGGGCATTGCGCCTGCGATCGAAGCGAGATCGATCGAGGCTTCGGTCTGGCCGGCGCGTTTGAGCACGCCGCCTTTGCGTCCACGCAGCGGAAACACATGTCCGGGACGCGCGAGATCGTAAGGACGCGTTCTCGGATCGATCGCCACACGCACGGTTTCCGCGCGATCGGCGGCGGAGATCCCGGTGGTGACGCGGCCGCGTGCTTCGATCGAGACCGTGAACGCGGTGCCGAAGTTCGTGGTGTTGTTCTCGACCATCAACGGCAGGTCGAGCTCATCGCAACGCTCCTCGGTCAGCGCCAGGCAGATCAGCCCGCGCCCGTTCTTCGCCATGAAGTTGATCGAGTCCGCGGTGACGCGCTCGGCGGCGATGCAGAGGTCTCCCTCGTTCTCGCGATCTTCATCATCGACGATGATGATGAACTCACCGCGGCGGTACCGCTCGGCTGCATCCTGAATGGTCGTGAAGGGCATATGGGGTATGACGTGCTGAGTGCGCAAAAGCGCACTCAGCACATGAAAATTCTACTACTCGATGACTTTGAACTTCTCGCTGAGGGTATAGGAAGCCTTGCTGACCGTGTCGATCACCTTGATGGTGAAGGTGTAATCGCCCGGTTTGAACGACTCCAGCGGGATGGCGTTTCCGACGCCGTAGTGGCCCGGAACGCCCTTCAGCTCGATGGTGTCGACCTCGCGCGGCGGGGCCGGACGCCTGATCTTGTTGCCGGCGGTGTCCGTGCCTTCGACGTCGATCTTGACCTGCACCTTCGGCGTTCCCGTCGGAGCCGCGGCGGCTGCCGCAGGATCCGCAGGCGCTGCAGCCGGAGCCGCACCGCTCATGCCCGGGTTGCGCATCTCGAGGAAGTACCAGAGCTCATCGCTGCGCTTGAACGTGCGATCGCCCTTCGGCACGACCTTCAGGCCGCCGAACGCATAAGGATCGGTCGGCCGCTGCGCTTCGGCCAGCGCGTAAACATTGTTGGAAAGCAGCAGCGGCGAGACGCCGGCTGCGGCGTGGTCGATCGTGCCGCTCAGTTCCATGTCGGCCGTGACCATCGAGACCGGCTTGCCGTTCTCGGCGAGTCCGAAGACGCCTTTGTACTTGCCGGCCGGGACTTCGGTGAGCGAGCGGTCGACGAAGACATCATCCTTCGATGCCGTCAGCTTCGCCGGCTCTTCGAACGCGACCACGTTCTTGCCCGTCTCGTCCTGCAGGACGCCGAAGAACGTCAGGCTCTGCGTCGCGCTGATGCCCGCCGACTTCGGCACATAGAGCTGCACGGGAACGAAGTACTCGCCCTCGGCCGTCACGAACTGGCCCCAGCTCGCGAAGCCCTTGTTCTCGTACGGATTCTTCGCCGCGGCCTTCATTTCGATGACCGCAGCTTTGAGGGATTCGGTGGTGAGCTCGGTCTGGATGACCGGAGCTGCCTCGGCGATCGGCGCAGCGGCTGCTGCTACCGGTGCTGCCGCGGCGCCGCCGAACGTCGGAGCGACCGTGAGGTTCGCGTTGACGATCGACCTGGCGACGGCGCGATTGCTTGCCGAGGTGAAATCGGGTCCGCCGCGCTCGAGGTTGAAATCGTTCTTGCCGTTGCGGTCGACGAAGCGAATCGGCGCGCGAGCCTGGTTGAAGTACGTGCGGGCATCATCCCCCTCGTACGTCCACACCTGACCGGCGGTCTCGTCATCGGAGCCAGCAGCCGTGAAGCTGTCGGTCGCAGTGGTGGCCGACGAAGACTGCGCGCCGGCGCCCGACATGCCTGGCAGCGCGGAACGACGATCGGTGCCGGTGCGCTCAATCTTCTTCGGCTGCCCGAAGAGGATCAGCGCGCGGCCGCGATCGCTGAGCGCGCCACGCTTCTTGTCTGCCTGAAAATTCTTATCCGCCGCGGCAACGCGACGATCGAACTCATCGCGATATTCGTTGCGCGGCGTTTCCGGAGTCGGATCGCGACGCGCCCAGAACAACGCCACGAATGCCTTCGCGTCGTCATCGCTGGTGATGTTCTTCCACTTCGCGGTTTCTTCCCTGGTCATCAGGAACTGCGCGGGGCCGCGACCCCACTCGAGGTACTCCGCGGACAACGCGAAAACGTTGAGCGCGAGAGCGGCGACGGCGATCGCCGTCAAGGTTGTACGCAATCTCATGAAGTCTCCAGTCGCAGAATGTGAGTCCGCCTCGGCAGAACATGCTCCGGCCGGAGCTATTCCTTTTTGCGGCCGCTCACTGCTGCTCGAAATTTTCCATCTCGTCGTAGAGACGGTCCATCTCCGCATCGATCTCTTCCTGCGCCAGGACGCCCTTCTTCACGAGGAGCGTGGCCAGACTGTGCAGCAGGATGCCGTTCTCGATGATCATCTGCTCGATCTGTTCGTCGTCATCCTCGTAGTCCGCGCCGTTGTTGTTTTCGATCTCGTCCATCGTCTTCTCCTTCTTCACAGCCAACATCCTCCGTGTACCACTGGCCCCGCCCTACTGTCCACCCGTAAAATCCGCGCTCATGAAACGAGCTGTGCTTCTTTCGACTCTGCTCACGCTGCTCGCCTGCGGGCAACGCGAGACCGCCACGACCACAACCTCCGGAGCAACCGCCGCGACGCCTGCAGCGAAGCCGTTCCGCGTCGGCCTGCTCACGCCCGGCTCCATCAACGACGGCGGCTGGAACGCGCTGGCCTGGGAAGGCGCGCAACGCATCAAGACGGAGCTCGGCGCCGAGATCTCGCATCAGGAAACGAAGACACCCGCGGAGATGACGGAAGGCTTCCGCGCATTCGGCCGACAGGGTTTCGATCTCGCGTTCGGACACGGCTTCGAATATCAGGAACCGGCGAAGACCGCGGGCGAGCAGTTCCCGACCACGATCTTCATCACGACCTCGGGCAACACGATCGCGAAGAACGTCGCGCCGATGCGCTTTCAGATCGAGGAAGCGACGTACGTTCTCGGCGTGATCGCCGCGCGCGAATCGAAAACAGGCAAAGCAGGACTCGTCGGCGGCATCAACGTTCCCTCGATCGCATCGAGCTTCCTCGCGTTCAAAGCCGGCGCGCAGTCGGTGAATCCGAAATTCGAAGTGAACGAGGTCTACA
>DASYLL010000060.1:0-15659 GCA_036009605.1 Thermoanaerobaculia bacterium | reverse complement strand
TGGGAAGTCTGCCAGGCGCTGAAGGCCGTGCAGCGGACGTCGCGCATCGGCGTCATCCTCGTCACCGGCCGTGGCGATGTGAAGGATCGACTGACCGGATTGCAGGTCGGCGCCGACGACTACCTCGTCAAGCCGTTCAATCGCGATGAGGTCATGAAGCGCGTCCGCGCCGTGCTCGAACGCGCGCGCGCGCATCACGAATCGGGACAGGCCGGCCGCACCGCGCTCGAAGCGATGCTGTTCGATCGCGCGACGTCGCTGCCGAGTCTTCCGCTCGTGCTCGATCGCGTCAAAGAGATGCTGATCGAGCAGAGCGAGATCGGCATCGTCTTCGTCGACATCGAACAGTTCGAATCGATCGAAGTGGAGTACGGCTGGGCGTTCTTCGACGAGCTGCTGTATCACGTCGGGCAGATTCTCTCCGCCGAGACGAAGGACAAATTTCCGAACGCCACTGTGTCGTGTCATCGCGTCGGCGGCTCGAGTTTCTACGTTTTCTATGAAACGCGCGGACAGGATCTCAGCGAAGAAAATGCGTCGGAACGCGTCGCGCAGGGTTTGCGTCAGAAGCTCATCGACGCGACGCGCAAGCGCTTTCCGCATCTGCACGTGGAGCAGCTCGGATTCTTTATCGGCAGCGCGCGCATCGACTATCGCCCGCAGATCCGCCTCGAGCGCCAGATCTACGCCGGCATGCAGACCGCGGCGGACGCAGTTCGTGACGCGGAGCAGCAGCGCAAGAAGCAGCTCACGCGCGAGCTGCGCGACATCATCCGCCGCAAGCGTGTGACGACGCTCTTCCAGCCGATCGTCTGGGCGAAGGACTCGACGGTGTTCGGCTACGAGATCCTGACGCGCGGTCCCGCCGGTTCGTCGTTCCGCAACTCGGACATGCTCTTCTCGTTCGCACGCGAGGCGAAGCTCGCGTGGGCGCTCGAAGCGATCGCACTGGAAGGCGCTCTCAAGCGACTCAAACAGGTCGATCTGCTCGATCGCAAGTTTCTGCTCAATCTCGAAGCGGAGATGTTCGGCGAGTCGGAGTTCCGCATCCACGAGATGGTCTCGTACTTCGCCGAGCACCGCGGCAACTTCGTGTTCGAGCTCACCGAGCGCGCCGCGATCGAGGACTACGCGCAGTTCCGCGAACTGCTCAACGAGTTCCGCGCGAAGGGGATCGAAGTCGCGATCGACGACGCCGGCTCCGGCTACGCCTCGCTGGAAGCGATCGCCGCCCTCGCGCCCGACTATCTGAAGATCACAAAGAGCCTCGTCTCCACGCTCGCCGACGAGCCGATCAAGCAGGATCTCGTGAAGATGCTCATCGAGCTGGCCGGCAAGATCAACGCAAAGACCCTCGCCGAAGGCATCGAGACCCAGGAAGAATACGAAACCTGCCGCGACCTCGGCATCGACCTGATCCAGGGCTACTACTTCGCGCACCCGCAGGAGGAGCTGAGTACCGGGGATGCGGAAGTTGCGGCTCTGGCGAGTCGGATCGCAAATTGAAAATTGAAAATTGAAAGATCGGACCGTGCGATCGCGAGACGCGTGCTTCCGATTTTTCAATTTTCAATTTTCAATTTTCAATTCAATAATCCCAGCCGTGCATCCCGCGACGATCCGTGCGTCAGCCGTAGCCTTCATCTCCTCCTTCTGCCTGCTCGTCATCGAGATCGTGGCCGGCCGCGTCCTCGCCCCTCACGTCGGCGTGTCGCTCTACACCTGGACGTCCATCATCGGCGTCGTGCTCGCAGGCATCAGCCTCGGCGCGTATGCGGGTGGGTGGCTGGCGGATCGGCGGCCGCGGGAATCGACGCTCGGATGGCTGTTGCTCGCGTCGGGGATCACGGCGATGTTGATTGCGCCGGCGACGACGTGGCTGGCCGATCTCGATTTCGCATCGACGCTGTTGCAGCGCGTCGTTTTGCTGTCGCTGCTGCTGTTTTTCCTGCCGTCGTTTTTCATCGGGATGATTTCGCCGGTGGCCGTGAAGCTCGCCGTGCGCGATCTCGATTCCGCGGGGAGTGTGGTCGGGAAGATCTATGCGTTCTCGACGCTCGGCTCGATCGCGGGGACGTTCACGACCGGGTTCTATCTCGTGGCGAAGTTCGGGACGCGATCGACGTTGATCGGCGTCGGCGTCGTGTTGATCGTCTGCGCGTTGTTCTTCGGCGGGATCTTCGGACGCGCGGCGGCGGCGTTGCTGGTCGCGCTGACGTTGGCGTTCGCGGGATTCTGGCCGGGTGCGATGCCGCCGCCGGAGCAAAACGCGTTGCTGCAGCAGAGTGGAATCGGCACGATTCACGTCGAGGAGAGCCAGTACTACACGATCCGCGTCGAGCGGACGATTCGCGAGGACACGGGCGGCAACGTACACGCGCTGCATCTCGATCATCTCGTGCATTCGTACGCCGACATCGATGATCCCGCGCATCTCGAATATGGCTACCTGCGCATCTTCAATGACGTCGCGGGCTGGGCATTGCGCGAGCGCGATCTGCCGCGCTTTCTTTTCATCGGCGGCGGTGGCTACACGTTGCCGCGATTGCTGTCGCGCACGAGCGCGGACATCGATGTCGTGGAGATCGATCCCGCGGTGACGCGCGTCGCGCGACGCTTTTTCGCGCTGCCGCGCGAGTCGTCGATCCGCACGATCAATGAAGACGCGCGCTGGTTTGCGATGCGTGCCACCGATGTGTACGACGTCATCTTCATCGACGCGTTCAACGATCTGTCGGTGCCGTATCACCTGACGACGCGCGAGTACGCGTTGCTGCTGCGGCGCATGCTGCGTCCCGGCGGTGCACTGGTCGTGAATCTCGTCGATGACTACGAGCGCGGACGATTTCTTCGTTCGTATCTGCGCACGCTGCAATCGGTGTTCGGCGATGCGAATGTGTCGCTCGTGGTCGAGGATGCTGAGGATTTGAAGAGCACGCGGTCGACGTTCGTCGTCACGGCATCGGCGTCGCAGTTTCCGTTCAGCAACGCGTACGTCGTACCGGCCGCGGATGTGAAGCGCTACGTCGCGCGTCCGGGGACGATCGTGCTCACGGACGATCACGCGCCGGTCGATAACATGCTCGCGCCGCTGTTCACGGAACGGTTCGCCGAGGAATGACTCTTACAATGCGGGGATGGCGTCTGCTGTGGCGATCGACTCGGTCTCTCTCATCGCCGGCGACCGGACCATTCTGCGCGACGTCACGCTGCACATCGCGCCCGGCGAATCGGTCGCGCTGATTGGACGCAGCGGCGCGGGCAAGACGACGCTCCTGCGACTGCTGAATGGACTGGCGACGCCAACCTCGGGTGTCGTGACCATTGATGGCGCTCCGATGTCGGGCGATCTCGCCGCGCGTCGCAGAAGAATCGGGACGATGTTGCAGGCGCCCGCGCTGTTTCCGCATCGCACGATCTACGAGAACGTGGCCACAGTGCCGCGCCTCCTCGGATGGGACGAAGATCGCACGCGCAACGCCGCGCGTGAGTTGCTCGCGCAGCTCGAGTTGCCGTTCGATCGCTTCGCGTCGCGCTTTCCGCGCTCGCTGTCCGGCGGCGAGCAACAACGCGTTGGCATCGCACGAGCGATGATCGCGGAGCCGCCGCTGCTGCTCTGCGATGAACCGTTCAGCGCCGTCGATCCGCTCGTGCGACGCGAGCTGCAGGAGTCGTTCATCCGACTGCGCGATCGCGGCGGTGTGACGATGGTGTTCGTGACGCACGATCTTGCCGAGGCGTTGCGGGTTGGCGAGCGCGTGGTGCTGGTTGATGATGGCGCGGTCGTGTGCGATGAACCACGTGCGCGATTTCTCGCGTCCGAGCATTCGCTGGTACGACGCTTCCTCGATGCCGCGCGCATTCCGGAGGCGTCGTAATCATGGCGAGCGAGATCTTCCGCGCGACGCTGCAACACATCGTGATCGTCGTCGTGGCGGTTGCAATCGCGGCAGCGGCAGGCATCCCGATCGCGATTGCCGCGGTTCGTCATCCGCGATGGGGCCAGCGCTTCCTGCGCGTCATCGACGTCATCCAAACGATCCCCTCGCTCGCGCTGTTCGGATTCCTCATTCCGCTGCCGTTCATCGGCGGCATCGGCGTGCGCACCGCCATCGTCGCGCTCGTGCTCTATTCGCTGCTGCCGATCGTGCGCAACACTGTCATCGGCATCACCGGCATCGACCCACTCATCCGCGAAGCCGCAATCGTGATGGGCATGACCGATCGCCAGCGCCTCCTCGGCGTCGAGTTGCCGCTGGCGATGCCGGCGATTCTCACCGGCCTTCGCGTCGCGACCGTGATCGCGATCGGCGTCGCCACGATCGGCGCCGCGGTCGGTGGGGGAGGGCTTGGCACACTGATCTTCCGTGGCGTGGCCATGGTCGATACGGCACGCATCCTCTCCGGTGCGCTCCCTGCGGCGGGGCTCGCGCTGCTCGCCGATCTGCTGTTCAGCGGCATAGAGAAACTCGCGGCGCGCCGATGGGGGAGAATACCTTGATGAAGTCGCAGAGTCTCAGAGTCTCAGAGTCGCAGAGGAAAACCGGCAAGGGCGGGCGGGTCTCTGAGACTCTGAGACTCTGCGGCTCTGCGACGATCTTTCTCGCGCTGCTCGTCCTTCTGAGCACCGCCTGCTCCCCCAAACAAACCGTGGTGGTCGGCTCGAAGAACTTCACCGAGTCCGTCCTCCTCGGCGAGATCGTCGCCCAACGCCTCGAATCCGCCGGTTGCAAAGTCGATCGCAAACTCGATCTCGGCGGCACGCTCGTCTGCGACAAAGCGATCACGACCGGCGATCTCGATGTCTATCCCGAATACTCCGGCACCGCGCTCACCGCGATCCTCAAACTGCCGATCAGTTCCGACCGCGCCGCCGTCACGCGCAGCGTTGAGCAGGCCTACGCGAAGCGCGACCTGAAGTGGGGACCACAACTCGGATTCGAGAACACGTTCGCGATCATCGTCCGCCGCGCCGACGCCGAACGCCACGGACTGCGCACGATCACCGATCTTGCGAAAGTCGCCGACACGTTCCGTCCCGGCTTCGGCTACGAGTTCGTCGAGCGTCCCGACGGCTGGAGCGGGTTGCAACAACACTACGGACTCCGGTTCGTTACTTCGCCGAAGACGATGGACCTCGGACTCACATACCGTGCGCTGGCAGCGAACTCGATCGACGTCATCGCCGGCAATTCCACCGACGGCCTCATCGACGCCCTCGGCCTCGTCGTGCTCGAAGACGACAAGCGCTTCTTCCCGCCCTACGACACTGCGATTGTCTCGCGCACCGACCTCGGGAAGAAGTGCGCCGCCGCGCCCGCGGCCCTCGAATCGCTCGCGAACGCTTTCGACGAGCCCGCCATGCGCCGCCTCAATCAAGCCATCGACGGCGACAAGCGCCCGCCGGCCGAGATCGCGCGCGAAGCTCTTGCGCGTTTGCGCGAGTGACCCCTATAATCCGCCCTCCGATGCGGCTGGAATTGAACCTCCGGACGCACCGTTAGGCAGCACATGTGGGGCTGTAGCTCAATTGGGAGAGCGCCTCGTTCGCAATGAGGAGGTCGTCGGTTCGATCCCGATCAGCTCCACCACTCCCTGACATCCCGATTTGAACGGCGGCCGAAAGGCCGCCGTTTTTGTTGGCGAACGCATGAAACTGTGGATGGCTCTCGGCCTCACATTCGCGGCGGCGGGTTGCTCATCGATCCCTCATGCCGACGTTCGGACACCTGCCGAAATCCTGAGGCATGCCGAGCCGAGGAATCTTGCGTGGATCTCGTCGGAGCGTCTCGACCTCGACTGCGATGGAACCGCAGATGAAGTGCTGACTGCGCAGGATGAGCACTGGTTCTATGTAGGTGCCGTGTTGGGCTCCTCGCGTCGCGAAGATCGGTACAGCATCGTCGTCTTCCCGCTCAGCGGTGACTGGCAGGAGAGTTTTTGCGGGGAATTCGAGTCGTTGACGCCGCAATCCTCCTGTTAACGCCATTCCGCCGGATCAACGCATGTCGGATCGGCAGGTTCGCGCAGCGGCAGCGAAGTGGGGCGGAACCTGCGGACAGTGGGCACGCCAGCCGTAGCGGTCGAACTTTGCGCTGCTATGCCCGTAGCTAACATCCATGAGAATTTCATTTCGGCTTGCAGTCCTGTCGTTGCTCGCCGCTTGTGCAGCAACGCCGATCCCGCCTCGCACCGCACCACTCGTCGACTATCACCAGCATCTGGTCAGCCCCGCCTTCGCGCCGATCGTGAAGTTTCCCGAACGGGACGGCGCAGCGCTGATCAAAGAACTGGATGCTGCGGGGATTGAGCGAGCGGTCGTGCTCTCGGTCGGCTACAGCTTCGCCGACGAGCGCAAGGGGTTGAACGATCCTGACGGGTTGACGCGCGAACAGAACGACTGGACCTCTGCCGAGGTGACAAAACATGCGCCGCGTCTGATTGGTTTCTGCAGCGCCAATCCACTGCGTCCGGCTGCGCTGCAGGAGCTCGAGCGTTGCCTCGGGCTCCCGGGCATGATCGGACTCAAGCTCCACCTCGGCAACGGCGGCATCAGCTTGCGCGATCCTGCCCATCTGGCGCGCATGCAGGAGTTGTTCACGATGGCGCAGCGACTGCGCGCGCCGATTCTCGTACACATGCGCGCACGCGGCGGGACCAACTACGGCGCAGAGGACGCGCACATCTTTCTGGAGAAGGTTGTGCCGCTGTCGCCCGACATCGAGATCGTCGTCGCGCACTTCGGCGGCGCAGGCCCGGGATACCCGCCGCAGGCCGACGAGGTGATGGCGGTATTCGCCGCCGCGGCGGAGCGCAAGGATCCGCGGGTCGCCAACCTCTACTTCGATGTCGCGACGATTGTCACCGGCGAAAGCACACCCGCCGACGGCGCGGTCGTTGCGCAGCGCATCCGGCAGGTTGGCGCCGGGAGGGTGCTGTACGGCTCCGACCTCAACCCGCCCGGCGGCAGCATTCGGCAGGGGTGGGAGATCTTCCGAACGAAGGTTCCGTTGACGCCTGCGGAACTGCAGCAGATCGCGAGCAACAGGACGCGCTTCGCGCGTTAGCGAGGACGATGGCGATCATTCGATTTCAGTTGTCATGTAGCGTCGAACGCAAACACGTCCATTCCACCGGTTCCGTTTCGCGACCAGGTCACCGTCACATTCGTGGTGCCGTCTTTGATCGTGAAGGATGCCGCGTCGGTCTGCACGAGCATCGATGCAGAGCGGGCCCTCAACGTGCGCAGGCTGAAGAGCAGGGTATTGGACAGCGCGAACGTTGCCGACGCTTTTTGATTGAGGCCGGGTTCCGTCAGGACGAGGGCGCCGTCGACAAACCACGACACGGTCAACGATTGAGGATTGCTCGAGTCGTTGCGCACATACGCCGTAGCCTGCGTCGGACCACTGCCCGCCGCCGCCAGTTGGAGGCCACCGGTCACATTGGATGTGACCGAGAGCAGCTGACCGAGTGGCACCGGGACCGCCGCAGTATTGTTGGTTCCGTCGCTGACCATGGCTGTGATCACGCCTTCGAACGTGAACGATGCCGAGCCGCCGCCCGATCCGGGCCTGAGCACCTGCCACTCCGCCAGTTTCGCGTCGAGGGAAGCATCGCTGATCGACAGCCTTACCACGACGACCTCATTCGAGATCGTCGTGGTGTTTGTCACGGTGAATGAAACGGAAGACATGACGCGTCTTAGCGACGCCCGCCGGCGGCCGCTTTCAGAGGCGGTTGGACGAGCTCGGGAATTGCACCGCTCGGCGGCACGAACTCGAAGTGGTCGGCATTCTGGATTCCGCCCGGCCGAGACCATGTCGCGATGACGGTATCCGCTGAGGCGGGGATGACGTACTGCGTCTGTTGCGAGACCTGCTGCAGACTGAAGTTGAAGCCGTGCAGTGTCGGGATGGCCGCCAGGAAGTACAGGCTGGCCTCCAGCTGGAACGTCTGGATCGACTCCTGATTGAGATTCTGGATCGCCACGCACGGATTGCCGTTGACGAACCAGTGCGTCTCGATGAGATGCGGATTCGGCGAGAGCTTGTTGATGACGCCACACTGTTCCGGCGTGACGCGGCCGGTGTCGGGATCGTTCTGCAATGCGATTCCGCCGACGTTGCTGAAGACGACGTCGAGAACCTGTCCGGGTTTGATCGGCGTCTTTGCCGACGCCGATCCGTTGGTCATGTCGACGGCCTGCACGGCGATGTCGATGACGTAGTCGAACGGCTCCGAGCCGCCGTTCGGGCTGATCTTCAGGTTCTGCCAGGCTGCGAACTGGTAGTTGGCGTTCGCATCCATCGGCATCAGGAAGACGAGTACGTTCTCTTGAACGGCGACGGGCAGTGAATTGACGACGGAAAAGTGAACCTTGCTGGACATGTTGATTTCTCCTCTTTCGAAACTTGATGTAGGCCCCGGGAACCTCGGAATCGCGATATCAGTTCGTCGGCGGGGCATGGCGTTTTTTCCACCTTCGTTAAAAATCATTCAGGAAATAAATGGGCGTATGCTGAAAAGCTCCTTCAGCAATGCAGCCTGTCGAAATTTTTCGCACGAGCCTGGTGCTCATCGACTCCGTGGTGGCGTGCGTTTGCCGCGGGTTGCGCATGCAACCTTCGGATGTGGAGGACTTCGGTTCCGACTTCAAGCTGGCGCTGATTGAGAACGACTACGCGATTCTGCGCAGCTACCAGGGGCGCTCGACGCTGGGCACGTATCTGACGGCGATTGCGCATCGCCTGCTCGTGAATGAGCAACGCACCCGCGGCCGCTGGCATCCCTCGGCCGCCGCAACGCAGATGGGCGAAGCGGGGTTGCTCCTCGAGCGCGCCGTGCGTCGCGATCAACGCACGATCGACGAGGTTCTTCCGCTTCTTCAGGCGATCGATCCCTCGCTGTCGCGCATCGATGTCGACGCAATGGAAGCAAAACTGCCGCAGCGCGGACCGCGGCCGCATGTCGTCGCGCTCGACCCGCTCGGCGACACCCTCCCCGGCGGACCTGCGGCAGATGCCACGACACTCGATGCCGAGGCGCTGCGACTCTCGCAACGAATCGGTGACGTGGTGCGGCAGTCGCTCGCCGAGCTGTCGCTCGAAGACCGCACCATCGTTCGCCTTCATTTCGGTGCGTCGATGAGCATCGCGGACATCTCGCGCATGCTGCGACTTCCGCAAAGGCCGCTCTACCGCCGGCTCGAACGGGCACTCGAACAGATCCGGCTCGCTCTGCAGGATGAACGCGTCGACGTTTCTTCGGTCACGGAGCTGATCGGCAGTGCCGTCGAATTCGATTTCGGTCTCATCCCACGTGAAAGCGATCCCGCCTGGCCGACTGATGGATTGCAGGAGATCGCGATGGGGCAGAAAGGGAGTGGGGTTTCGTGATCAACTCACCCGATCGTTCGCCTTGCGTCGACGCGGAGACGATCGCCGCGCTCGCCGACGGAAAGCTGCCGCGGAGTGAGATCCGCGGCGTGCTCGCGCACATCGACACCTGCGCTGCCTGCCTGCACACCCTGCAGGTCACGAATGAATATGCGCGGCGCGGATCGGTCTCTTCCTTTCGCGGATGGAGGATCGTCGTCGCTGCCGCGGCGATGGTTGCCGCGGTGATGTTCCTGGCGATCGTGCGGCCGTGGTCGTCGCCCGATTCGCATCCCACACCTGCAACGCTGGCTGCTCTTGCCCCACGCTCGGCGCGTATCGTGGAGCCGCGGCTGACCGGTGGATTCGCATACGCGCCGTACAGCGGTCCCAGGCGGGCAGGCTCTCCGGAAGCGGACGCGGAGCGTTTGAAGCTCGGCGGACATGCAGGGATCGCGATCGAACAGGCGTTCCGGGATTCATCGCCCGAGGTGCAGCACACGGCAGGTCTCGCGTATCTGCTGGTCGACGACGCGCGACAGGCGATCGAGCGTCTGCGTGCTGTTGCCGCGAAGACTCCGGACGTGCCGGACGTCTGGAATGACCTCGCTGCGGCGCAATACACCGCTGCGACACGGCTGCCGGCGCCGTCGTTGTTGCCCGAGGCGCTCGCGTCGGTGGACCGTGCGCTGCGAATCAATCCAAAGCATGCCGAGGCGCTTTTCAATCGCGCACTGGTCCTCGAACGTCTCGGGTTGACGCAGCAGGCTCGCACGGCGTGGGAGCGCTACCTTGGCGTTGACGGTTCCTCGCCGTGGGCGGTCGAGGCGCGCTCGCGACTGCGCATGTTGCCGACGACGCGTGGCGATGCGCAGTTCCGCCGCGAACTGCCGCAACTCGAGAGCGCCGCCGTTTCCGGCGACGTGGTGTTCGTCGCTGCAGCCGTGCAGCAGTGGCGTGAGCAGTGCCGCGCGTGGGGTGAAGCGGAGTTCCTCGGCCGATGGGGTGAGGCATTCCAACGCGGCGACGCGACAGAGGCTTCGCGTCTGCTCACCATTGCCCGTGCGCTCGGCAACGCACTGCGAACCCAGAGCGGGGAAGGCCTGCTCGCGGACGCCGTTGCAGCCATCGATCATGCGGATGCGCAGACACGCGCGGTGCTCGCCGACGCGCATGTCACATATCGCCGTGGTCGGATCGCGTACAGTCGCGGTCAGCCTTCCGCGGCGGAACCGGAGCTGCGACGCGCGGCCGCGCTTTTCGAGAACGCACGCAGTCCGATGGAGCGCATGGCGCGCTATTACGCCGCCAATACGCGCTACGACCAGAACGATCTCATGACCGCGCAATCCGAGCTCGAAGCATTGCTCGCCGGTCCGCAGCCAGCCGGATCGATCGCGTCGGCAGCGCTCATCCGATGGGAGTTGTCGCTGTGCCGCAACGCCGGCGGGGATACGGAAGGGGCGCTGCAGTTGCTCTCGTCGGCAGCGACCGCGTTGCGCCAGCTCGACGAGCGAAACCATCTTGCGTTCGTGGAGTCGCTGCTTGCCGATACGCTGATCGTGGCCGGACGTCCGGACGAGGCGTGGGCGGCCCGGATTCGCTCGTTCGAGGTGCTCAGCACGGACGGACGCGGCACACGTCTCGTCGCGAACCT
Source organism: Thermoanaerobaculia bacterium (assembly GCA_036009605.1). Classification (GTDB taxonomy): domain Bacteria; phylum Acidobacteriota; class Thermoanaerobaculia; order Gp7-AA8; family Gp7-AA8; genus QHVT01. Next base: position 4,625 of record DASYLL010000060.1, on the reverse strand, counting down.
CGCCAGTGCAGTAGCGGCCGAACGGCGTGCGGGACATCGCCAGGCCGCGATGTCGCTGCTGCTCGTCGAGCGCGAGGCGAGCCGGGAACTGCAGGACGACGTGATGCTCGCGTCGACACTCACGCGCGCCGCGGCGCTGAGCGCAGAGCTCGGAGATCTCACCGCTGCCACGCAGTTCATCGGTGAGGTTCGCGCGACGTCTGCACGCGTCACCGATCCTGCGATTCGACTGCTGCTCGGCGCACACGTCGCGTACGCAGAGGCAGCGACGACCGTGGCGTCTGATCCGGCCGCTGCGGTGCGAGACCTCTCGAGCGCGGCACACGTGTACGAGCGGATGGGGATGTACGCGCTCGTCATCGACTGTCATCTTCTGCGCGCGCGAGCGGAAAGTGCGCTGGGTGATGCGATCGCCGCGGCGCGCACGGTCGACGAAGGGCTGGGGCTCTTCGAGCGTTTCCACGTCTCGCTTGCGGATCGTGTGGTTGATGCGGGCGTGCTCGACTCGGGCAGCGAGCTGCTCGCCGAGGCCATTCGCCTGAGCCTCGGGCGTGGCGAAACGGCACTGGCATTCGGTTACGCGGACCGTGCCCGGATGCGCTTCACGGATACGCCCGCGCCGCCGGCGCAGGATCTTGCTGCTTCGGTGCAGTCGCAGTTGGCCGGCAGCGGCGCAATGCTGGTGGAGATTGTCGTGCTGCCCGGTGAAACGATCATCTTCTCTCTCGATGAAAAGCGTGTGTCCGTCGTTCGCCGCGCAATCGATCGCGATGCCGTGACGACGATGGCGCAACGGCTCGCTGCAGGGGATCGCGATGCCGCGGTCGCGCTCTACGATCTGCTGCTTCGTTCCGACGTGATGGCGCATCCCGCTCGTACGCTGATCGTCGTCGCCGACCCGCCGCTCGATGCGGTGCCGTTCGCGGCGCTTTACGACATTCGCGCGAAGCGTTACCTGGTCGAGCAGCTGGCGGTCGTGTTCGCAGAAAGCGGAACGTCGCTGCGGGGGGCGACGAAGCAGAAGTCATTCGCGCGCATTCTCGCAACGGCGTTGCCGTCGGGCGAGAGCACCGGCTCTGCCGCGCTTGCGGAGACGAATGCCGAGGTGGGCGATGTCGTTGCGGCGTATGGTCGCGACACGATCGTATCGGCGGTGTCGCCCACGTTCGCGGCGTTGGCAGCAGGCGGCCGCGCGGCCGACATGATTCACATCAGTGGCCACACCGCGGAGATCGGGAGCGGCGGAACGGCGGCATTGGTGTTCGCGGGCGCCGATGGCGAGCCGCGCGATCGCGTGGCGTGGGCGGAGATTGCAGCCCAGTCGTTTCCCCGGCTGCAACTGGTCTTGCTCGCCGCCTGTGACACGCTTCGTCTTCCTCCGCGCGCTGCGGGCGCACGGGCACCGAGTCTCGGAGGCGCATTTCTCGCCGCCGGTGCACGCGTCGCGATCGGGACGCTGCGGCCGGTCGGCGATCGCGATGCGCGCACTCTCTTTCGCGTGCTGCACCGACACCTCGGTGCCGGAGTGCCTGCCGTTCAGGCGTTGCGCAACACACAGCTCGAGGCGATCGCGGACGGCATTTCACCGAACGTCTGGAGTGCCGTCGCCGCTCTGAGCCGTGAAGTTCCCGGAAACCTCTGAGGGGGTCACTCATGCAAGTCACTGTTTATTTCGTCGGTATCTGTACGCACGTCAACGAAGTCCCCGGGCTCACTCGCGTGCTGCTCGTGAATGCCGGCTTCGGTATGAACGTCGCGGGACATGCCATTCCGCCGCACACGGCAGCACTGCACGTGCCGAAACAGTTCGTCGCATCCGCGCCGCCGACGATCGGGGGTCTGACCCCCACCTCGCCATTTTTCACGTGGACGATGGGAGGCGTGCAACTGGATTTGAGTCATGGCACCGGAGGAGCGCTGAAGACCACCGACTATACCGCGCTTCCGAGCCTGACGCAGATTGCCGGAACGTCTGCGCTCACACTCGACCAGAGGGTCACTCGCGATGGAGCCGCTGCGTGCGAGTTTCGGATCACGCACGGCGAGATGGACGCCTTTCAGCTGCGAACTTCGGCCGCCGTACTCTCGAAACTCACGTTCGTGACCGACGCCCCGCCGCAGTTGATCATTACGCGGATCTGGGACGGGCGCATCGCGACAATCACGCTCCGGAGCGCGGACGGAGTCGATCCGGTCCTCAGCGTCTCAAATACCGGTTCCGAACCCGATACGGTTGCCGACTTTCTTCTTCACTACGGCGTCACGACATTCACCCCGGCAACGCTGCTGACGCTGACCCCCTCTTTGGTCCGTGCCGCGAGGGACACCGAGCTCGCAGAGCTGGAAATGTTTTCGATCGATCCGGGAGGGCTGACGATCGGTTGCTCGAATTCCACGTTTCCGTGACGGTCAATCTCGGCGACGAAGGAGGAACTGTCCTGCAGTGAATTTTTACTCGCTCGAGCAAAATTTTGCATCGTTGGCGCAGGATTCAGCTGCAACCGAGCAAAATTCAGGACCAGCGGAGTAAATGGAAGCTGCGTCGGAACCAGCGTTTACTGCATCGGTGCTGATTTTTACTGCGTTGGAGCTACTCACCGGGTCGGATCACCGGGATGGAAGTCGCGTTCGTCGCCGGCGCCAGCCAAGGCGCACATCAACACGAGCTTTGTGAAGCGCGCGAACCTGACTCACCGGATGGGAATGCGATGGTCTGAACGTTCGCGAAAAACAGATGAAGGCAAAGCTGATTGGTGCACCCATGAACCCGAACGTGAACCTCGTGTCGCACCTAGAACACGCCGAAGAACTATTGAAGGTTGCACGCGCATTGGCGATGCGCGATGTGACGTGAGGATCGCTGAATGAGACGAGTATTTCCATGGACCATGGCGATCATCCACGCGGGGCTCTTCCTCTGGATGCTCTCATTGAAACCCTTCGTGCATTATCCGGGACCGGAACCCGCCCACGGTTTTTCCCTCAACTCCTGGCACCTGGCAACGAGCATCATGGTCGCCGGCAGGGATCTGCATCATGACGATTTCGGGATGGCTTTGTTCGTCGCGGACTTGCCGGTGATGCTGGTCCTGTTTCTGATTTCCGTGCTGTTCGGCTCGATCGTGCCGCCGTTGGTTGGCTCGTATCTCGTCGCCGCGGGATGGCTCGTGGGCGGTTCATGGTGGTGGTTCCTGCTTGCGTCCGCCGCGCAGTCGTTCCTTCCCACGAGGACGAAGCCGGCCCGGTAGATTCAGCGACGAAGGAGCGGATACGGATTGATCGCTCCCCCTCGGAATCGGTAAATCCCGTAGTGGAGATGCGGCGGTGTTCCGTTGGCGTTCCCGGAGTCGCCGACGTATCCGAGAACTCTCCCTTCCGGGATGACGTCTCCGGGCTGAACGTCCGCGAATTTTTCAAGATGTGCGTAGTAGTGCCAATGGCCGCCCGGTCCGAGGACGCGGACGATTTTTCCGCCGAGTGTGCTGGCCCCTACAGTGATGACGATGCCGCGCGTCGCGCTGAGAATCTCCCGACCACGAGGCGCGAAAATGTCGATGCCCTGGTGACCGCGACCTCCCGATCGAGCAGCTCCCCAGGTGTCTCGAAGTTCCGGGCGCCTGACCGCTCGGACCGGAATGGGAAGACTCGATGGCGATGCGCTTCGGATGAGTCGCAGCGCTACCAATGGATGTCGAAGCGCGGGATCCAACTGCGCAAGGATGGCTGCCGCTGCCACGATCAGAACGGCGAGACCGAGCAGAAAGCCGAGAAGGCGATATCGCAGCAGGGTGGGCACGCTCACGTATTACGTGACGCCGCGGAGTAAGATTCAGCAATGGTCCATCGTGGCGTCATTGTGGCGGTGCTGTTCAGCGTGCTCGCCATACCGATCGATGCCGGCGTGACGTATCGCTTCACCAGAAAATCCACCGCCGCGCTGCAATCAACCAGCGGCGGCCGCGTATGGATCGACGGTGATCGCAAGCGGATCAAGCTCGACCCCGATCCGACGAATCCGCGCACGCATGACGTCACCATCATTGCGGACGGGAAGACGACGTTCATCAATCTGCAGAACAGGACGTATTTCAACGAGCAGAAAAAGCCACCGCAAGCGATCAGGACCGGGACGTCGTCTCTGTTTCATCTGCCGTGGGCGAGTGACGGCATTCAGGGCCGACCGAAGATCTCCTATCGCGCCGCAGGAGCCGGCCCACTCCTCGGCGAACACGCCACGACGAAACACCTGATTCAGTTCAGCTATCGCCTCAAAGGGGAAATGGAGGGCACACCGCTGAAGGGAGAGGTGGAGGCGACAGTGACGGTTGCAACGGCGCCGGCTCTGGCGGCAGGAGACGATCGGAGCTTCGTGCGTACCGGCTTCCATGAGATCGACGATGAGCTGATTCGAATGTTGTCGGCGATGGAGGGAATGGTGGTCAGTTACGAAATCTCGGTCGGTCGGAAGCTGGAGGGCGGGCCGATGATTACGCAGACCACGACGAGCTTCATCGATGAGTGGAAGACGATCGACGTCGACGCGAGTCTGTTCACCGTTCCAGCGGACCTCGTCTTTCAACAACCTGTCTACGGCTTCCCCGGCGCGGAAACCGTGCGATAGATTC
>DASYLL010000059.1:0-18970 GCA_036009605.1 Thermoanaerobaculia bacterium | reverse complement strand
AGGCCGAGGACGACCATGGCCAGGGAGTCGCCGACGAGGATGATGTCGGCGCCGGCCGCGTCCGCCACGCGAGCGCTCGGGTAGTCATACGCGGTGAGCATCCCGATGCGCGACTTTCCCTTCATCGCGCGAATCGCCGGTGCGGTGACTTTTTTGCGGGGGGTTGCGGGCGTTGTCATCGTTCCTCCTTGTTTGGGCCGGGAGGAGCGCGTACGCGTGAGCGCGGAGTGCAAGCACTCGGTGCTCAGCACTGACGTCGTTCGTCTCGGTCCGTCGACTCAGGATCCAAGCGGTACGTAGTACTGGGTGCCCTTTTGAGCGTTCCGAACCTGTTCGACCAGCTGTTCGAAATGCTCGGGCGTATGAACGAAATCGATCTCGTTTGTATTCACGACCAGCAGTGGCGTCTCGTCGTACCGGTAAAAGTAATGCGAGTACGCCGCGCTGATCTCTTGCAAATACGATGACGAGATTGCTTTCTCGTACGCACGCCCACGCTTCTTGATGCGCTTGAGCAGTGTATCAAGACTTCCCTGCAGGTAAATCACCAGTTCCGGCTTCGGCACCTGCTCCCACAGCAGGTCGTAGAGGCGGTTGTAGATCATCAGCTCGGAGTCGTCGAGCGTCAGATGCGCGAAGATCTTGCTCTTCGCGAATGTGTAATCGGCAATCACGAGCTCGGTGAAGAGATCGCGCTGCGCGACCTTTTTCTGCTGATCGTGACGCGCGAGCAGGAAGAACAGCTCCGTGCGGAACGCCGCGCCGCGCTTGTCTTTGTAGAAGTCGTCGAGGAATGGGTTGTCCGCGTCCTCGAGCACTTTCGTCCCGCGAAACTGCTTCGCCAGAAGGTTCGTCAGCGACGTCTTCCCGACGCCGATCGGGCCTTCGATGGCGATGTAGCGGAAGGGAAGGGCGGACATTGCGGGCTGAAGGATAAACGATGAACGATCGTTGTGATAAAACCCGCCGCCATGCTGTCTCTCGAAGAGTACAAATTACCCAACGGCCTTCGCGTCGTGCTGAATGAGGATCATTCGGCACCGCTCGTCGCGGTCAACCTCTGGTACCACGTCGGCTCGAAGAATGAGCGCCCCGGCCGCACGGGATTCGCGCATCTCTTCGAGCACATGCTCTTCTCGGGCTCCGAGAACGTCGGCAACAATGAACACTTCCGCTACGTGCAATCGGTCGGCGGGGTGCTCAATGGCTCGACGTTTTTCGATCGCACGAACTACTTCGAGACCCTCCCCTCGAACTACCTCGCCCTCGGACTCTGGCTCGAAGCCGATCGCATGGGCTTCTTCCTCCCGGCGCTCACACAGGAGAAGCTCGACATCCAGCGCGAGGTCGTGAAGGAAGAACGCCGGCAGCGCTACGACAACGTTCCGTACGGAACCGCGTTCGAGCGCTTGCTGCGCCTCGCCTACGAATCCGACTACTCGTATCACTGGCCGACGATCGGCTCGATGACGGATCTCGAAGCGGCGTCGCTCGATGACATCCGCGACTTCTTCCGCATCTGGTATCGCCCCGATAACTGCACGCTCACCGTCGTTGGCGACTTCGCGCCCGAAGAAGCGAAGAAGCTCATCGATCAATACTTTCGCGACATCGAGCCGGGCGGTCCCTTCCCGCCGTTCACGCTCGAGCGCAAGCCTGCATCGCACGAGATCCGGGAGACGTTCGCGTCGCAGGTGCAACTGCCGCGGCTCTATCGGCTCTATCACCTGCCGAAGATGGGCGACGCGGACTGGATCCACGCCGACCTGCTGACGACGATTCTCGCGTCCGACAAAGCAAGCCGCCTCGATCGCGTGCTCGTACACGAGAAACAGATCGCGCAGGACGTCGCCGCGTACGTCCTTCCGACCGAAGCGACCGGCATCCTGATGTTGCAGGCCACCGCACGCGAGGACGTCTCGATCGAAACGATCGAAGCCGCGATCGATGAAGAGGTCGCGAAGCTCGCAATCGACGGCATCACCGAAGACGAGCTCACACGCGCCAAGAATCGCGCCGAAGTCGAGTACGCCCATCAGCTGGAAACGTTCGACGCACGCGCCGATCTTATCGGCATGATGTCAACGTACTTCGGCGATCCGTCGCTGGTCCACCGCTGGCTCGATCCGTACCGCACCGCGACCACCGAAGACCTCGCGCACGTCGCGCGCAAATACCTGATCCCCGAGAACCGCGTGACGAGCGTGTTCGTGCCGGAGGCGGAATGATGTTGCTGGTTACTGGTTGCTGGTTCCGGGTGCCTCAGCGCGAGCGCCATCCTCTCTTGCGACAACTCACCTTGAACCAGCAACCAGCAACCAGCAACACCCCTCGCGAGAACTGAGACCTACATGACCATACTCATCGACCGCTCCATCGCGCCGCAGCCGACCGAGCCGCGTCCGTATCACTTCCCGCAGATCACCCGCACGACGCTGCCGAACGGTCTTCGCGTGCTCGTCGCGGAGAATCGCAACGCGCCACTCGTGTCGCTGCGCGCGCTCGTTCGCTCCGGCGCCGATCACGACACCGCAAAGACGGCCGGTCTCGCGTCGATCGCCGCGGACATGCTCGATGAAGGCGCCGGCGATCGCGACGCCATCCGCATCGCCGAAGACGTCGGCACTCTCGGCGGCGCTCTCGGCACCGGAGCAGACTGGGACGCGTCGTACATCTCGCTCGACGTCCTGAGCCGCAACACCGAGCCGTCGATCTCGATCTTCGGCGACGTCACCGCGCGCCCGACGCTGCCGCCGGACGAGCTCGAGCGCGTGCGCGCCGAGCGCCTCAACGATCTGCTGCAACAGCGCAACGAGCCCGCGGCGATCGCAGGAAAACGCTTCGCGAGCTTGCTCTATGGCAGCGGCGCGTACGGCAACTCGGTCAGCGGCAATCCGGACAGCATCGCGCGCATCACCATCGACGACGTGCGTCGCTTCTACACACAGCACTACCTCCCGAACAACAGCTCCGTCGTCGTCTCCGGCGACATCGATGTGCCCTCTGCCATCGATCTCATCACCCGTACGCTCGGCGACTGGAAGCCGGGCGAAGAACCGGCGCGTCCTGTCGTCACGCCGAAGCCGATCGACGGCTCGAAGATCTACATCATCGATCGCCCGCAAGCCGTGCAGTCCGAGATCCGCGTCGGCCACCTCGGCGTCCCGCGCTCCTGCGAAGACTACTTCCCGCTGTCGGTGATGAACGCGATCTTCGGCGGCGTGTTCAACTCGCGCATCAACCTCAATCTGCGCGAGAAACACGGCTACACGTACGGCGCGCGCTCGCAGTTCGCGTGGCGACGTCAGGCCGGGCCGTTCGTCATCGCCGCGCCGGTGCGCAACGAAGTGACGCGCGAGTCAGTCGTCGAAGTGGTCTCCGAGTTGCGCCGCATCCGCACGGGCGACATCGACGATCGCGAGCTCGATGACACGAAGAACTACCTGATGGGCGTGTTCCCCGCGACCGTGCAAACCGCATCTGACATCGCCAGTCGCCTCGTCGACATGGAGCTGTATGGGTTACCCGAGGACTACTTCGATCGGTATCGTGAAAACATTGCGGCGGTGTCGAAGGATGCGATCACGCACGTCGCGAACAAGTACCTCGATCCCGATCGGATTCTGATCGTGATCGTGGGAAGCGCGAAAGAGATTCGGGAGCCGCTCGGGACGCTGGAGATGCCGATTCACGAGATGGACATCGACGGCAACATGCTGCCGGTGGGGTGAGCCGGCACGGCCGGCAGCGCTGATTGCTCCGCCGGGGCACGTACGGTCGCGCTGTCGGTACGTTCTCGCGTCAGCACCTACGGTCCACCACCCGTCGTATCCGCTCTCTCTTCGATCACCGCGACCGTCGCCGGCTCGCTCGGTGGCGGCACGACCTCGGCACGCTGTTCCTGCTGGCGTTGCGGGCGACTCATCACGATCACCCCCGCCGCAATCGCCTGCGAAAGCAGCAACACCATCGACAACCCATGCAGCATCCCGAAGCGCTTCCGCACCGGATGCTCGGGATCGAGATTCGACACCCCCGCAGGCGTCGCCGCACGAATCGAACGAATCCGCAGATCGACAAACGACTGCGACGCCGCCAGCAGCACCGCCGTGAACAGCACCAGCAGAATCAGCGGCCGCACGCGACGCAGCTCGAGCACGAACAACAAGAGCGGCGCGGCGAGCGCGATGTAGTGCCATCGGGTGAGCATCGAGCCGACGACGTCCGCGGCGATGGTCGGATTGCCCGCCGCGCGAAACGCGGCAGACGCGGAGATCATCAGGAAAACGGCGCTCCCGAACCAGAGCGCGGCGATCAGGTTTTGCAGGCGGTCCATGCGGTGACGGAGTGTATCGCGCCAATCAGAACAGCGCCGCGATCGATTCGTCGTATGGCGGACGCAACACTCCGCGCTCCGTGATGATCGCCGTGATGAGCCGCGCCGGCGTCACATCGAACGCGGGATGCCGCACCTGAATCCCCTCGGGCGCGACGCGCGTGCCGTGAATCTCTACAACTTCCTGCGCGCTGCGCTCCTCGATCGGAATCTCCGCGCCCGTCGGACAGTGCGGATCGATGGTCGACACCGGCGCCGCGATGTAGAACGGAACACCATGCGCGTGCGCGAGCACCGCGACCGTGTACGTGCCGATCTTGTTCGCGGCGTCGCCATTCGCGGCGATGCGATCCGCGCCGACGATCACCGCGTCGAACGTCCCCTGCTGAAAGAAGTGTCCCGACATGCTGTCGGTGATCAGCGTGACGTCGATGCCGTCACGCTGCAGCTCCCATGCGGTGAGCCGCGCGCCCTGCAGATACGGCCGCGTTTCATCCGCGAATACCGCCACGCGCTTTCCCGCTTCGATTGCCGCGCGAATCACGCCGAGGGCGGTGCCGTAGCCTGCGGTTGCGAGCGCGCCGGCGTTGCAATGCGTAAGAACCGTCGAGTCTGCGCCGAGGAGTTGTGCCCCGTGGGCGCCCATGCGGCGATTCGCATCGAGATCCTCGGCGAGGATGCGCTCGGCTTCCTCCGTGAGATCGCCAGTCGCGCGCATCATCCGATCGACAGCCCACGCGAGATTCACCGCTGTCGGCCGCGCTCGCTTCAGCTCCTCGGCGACGACCTGCAGATCCAACCCCTGCTTTGCCGCCATCGCGATCCCGAACGCGGCACTCACGCCGATCGCAGGCGCGCCGCGCACGACCATCGTCGTGATGGCCTCGGCGACCGCGGCTGCCGAGGGGCAGTCGATCCAGACCTCCTCGCGCGGCAGGAGGCGCTGATCGAGCAACGAAAGGACGTGACCGTCCCACCGCAGAGGAGTGACTTGCACGGAACTCGCAGTCGGATTCACGTCGATATACTAGCGCGCGATATTCATCAGGAGATTTCCATGGCCGTCAAGGTTGGCATCAACGGGTTTGGCCGCATCGGACGCAACGTCCTCCGCGCCTGGCTCGAAAACAAGAACGACATCGACATCGTCGCCGTGAACGATCTGACGAGCGCCGACACGCTCGCCCATCTGCTCAAGTACGACTCCGTCCATCGCACGCTTGCCCACAAAGTCACGTCGAGCGAGAACGGCATCTCCGTCGACGGCGAAGAGATCCGCGTCTTCTCCAATCCCGATCCCGGCGCGATTCCGTGGGACGAGCTCGGCGTCGACATCGTCGTCGAGTCCTCGGGCCGCTTCACCGACAAAGCCAAAGCGTCGAAGCATCTCCGCGGCAGCGTCGAGACCGTGATCATCTCCGCGCCGTCGAAAGACGCCGACGGCACGTTCTGCATGGGCGTCAACGAGAACGAATACGACCCGTCGAAGCACACGGTCATCTCCAACGCCTCGTGCACGACGAACTGCCTCGCGCCGGTCGCCAAGGTGCTGCACGAAAGCTTCGGCATCACCGGCGGCATCATGACGACGATCCACTCGTACACGAACGATCAGGTCATCCTCGACTTCCCGCACAAGGATCTGCGCCGCGCACGCGCAGCGGCGCTGTCGATGATTCCGACGACCACCGGCGCCGCACAGGCTGTCGGTCTCGTCCTGCCGGAGCTTGCGGGCAAGTTCGACGGCATCTCAGTCCGCGTCCCGACGCCGAATGTCTCACTCGTCGATCTCTCGTTCCAGACCGAGAAGCCGACCGACGTCGACGGCATCAACAAGGTCCTCCGCGACGCGGCCGACGGCAACCTGAAAGGCATCCTGGCCTACTCCGACGAAGAGCTGGTCTCGATCGATTTCAATCACAACGCAAACTCGTCGATCGTCGACACGACCTTCACGCGCTCCGTGAATCCGCACCTGCACAAGGTGCTGTCGTGGTACGACAACGAGTGGGGCTACTCGAACCGCGTGCTCGATCTGATCGCGCACGTTGCACGCGTCAAGAAGGGCGCACTGACGTCGCGATGATCCGCATCCGCACGCTCGATCAGCTCTCGTTTCCCGCCGGCGCACGCGTGTTCTATCGCGTCGACTACAACGTTCCCCTTGTTGAAACCAGCGGGGGCACGCGCATCACCGACGCCACACGCATCGAGGAGACGCTGCCGACATTGCGCGCTCTCCGCGAACGCGGCGCCGCCATCATCCTGGCCTCGCACCTCGGTCGCCCGAAAGGTACGCGCAACGAGAAGTACTCGCTCCAGCCCATCCGCGAAAAACTCGCCGAGCTCCTCGGCATCGACGTGCAGTGGGCCGACGACTGCGTCGGCATCGACACGTCGCAACTCAAAGCGGGCGAGCTGCTCCTGCTCGAAAACCTGCGCTTTCACGCGGGCGAAGAGAAGAACGATCCCGCCTTCGCCGCGCAGTTGCGCGAAGAAGCCGACTACTACGTGAATGACGCATTCGGCGCCTGCCATCGCGCGCACGCGTCGATCGATGCGTTGCCGCGACTGCTGCCGAAGGAGAACACCGCCGGCGGTCTGCTGCTGGCGAAAGAGCTGCAGTTTCTGCAGAAGGTGACGAACATCGAAGAGCGTCCGTTCGTCGCGCTGATGGGCGGCGCGAAGATCGCCGGCAAGATCGAGCCGCTCGAAGCGCTCGTGAAGCTCGCCGACAAAGTACTGATCGGCGGCGGCATGGCCAACACGTTCCTCGCCGCGCGCGGCGTCCCGATGGGCGGCTCCCTTGTCGACACCGATTCGCTCGAAGTCGCGGGCCGCATCATGGAGAGCAACTCGCTCGCGGAGCTCGTGCTGCCCATCGACATGATCATCGCGGATTCGCTCGACAACCCGACGGAGATCGAGCACGTCGAAGTGAGCGAAGGTCTCACGCCGGAAGCGAAAGCGTTCGACATCGGACCAAAAACGATCAAGCGTTTCGAAGCGGAGCTGAAGGAAGCGAAGCTGATCTTCTGGAACGGTCCGATGGGCGTGTTCGAGAAAGAGCAGTTCGCGAGAGGCACGATGGCGATGGCAGGCGCGGTCGCAGCGGCCGACGCGATCACGGTCGTCGGCGGCGGCGAATCGGTCGAAGCGATCAAAGCCTCCGGCTTCGCCGATCGCATTACGCACATCAGCACGGGTGGCGGGGCGTCACTGGAATTCATCGCAGGCGCGGAGTTGCCGGGAGTGGAAGTCCTTCGGAGTTGATCGGTTGTCGGTTGTCAACGGCACAGAGAACCGACAACCCACAACTGACAACCTTTTATGGCTCAGGAAATCGAGATCAAGTTCGCCCTCAAAGACCGCCTCGGACTGGTGCGCAAGCTTCACGAGATCGGCGCGAAACGCCTCTACCCCGAAACGTTCGAAGACAACATCGTGCTCGATCGCCGGGGCGAGTTGCGCACGCGCGGCGCGCTGTTGCGCGTTCGCAAATTCGGCCGCTACGCGCTCGCGACGTTCAAAGGACCGATGGCCTTCGAGGGCGGCGTGAAGATGCGTGAAGAAGTGCAGACCGGCGTCGAGAGTTTCGAGCTCGCCATCCAGCTCTTCGACACGCTCGGCTACAAGCCGACCTTCCGCTACCAGAAGTTCCGCGAAGTGTGGCGCGTGCGCGAAGTCGAAGTCGTGCTCGACCGCACACCGATCGGTGACTACTTCGAGATCGAAGGGCCGCTCGATGTCATCCGCGCGGTTGCCGAGGAGCTGGGGATGAATATGGATGCCGGGATTCGGCAGTCGTATGCGGATCTGTATCGACAGCACCGCAGAACGCGCGCGGATCTGCCGGAGAACATGGTCTTCCCGCCGGATCAGTTGCCGTGAAGGGGTTCATCCTCGCAGCAGGATTCGGTACGCGGCTCAGGCCGATCACGTACACGCTGCCGAAGCCGATGGTGCCGTTGTGCAATCGTCCGCTCATCGGATGGGCGGTCGATTCGTTTCTCGCCGCCGGCGTGCGCGATCTGATCGTCAACGTGCATCACCTGCCCGAGCCGCTCCAGGAATACCTTCGCGAGGAGTATGCGGGCCGCGCCGAGTTTCACTTCTCGATTGAAAAAGAAATCCTCGGCACCGGCGGCGGCATCCGACGCGTGAAACCGCAGCTCGCGAATGAACAAGAGTTCTTCCTCGTCAACGGCGACACCGTGCAATTCCCGCGATGGGACGCATTGCGAGAAGCGCGTCGCGAGAAAGACGCGTTAGCCGCGCTGACGCTGCGCCATCCGCCCGAAGGCGATCGCTTCACGCCCGTCTACTTCGAAAACGGGCTCATTACAGGTTTTGGCAGTGGCACAGGCGAAGCGCTGATGTTCGCCGGCTCGCATGTCATCAGCACGCGCATCTTCGAGCTCCTCCCCGACCGCGACTTCTCCGGCATCGTCGAGCACGCATACATCCCGAACCGCGAACAACAACGCCTCGCCGGCATCGTCGACGACGGCCTCTGGTTCGACATCGGCACGCCCCAACGCTACCTCGCCGCATCAGCCGCGCTGCTCGGTGCGACGGTGCGCGGTGAGCTGCCTTTACCCGACGGATCTCGGATTGTTGGCAACTCGCTCATGCACGTCAGCGCGAGCGGATCCGTCGTTCGTTCCACCGTCGGTGCACACACCGTGATCGAAGGCGACGTTCGCGACAGCATCATCTGGGACGACTGCCAGATCGCAAGCGGCGTGACGCTGGAACGCTGCATCGTCGCGCATGGGGTGAAGATCGAAGCGGGCGAGTATCGGGATGCGGTGATCGTTCCGGATGATGCGAGGATTCCTGATGAGTGGGAACGTTGTGGCCCGAACGTCATAGCGAAACCGAATTGAAAATTGAAAATTGATAATTGAAAAATCGGAGCTCATCCTTCCGATCTTTCCATTTTCAATTTTCAATTTTCAATTTCTCCCCCGGGTGTACCATCCCCACACAAATCCATGGCAGCACCGGGTCCGGAGTCCGCGCGTCGGCGTGTCATCTCGGTCTTTCTCATCCAGGGCCTGGCCGGGCTGATCGTGATGCTATGGCTGACGTGGCTGCGCCACGATCAGACCGTGGGCATCCTGCGCGCACTCGGCGGCGACGCGCCCATCCTCATCGTCATCTTCATCGCCTTCGCGACCACGCTCGCACTCCTCAAATTCGAGCTGACGGATCTCGTCTACGTCGCCCTCGTCATCACCGCCTACATGACGATGTTCCCGATCCTCGGCGTCGTGCTGTCTGCCTGGCTCGCGGTCTTCGTCTCCGTCGGCACGCGCGTGTTCTCGCTGCTGCAGATCGGACCGGCAAGCATCGCGCGACAGGATCCGGTCACCGACTACGTCAAGGCATTCGGACTCTTCGGCACGTACGGCATCCCGATCGTCGTCGCATCGAGCGTGTTCGAATCCCTCGGCGGCGCAGCGCCGGTGATGGAAGCAACTGCGACCAACGCATTCGCGATCGCAGCCGGCGGCGCGGCGCTGATCGTCATGAACAGTCTGTTCATGTTCTGGCCGCAACGCGCGTACGGCTATTCGGTCGAGAAGATCTTCAGCCTCTACATCATCGACGGCGGCATCTCGTTCATCGCGCTTCCATACGCGACGGTGACCGCGCTTTCGTACGGCGCAATGGGCTGGGGTGCCGTCGTCGCGCTCGCGTTCACCGGCTGCATCGCCAACTACATCGCCCGCAAGCTCGCGCTCACGCGCTCGAAGACGAACGATCTCCTGCAACGCCTCGCATCGCTGACGAACATCGGCAAGACCATCTCGCTCCGCTACTCGACCGACGAGCTGCTGATGGCGATTTACACCGAGTGCAAGGCCGCCATCGACTGCACGCTCTTCTCGATCGCACTGCACGAGGAATCGAAAAACGAGCTCGCGTTCGAGCTCGAGATTCGCGATGGCGTCGTCGCCGCGAAGGAGCGCATCCCGATCGGCGAGGGCCTCAACTCCTGGGTCATCCAGCACCATCAACCCCTCCTCCTCGGCAGCACCGCCGAAGAGAAACGCTTCGGCCTGAAACACGTCATCGACGCGAAGCCGACCGAATCGTGGCTCGGCGTTCCGATGCTCGCACGCGACCGCGTGATGGGCGTGATCTCGGTCGAGAGCTACAAGAAGAACGCGTTCACTGCCGACGACCTGATCCTGCTCACAGCGATCGCCAATCAGGCCGCGGTGGCGATCGAGAACTCGAATCTCTATCGCGATCTCGAAGGCCTCACGTACGCGCTCGAACATCGCGTCATGGAGCGCACTAACGAGATGCGCGAGATCAACCTGCGACTCCTCGCCGCAGATCGCTCGAAGAACCAGTTCCTCGCCAACATGTCGCACGAGCTGCGCACGCCGCTCAACTCCATCATCGGTTTCTCCAGCGTGTTGATCGACGCGACGCGCGGTCTCATGCAGCCGCGCCTGCACCGCTTCCTCGAAAACATTCACGCCGCGGGCAATCATCTGCTCGAGCTGATCAACGACATCCTCGATCTCTCCAAAATCGAAGCCGGGAAGATGGAGCTGCGCACCGATCAGTTCGACCTGCGCGAGACCATCGCCGCCGTCGAGCGCGTGATGAAAGGCGTCGCCGCGGAAGCGAAGGTGCAGATCCTTTCGCAACTCGATCCCGCGTTGCCGCCCGTGCAACTCGATGAAGGCCGGCTCAAGCAGATCCTCTTCAATCTGCTCTCGAACGCCGTGAAGTTCTCGCCGCCCTCATCGATCGTTGCGATCCACTGCCGGTTCGTCCCGCAGGACGCCTCACCTCTCGGCTTCGACACGGTCCGCATCGACGTCACCGACCAGGGCATCGGTATCCCCGCCGATGAGCTGCAGCGCATCTTCGTCGAGTTCTACCAGACCGAAGACGGCCGGCGCGCCCGCAACACCGGCACCGGCCTCGGCCTTTCGCTGACCCGCAATTTCGTCGAGCTGCACTACGGAAAGATCGAGGTTACGTCGAAGCCCGGCCACGGCTCGACCTTCACGCTCTACCTCCCGATCGACTACACGGAAGCCGCGCGCGCCGCGGTTTCGCCTTTGCACGACGTCGCTTCGCAGGCGCGGGTATAATCCGCGCCCCAATCCGCCACGCAAAGGAAATCAGATGTCCAATCGTACGTTCACCATCATCAAGCCCGACTCGGTCCGCAAGAACAACTTCGGCAGGATCGTCGGCCGCCTCGAAGCCGAAGGCTTCCGCGTCATCGGTGTCAAAAAGGTCGCGCTCTCGCAGCGTCAGGCCCAGGCGTTCTATGCAGTGCACAGCGAGCGTCCGTTCTTCGCCAGCCTCGTCGAGTACATGACCTCCGGGTCCGTCTTCGTCGCCGCGCTGGAGCGCGAAAACGCCGTCCCCGAACTGCGCAAGCTCATGGGCGCCACCAATCCCGCCAACGCCGACGAAGGCACCATCCGCAAAGAGTTCGGAGAGTCGATCGAGCAGAACGCGATCCACGGCTCCGACTCGGATGACAACGCGAAGAGCGAGATCGCGTTCTTCTTCGCGGAATCCGAGCTGGTCTGAGCCGGCACGGCCGGCACCGCTGGTTGCTTCGCTGAGGCACGTGCGGCTGCCAAGCCGGCTACGTCAGCGCGATTTACTCACTCACGATCATCGCCGAGATCCCGTTCGCCTCGAGGGACGCACGCGCCGCAACGGCCTGCTCCCTCGTGGTGAACGGCCCGATGCGGACGCGATAGAGCGCCTCGCGATCGATGAACGCGCGATGACCGATCGTGGTCAGCCGCTCCTGCAATGACTTCGCGTTCGCCTCGACGGAGAACGCGCCCACCTGCACCATGAACTGCTTCAGCGCCGACGCGGCACGCCGTACCGGCGCCGCTTTGCGCTGCGCGTCATAACTGCTCGCCGTCGGCGCCTCATCATGCGCGACCGGAACGTCTTCGAGCGTGCGTCCATCGTCGGCAACCTGTTTGCGCGTGATCACATCGCCGCGCAGCGTCTCGACCGTGATGCGATCGACGACGACCGGCTCCGGAACCGCCGCGATTTCGGGCGCCGGCGCTTCCGCCGCGGCGACCGTCGGCAGCGGGAACTCGACCTTCGGTGGGTCGCCCGCGGAAACCATCGGCGCGGCTTTCGGCGCCTCGACGATCGTCGCTTCGAACGGCGCGGGCGGCTCGCGCTCACCGCTGCCGACCCTCACGATCAGGATGTCGACGTCGCCGATACCGGGCTCGATCAATCCGATCTGCTGCGCCGCTGCATAAGAAAGATCGATCACGCGATTGCCGATGTACGGTCCGCGATCATTCACGCGCACGCGCACGGTCTGCGTGGTTTTGGGATTCGAGATGTCGAGCACGGTTCCGAACGGAAACGTCCGATGTGCGGCCGTGAACAGCGCCGGATCGAAAATCTCGCCATTCGCCGTCGTGCGCCCCGCGAACTCCTCGCCGTACCAGCTGGCGACGCCGTGCAGAATCTCCTGCGGGCGCGGCTCCAGCGGCTGCGATGTCGTCGCGCAACCGTAGGCCAGCACCACCAGCATCGATACGACGGTGATTCGCGATCTCATACGCGCACCTCGCCGACTTCGTCCCGGATCTCCTGGCGCCGCGCCTGGAGAATCGGATCGACGTCGTCGAGGATAAACCGTTCCGTCTGTTGTTGCGCCAGTCCCGTGTAATTTTCCGGCCGCGCCAGCCGTCCGATCGACGCCCGATCGATGCTGAACAACTCGTCCGCCGCGATGCGATCGAAGAGATCGTTCTCCGCCGCTCCCGCCTTCAGCGCATCCGCCGCCGCCTTCGCATGAATGCGAATGCGCTCGTGCAAGACCTGCCGATCGCCGCCACGGCTCGCGCCTTCCATCATCAGGTTCTCCGTCATGAGGAACGGCAGCTCGCGACGCACGTTCGTCGCGATGACATCCTCGTGTACGACGAATCCCGCCGCGATGTTGTCGTAAATCAACGCCACCGCATCCGCCGCCAGAAACGCCTCCGGGATCGCAATGCGCCGATTCGCCGAATCATCGAGCGTGCGCTCGAACCACTGCGTCGCCGCGGTCAGCGCGGGATTGAGCGTGTTGACGATGAGATGCCGCGTCAGGGCGTCGATCCGTTCCGCGCGCATCGGATTGCGCTTGTACGGCATCGCGGACGAGCCGATCTGCTCTTCCTCGAACGGCTCCTCGACCTCGCGCAGATGCTGGAGCAACCGCATGTCGTACGCAAACTTCGACGCCGATTGCGCAAACCCCGAGAGCACGTTCACGACCTGCGAGTCGACCTTGC
Source organism: Thermoanaerobaculia bacterium (assembly GCA_036009605.1). Taxonomy (GTDB): domain Bacteria; phylum Acidobacteriota; class Thermoanaerobaculia; order Gp7-AA8; family Gp7-AA8; genus QHVT01. The sequence goes on along the minus strand of DASYLL010000059.1, from coordinate 5,323 downwards.
GCGAATACGTCTGGCCGGAGACCGGGTAACTGCGCCCCATCCCCACCTTCTCCGCGACGAGCTGTTCGAGCCGATGCACTTTCGCCTCATCGCCGCCGAACAAATTGAGGAACGAAGCCTGCGTCCCCGTCGCGCCCTTCACGCCGAGCAGCGCCATCTGCGACAACCGGAACTCGAGATCGCGATAGTCGAGCAGCACATCGTGCAACCACAACGTCGCGCGCTTGCCGACCGTCGTCAGCTGCGCGGGCTGGAAATGCGTGAACGCGAGCGTCGGCGTCGCGCGCCACTTCCATGCGAAGTCGCGCAGCTTGGCCATCAGATTCACCAGCCGCCTCTCCAGAATCCGCATCCCCTCGGCCATCTGCAGGATGTCCGTGTTGTCGGTCACGAACGCCGAAGTGGCGCCGAGGTGGATGATCCCTTTTGCGGAGGGCGCCTGGAGGCCAAATGCGTGGACGTGCGCCATCACGTCATGCCGCACCTCCCGCTCGCGACGCTCCGCGTCCTCGAAGTTGATCGTCTCGGCGTTCGCCTTCAGCTCCGCGATCTGCGCGTCGCTGATCGGCAGCCCGAGCTCCTGCTCCGCCTCCGCAAGCGCAATCCAGAGACGGCGCCACGTGCGGAACTTGTAGTTGGGGGAAAAGAGATAGGACATCTCTTTCGACGCGTAACGCTCGGTGAGCGGGTTGGAGGCCTGGTCGTACTTCACCCGGCAGATTATAGGGGGAGGGGTTAAACCATTTTAAAGTGCCGGCACCGCTTTAAAATATTCGGGGTAAAATTTTAAAGTCCCTGCGGCAGTTTATAGAATCCTATGGATCGCACGAGGTTCGGATCGTCCGCTGCTGGCCGTCTCGTGTGAACATTGGCACCCCCGACTGGGCGTTCATTCCTCGCTCACTCCCGCGGACGTGGGACATTCCACTCGACCTCTGGCCGCTACTCGCGTCGGCAAAGGAAGAGCTCGCCCGCCTCGACGGGATCGGACGAACGCTCCCTCGCCCTGACCTTCTCCTTCGACCCTTGCAGCGCCGTGAAGCGATCCGCTCCTCGAGCCTGGAAGGAACGTACGCATCGGCCGAAGAGCTGCTTCTCTTCGAGCTCGATTCGGAGGAACCGGCCAGCGCCAGCGATCGCATGAGCGACTGGATCGAAGTGAACAACTATGCCGTAGCCGTGCGTCACGGTACCGAGCTGCTCTCGACTCTCCCGCTGTCGCTGCGCCTCATCCGCGAAATGCACGAGCGTCTTCTTACCGGCGTGCGCGGCCGCGATCGCGCGCCCGGAGAGTTCCGCCGAACCCAGGTGCATATCGGCAGCGACCGTCGTTACGTGCCTCCGCCACCGAACGAGCTGCTTCCGTGTCTCGACGACTTCGAGAAGTTTCTCAACGAGGCAGATGCCATCGATCCGCTCGTTCGCACCTATGTCGCTCACTATCAATTCGAAGCCATCCACCCATTCATCGATGGCAACGGCCGCGTGGGTCGCGCGCTCCTCGCGCTATGCGCTTACCAGTGGTGCGGTCTCTCGCAGCCGTGGCTCTACGTCAGCCCGTACTTCGACCACCACAAAGACGAGTACATCGACGGCCTGTTCGCCGTGAGCACGGACGGTGCATGGAACCGCTGGCTGGAGCTTTGTCTGCGCGCGACATTGGACGCCTGCCACGACGCAATCCGGCGTTGCGACCAACTTCGAAAACTCCGCGAGCAGTATCACGCGAAAGCGGACGTCACCAGCGGCCGCATGCACCCACTCATCGAGGTCTTTTCTCGAATCCGATCGTTCGGATCAATGAAGCCGCGCGGCGACTGAACGTCACCTATCCGACTGCGAAGAGCGACATCGCCAAACTCGTCGAGCTCGGGATCCTCGTCGAACTGAAGGATGCTTATCCGAAGCCTTCTTCTCCCCAGAGGTTTTCAATGCGGCTTATCGTGAAGACTGATCGGCCTCGCGCTTGACACGCTCGGAGCATCTCCCGACACTACGCACCGGATGCAGCCTGCGGTTTCCGTTCACGATTCCCGTCGCACGACGCACGTCACGCTCAAAGCCGTGGTGCTGCTCGCCAGCGTCATGTCCGTCGTTTTCGCCGTCTCCTTCTTCTTCAGCGACCGCGGACTGCCCGAGCTCCAGCACGCGCGTACGCGCGTCGCGGAGCTCCGCGATGACATCGCGCAGCTCGAAGTTGAGAACACGAAGCTGCGTGCCGAGATCGACAGCGTGAAGCGCTCGTCCTACGCGATCGAACGCATCGCGCGAGAAGACCTCGGCATGTCGCGCAACGGCGAAGTCGTCTACATGCTGCCGAAGAAGTAACTACTTCTCCAGCAGCTCGGAATATCGATCCAGCACTCCCGCGAGAATCACGATCTGCGCGTTCGCGTCCGCCCACTTCCGCTGCTCGATCGCCTCGCGGACGCCGGGTAGCGTCTTCACGCCATAGCCGGTATAGAAGCCGGGCGCGTAGACATGATGGCGATACCACGGGCGACCGGGCAGGCCTTCATCACGACTGAGCGCGCGCTCGAGGCGCATGACCGTGCGATCGTCGCGCTTCTTCGCATCGGAATTCGCATCGAACATCCGAGCACTCTTCTGCAGACGCGCGACCGCGTTCTGCAGCGTCGCGAGCTCGAGATGCGGCACCTCGTCGTCTGCCTTCGGCGCGAAGAATGGCTTCAGCGGATCGGCCGCAAGCTCCATCGTCCGCTCGCGCAGCTGGCGATTCTTCTCCTCCGATTCGTTGCGCATCGTGCTCATGAGCTTCGCGATCTCCGCCGCATAGCGCGAGACCGTCTCGGCGAGAGACGACGCTTCGAATGGCAGGTAGTCCGCGTTCGCGAGCCGCAGCATCATTCGACCCGTCGTCTTCGCCTGCGTGATGCCGTAGTCGAAATTCGGATCGCCGAAACGGAGATAGTGCGAGAGTGAGTCGTACGCGGAGTGATAGACGCCGTACTCGCCTTCGCCGTCGTAGCCGATGTTCAGCGACGCAATGCCGGCGTGCTGCAGAAACGGCGAGTAGTCCGAGCCGGAGCCGAGCGCGTCGATGCGGATGCCCTCCACCTCGCGCAGTTCCTTCCGTTTGTCCGCGTCCTCCGCGTTCACGAGGTCGTACGCACGGCGACGCTCCAGCACCGAAACCTTGCGCTGCGGATCCTCGACATCGCGCGCCACTTCATTGACGAAACGCTCGAGCGTGTGCGACCCGCCGGCGTCAAGAAAGCCGCGGCCGTTCGAGTCCGAATTGATGTAGACGACGGCGTGCTCCTTCAATTCAGGGAGATGCGTCTCGACCCATTCTGTCGATCCGAGGAGTCCCTGCTCTTCGGCGTCCCACGCGGCGAAGACGAGCGTGCGGCGCGGACGCCATCCGCTCTTCGCCAGCTCGCCGATCGCGCGCGCTTCCTCCATCATCGCCACGAGCCCGCTGATCGGATCGCGTGCGCCGTGCACCCATGCATCGTGATGATTGCCGCGGAGAATCCACTGATCCGCGAGATCGCTGCCGGGCATGCGCGCGATGACGTCGTAGGCAGGCGCGTTCTTCCAGTCGAAGGCGAGCTTCAAATGCACGCGGGCCGGGCCGGGGCCGAGGTGATAGGTGATGGGGAGTGCGCCGCGCCATTTTTCGGGGGCGACGGGGCCGGCGAGGGCGCGGAGGAGAGGGAGGGCATCACCGTAGGAGATGGGGAGGACGGGGATCTTCGTGATCGTCTTCGCCTCGGAGCGATCGAGACGTTTTGCGTCAGCCGTTGATCCGAAGCCCGGCGTCAGCGGATCGCCGGGATGGAACGGCATGTCCGCGACCGAGCCGCGCTGCGCGCTCTGATCGCTGCGGAACGCACCCTTCGGATACGCATCGCCAGCGAAGTAGCCGTCGTCGCGCGGATCGGAGTAGATGAGACAGCCGATCGCGCCGTGCTCCGCCGCGACCTTCGGTTTGATCCCGCGCCACGAGCCGCCGTAGCGCGCGATGACGATCTTGCCGCGCACGTCGATGCCGTTGCGCTCGAGGATCTCGTAGTCGCGCGGTATGCCGTAGTTCACGTACACGAGCTCCGCGGTGACGTCGCCGTCCGTCGAGTACGCGTTGTACGGCGGCAGCATCTCGCTGAGCTGATTCGACGTTGCGTCCTGCGCCAGCGCCGGCTCCCCGAGTTTCGCGGTGTAGCGTTCCGGAGCGATCAGTTCGACGACGCGCACCTTCGGCGTCGGGAACAGCACGTCGAATCGCTCGATCGTCGTCTCGTAACCCCACGACGTGAACAGCGACGCGATGTACTCCGCGTTCTCTTTCCCATAGGCCGACCCCGCATGATGCGGCCGCGCCGCCAGCCGCTTCATCCACGATTCGAGATTCGCGCGACTGAGTGACGCGTCGAACTTCGCCTCGAGCGCCTGCTGCTTCGCCGGCTCAGCGAAACCGTAGATGGCGGGGGCGGTGGGTTGGGCGGTGAGGGTGGTGGTGAGGAGGAGGGCGGACGCGAGCAATCGGCGCATGGGCGCGGATTTTACGCGTCATCACGCAGCCACAAGCGAATTCGATCATCGGGCTCGATGACCACGATCGCTCCGGCATTCAGTGCTTCCGCGTGGCGATCCAGGACACGCTGACACATCGAAGCATGCATCCACACCGATTCCTCGATGATGCGGATGATCCCGACGTGCGGCTGACGATGCACCACGACCAATTCGCCGAAGTCATTGTCGAGGGTCACGAGGATGCGCCGCTCCTTCGCTGCGAGACTGAGGATGGCGCGATCGCCTGGATCTCGCCCGAGCTCAGGCACGTAAACAACATCGTGACCGGCAGCCCGTAGCTCCTGCACCGCCCCGGGCCACATGCATGCGTCGAGAAGCAGCCTCACTTCGCTTCAACTGCAACAGCGACACGCTCACCGCGCAGAGTCCGGGCGGCATATAGAAGACAGGCCTGAACGTCTTCACGCTCCATCCACGGATATGCATGCAGCAGATCTTCCACGGAATTGCCGGCACCCAGCATGCTCACAACATGCTCCACCGCCATGCGATGCCCCCGAAGGATCGGCTTGCCACCGTAGATCTCCGGATTGGCCGTGATGCGCTGCAGTAGCTCGTCCGTGCTAGCCATCCCCCAATTCTACTCCCCGATATACTCGCCCCCCGATGTGCGGCATCAACGCCATTTACGCCCATTCCCCCGCCGCCCCACCCGTCGATACCGACGAGCTTCTCCGCTCGCGCGAGTGCATGCGCTCGCGCGGCCCGGACGCAGCGGACGTGTGGCTCTCGGACGATCGGAGCGTCGGGCTCGCACATCGCA
>DASYLL010000058.1:0-9635 GCA_036009605.1 Thermoanaerobaculia bacterium | reverse complement strand
TCGAACAGGGTACGGATCGCCCGAAGCCGTTCCTCATATCGTGCCTCTTCTTCCGCGACGGCAACGGGGTCAACCGAGGCGGTTGTCTCGATGAGATCGGTGCGTGAATCCTTGTCGCTCACGATCCTGTCTCTCCCGTCCTTCATCTCGGTCTTGTACACGCCGGCCCAATTGCCCGAAATGCTCTGCATCGTGTTCTCGAGGTACTGAACGAACGTCCTGTCGGTATTCCACGTTCGCCGTCCTTCGAGAGTCTGTTGGTACGCCTCACCGAGGAGGTCCAGAGCGTCCCGGCCGTCCGCCGCGCCCTTGATGATCCAGATCCGGCCGCGCGCAAACCGCTCCAGCCGATAAATGTCCTTCTCGGTCAGAGCCTCGACTGCCGCCATGACGAGATCGATCGACGCTGCCTTTGCTTCCGGGACCTTCCGTTTCGTGGCCACGATCGGTTGGGTGCCTCCTACTACCTATTTTCCCGATTTCGGCCGGCATCGGACATCGAAATCTTTTTTCTGATGGTTGTCCGATCGAACTCTCCTTCAGAAGGACCTAACCGGAGGGCGAAAGCCCTACTACAGTTTGAAGGGGCTCGACATGAGCAAGCCACAGGAAGCACCGGGCAAAGGCCCGAAGTACCACATCGATATTGAAGGGACGCTGCACGATTGGAACGAGGACACCATCACGACCGAAGAGGTCTGCCGCTTGGGCGGATGGGACATCGCCCAGGGTGTGATCGTCATCGACAAGGATAACAACGAGCGAACCCTGCGCCCCGGAGAGATCATCGAGCTGAAGCCGGGGATGGGTTTCGCCAAGAAGGTGAAGTTCAAGAGAGGGGCGCGATGATGGATGCCCGTCTCGAAGCAGAGTTGAAGCTCCTCCGCACCCGCTTCCCGGACCTCGAATTTCACGAGGCCGGGAGGTGGGTGCTCCTGCCCGGCTATCCGATATCACCTGGCTGGTCGGCTGAGAGGATCCCGATCGCGTTCCAAGTACAGCCGGGCCATCCGGCCACCCCGCCGTACGCCTTCGCGGTCCCGGACGGCCTCGTCTTCAACGGTACTGTTCCGGGGAATAGCACGGTGCCGGCGTCGGTCCCGTTCCCGGGTTCATGGCGTCAGATCTCCTGGTCGCCTGAGTCGTGGACGCCGACCGCAGACCCCCAGAGGGGATCGAACCTCGTTCAGTGGGCGATCGGCTTCATCCAGCGGTTCCGGGAGGGCGCATGATGGCCCGGCGAGTCACCATCGCGTTCCCGGAGAACATGCAAGCTGACGTCTGGGCGCATCTGCGCTCGAACGACCAGGACGAAGAAGCGGCGTTCCTCTTCGCCGAGCCGGAGGTGACGGCGAAGGGCCTTACCTTCCACGTGCGCGGCTGGTACCGGGTCGCGCCGGAGGACTTCGAAGCTCGCGGCAATGAGGGCATCGTGTTAAACGACGAGACCCGTGCCTCGGTCTTCAAGCGAGCCCACAATGAAGGCCGCGCCCTTGTCGAATGTCATTCCCATCCGGGCTGGCGGCCGGCGGTCTTCTCGCTCTATGACTTCGAGGGGTTTACGGAGTTCGTTCCCCACGTCCGGTGGCGACTTCATGGCCGCCCCTACGCGGCCATTGTCGTGGCGGACACGACGTTCGACGCGCTCGCATGGATCGAACCAGGTCCGCAGCCCGTCGCCGTGGACGCAGTCACCGCGGAGACGGAGATTTTGTACCCCACACGGAAGTCGATGACCCGGTGGCAGGAGGTGAATGATGGACAAGCGGTTTGATCGGAACGTTCGCTTCTTCGGCGCGGAGGGACAAGACCGGATCGGCCGGAAGACTCTCGCCGTCATCGGCATCGGAGGGCTCGGAACGCATGTTGTCCAGCAGGTCGCTCTCCTGGGCTTCTCCACATTCTGGCTGATCGATCCGGAGGTCCTCGACGTCACAAACCTCAACCGCTATGTCGGCGTGTATCCGTCCGACGTCGGAACGCCGAAGGTTGAACTTGGAGCGCGCATCATCCGCTCCGTGAATCGCTCTGCTACGGTCGTGCAGATCCGTGACCGTCTGCAGACCCGAGCCGCCTTCGACGCGATCCGGCAGGCGGACGTGGTTATCGGCTGTCTTGACACCGACGGCGCGCGGCTCGTCTGCGCCGAAGTGTCGGCCGCGGCGGGCAAGCCGTACGTCGATATGGCCTCGGACATCCTGTCGGAAGACTCGTTGCGATTCGGCGGCAGGATGGTCTTCAGCTTCCTCGGTACCGGCTGTATCGTGTGCCGGGGTCTTCTTGACCTTGAGGCCGCGCGCGTTGAGCTCAATCCCGTCGTCGCCGCGGCCCACGAGGCGATCTATGGTGTTCCTCACGCGGCACTGCGCGGTGACGTGGGTCCGGCCGTCGTTTCGATCAACGGCGTCGTTGCGTCGTTAGGGGTGACGGAGCTGATGTTGGAGATCACCGGGATTCGGCGCGGAACCCCGCATCTAACGTACCGCGGTGAACTAGGAAAGGTTCTCGTATCCGCCGACCTTCCAAGGGCCGACTGCTACTACTGCTCCGGCATCTTTGGGCAGTGGGAAGAGGCGGGCGTCGAAAAGTACCTTCTGTGAAGGGCAGGGTGCGCCGGGTGGCGGCTCGAATGCGCCGAGAAGGGTCAGCCGGATACCACGCGATGGGTCTACGCAGGTGCCCCGTTGAGGGCTGTCGACGTTATCGGGAGTCCACCAGTATCCAAGGGATCCGAAGCGTTCTGCGAAGTGCGAAAGTGCCATCGTGCGATCTAGGTGCTGGCATCCGACTTACTGCCAATCGACGAACGACAGCTCCACCGCTACTTGACTAGGCGCTGCGCCGAGCCACTCCTCGACAGCTTTCTTCACCCGTATAGAACGGATGCTTTGTCCGCCCTCGACGCTTTCGATCGTGCCTGCGTCAACATTCAGCTCACGGGCGAGCTTCCGGGTACTCATCCCAGCCGCCGTACGCTTGCGACGAACAGTTTCACCGAAGTTGCGCGGCGCCGGCCGCCAGTCGTAGCCGAGGAACGCGATCGTTCCTGGCAAATACTTCAACGTCGGAACGCTCCGGTTCACCTCCAGTTACGGTACGTGGCCAGCGTGGTGCCGATCTCGGCGGCTGCCTCACGTTGTTCCAATCCGCGAACCCAGCGCTTGTTTCGGAAGGCGACTCCGAGCGTATCGTCCGGCACTTTGGTCCGCTCGTACCGGCGGAGGACCGGCCGATCCACCAGAAATGTCAGATGACAAAAAGGCACCGCAGGGATGACCACGTGGTCCGAACGGGAAGAGTCGTGATTCGTCAGAAGCGCCGATAGTGCCCAACTGCTAACTGCTGTCAATGAGACATTTAGCCGTTATGGCCTGTTAAAATGTGTGCATAGGCAAATACACTACTTGAACATGCCTACCGCATGAAACTGAACGTAGCCGCTAGTTCAGCCAGCCCCGGACGACCGGGTACGGATGGGAGCATCTCGACGATCACCGGCAGTGACAACGTGTCTGCGCGAGTCCGCAACGCTTCGCGGCGCCGCACATTGCTTGTGAGCACCACGATCGCTGAGGTGGCATCTCCCGCCCACGAGGAGAGTACGGCAGAGAGCTTCTCGAGCTTGGGAACGAAGACAGAAGCCAAGCTCTCGGAGCCGCGGTCCACTTCGACGCCGAGGAGTAGTGCTTGCTCATGAGGTGAAGCCACCAACGCCAGCACGTCAGGGATAGCCGCGGGCCACGGAGTGAACCGGCGCTGTAGTGCCCAGGCCGGCTGCAAGAGATCGGGCTTCCGGGCAGCTCGTCCGAGCACGATCAGCGTGTCGATGATCCAGAGCTGGTGTTCGATGTGGCCTTCAGCGACCGGGCTGCGGAGCACAAAGAGCTCGTCGGCGCTAACGCCGCGTTGTACAAGGCACGAGCGGCCGCTAGTCGTGAGTCTCAAGCGGTTGATCCCGATGCCTCGCCACCGGGCGGTAGCGATGAGACCACGTGTCGAGGCGCGCCGAACAAATCGCGACACCACGACCTCACTTACATTGCCAAAGACTTGCTCGTGCAGCTGGTACTGCGCCAGCTCGCCAGCTTGACCGATAAAACGGAGCGCGGCTAAGTCCCGTGAGCTGAGAGCGCCGAGACGCGGATCCAAATTGCGTCGGGTACGATTCGACAGCCTCTCCTTTTCAACTTCCTCGTCCGGCGAGAGACGTCGTGACAGATCCAATGCGTCATCTGAATGACTAGTCAATTGCGGAGATTGACTACAGCACGGTCCCGCCGGTTTGGCGGGTGCGGTTCCGTTTCCTCGTGCCGCGTCGCTCGGCGAGGAGCGAAGAGCGAGGCGACAACGAACGTTCGCGCGCCGGACGCTCCGACGGGACCGTGTGCAGCTCGAGTGGTGGGAGGTGGAGCAGCATTTTCGTTACTTAGTTGTGAGCAGAGGCAGCTGTGCGTGACGTGCGACCACGTCGTTGATGATGGGATCGATTCGCTTGATGAAAGTTCCTACTTGATCCAAGTCAAGCGTTGCTTCGATCGCGAAGTGCCGAAACGGGACGAGCGATCCGCCATGGAATGCCCTATGTGCGTTGTGGCAGTGAACGTTGATGTCCGCGCCAAACTCCTCCTTGGCGACCTTTTCAACGTCCTGCCAAGCCGAACGGGGGATATCGAGCAGCTGTCCGTCTTTCGTTTCTGCGGGAATGATGCGGGTGATGGTGGCCATGTGAGTGAATAGTTTTGATGAGTGATTGAGCAGCAGCGTGCCTTGCGGACAACGGTTAAGAAAATGCGGCAACCTCCTTTCCGCTCAAGATGATGATTTGGGCATATGAATACGCGGGCGCCGGCGACGCATGACACGGTCGAGCCAACGAACCCGCAAAGCCTTGGAAATGTGATGGGATGCGCGACACACGTCAGAGCACCTTGATCGTGGCCGTGCAGCGGTTGCAAGGGAATGCCGTCGTGACCTGCTTGCACGTTGTGCAGTAGAGCCGCGATCCAAATTCGGCCGTTCCGCAGCGGCGGCAAAGCGCCAGAATGTCGAGCGCGTTCCTGAAGCCACAGTGCGGGCAATCGACGAATCCCTGCCGCAGCGCGGATGTACGGAGACGCGAGTCCATCGTTCTCCGCAACCATTTCGCGGCATAGATCGGCAACGCGAGCACGTGGAGGAAGGCAACCGTGATATGCCACGCAATCGTTAGCTTCTTCACTCCTCCTCCGTGGCGGTGAAGAAGCGTTTTAGATCTGCAAGGCTCGTGATGGACGGCTTGCGAGGCGCGTTCTTTGTCGAAGGCCTCGATTCGCCCTGCTCCACTACCCGCGCTTCCCATTCCGCGATGAGTTCCATCGCGGTCGCAGTTCTGAGCATCGACTTTGCGGCAATCTTCCGGTTGAAGACATCGAGCAACTCGTCTTCAGACACGTCATGCGCGTCGCTCGGTTTCGGCACGTCCGGCGCCCGGAGTGGCAGCGCCGGATTTCCCTTGACGAGGAGTAGATACCGCTGCCGGGCGAGGCCTGCCATCTCTTTCAGGTAGGCCTCCCTTTTCGCGCTCTCCGTGCGCTGGTCGTCTGGAACGCCTACGACATGTGGCCAGAAGAGCTGCGCGTCCTCGCGCGCTCGGAACCCGGCGATCCAAGTTGTATTCAAGAGCACCGTGCGGACGACACTTGCCGGTACAGCGTTTGAGAAATCTTGTGCCGTAAGGACAATGCCCATGTTCGCGCTCCGAAGAGTCCGCAAGCCTGTCAAGAGTGTCTCCACATGGTCGGCATTCGCGTCCTCGAGGAACCGGACTGCTTCTTCGAGAACAAATGATTTCGGGCGACGAGGGTCACGCCGTGGCGCTGCGCAAAGAACGTCTGTTGCACGCCAAGTGGCGCGCTCGTAGCCGAGGGCTTGCGGCAATGTTGTTGTGCACGCCGTGTTCACCAGCGTAATCGGTGCTTCCTTGGTGAGGCCAAGCTTGTCGATCGCTTCCGGCGGAATGTAGGAAGCTCGGAGTTCCGGAAAGCTGGTGCCGTACTGCACGCGGCGAAGGAACCCGTCGCGTGTCTGGCGCGGCACCGTCAGATCGAAGTTGTCAAAGTAATAGCGGACTTCCGGTTCGGCCACCTGCGTGAGGACGCCTTTGCGGAAAGCTGCGTCGTGCATGAACCGAACTGCGAAGCGGTAGCTCAGCGGATACCGCAACTCGATCAGAAGCCAGTCAAACATATAGAGGAGCTGACGCATGGCGTCGGTATAGGTCTGCGGGCTCGTTCGGGCGCTCACGTCTGCGCGCAGGTGCGCGAGATAGGCATTCGAGATCTCCGGGAAGTGGTTGTCAAAGGGAGTGAGCGGCGTCACCTGGTCGTGCGACCAATCGATGACGCGTACGGACCGTTCGAGAAGTGCGCGCCCCGCATCGTTCGCGTCAAGCCACAACGCCGCCACATACTTGCGAAATAGGTCGAACGTCTCGAACTTGGGATCGATCAGCTCCAACTCGACGCCAACATCAGCATGCCTAGTTGGCTCGAGCCGGAGGTCATCGATGAGTTGCTTCAGAGGTTCCAAAAGAAGGGCGATCAAGAGGCGGGATTTGCCGGCCCCAGTGGCGCCCAGAATTAGCGCGCTCATGAGACCAAGCTCCCGCCGCACCTTTAGCAGATCACCAGATGGAAGCGCTCCGAAGGTCATGGATTGCGGTCCGCCGAGACGGCGCCGCGCGGCGGCATAGGCGGCAGATGGTGTGAGCGTTTCGGTGAGCAATTGCGAGCGCTCGTTCGCCAAGGCACGCGCGTAGGAGTCGTCATTCCCGATCCGGAGCGCCAAGTCGGGCCGGCCAACTGCAACCGCGGCGGAGGCAACGAAAGACCTGACTAGGCGGCCCATGATTCAGAATTCCTTTTCCTCTTCGAAAAGCGACGGCTCATGGCCGCCGTGGCGGTCGTGTTCGACGGGCTGCTTGCCCGAGGAGCGCGCATGCCTCCACTCGCTCTCGCGGTCCTTCGAGCTCGTCCTGAACCGCTTTCTGACGAGGAGGATCAGGTAAGCAATGGGTGCTAGAAGCGTGAGCGCGCCGATTAGTTCGAGCGCATTCCTGCCCGTGACACCGACTCGCCTCGTCGACGTCGAAACAGAGTGCGGCAAATCTTGCGCGAGTGCGCGTACGAGATCGAAGAAAACGTACGGCGCAAAGGCGACGAGCATGAGCGCGCCGCTCATCCGCCGGAGCCTGGTCGCCACCTCGGATTTTCCGAGCGGCAGCGACACCATGAAAAGTACGCAGGCTCCGGCGATCGCATAACGAGTCAGCAGGTTAAGCATCGGAGTTTCAGTCCGTCGTTAGGACCGGCTGCGTGCGGGAAACGCTGAGCCGCTCCGCGCGTTCCAGAGCTTCCTGCGTCTCGCGCTCGGCCCGCTCACGTCGCTCCGCGTCTGCTGCTTGGTAGGCATCGGGATCGACCACGGCGGCGGCACGGATAGCGGGCTTGCCGTCCAAAGCGCGCATCCGCGCGACATGGAAACGGATACCGTCCGGGCCGATCTCAGCGACGGTGAAATCATGGCCGCGCATGATCGGATCGGTTGGTTGCTCGACGACATCTCGCGCGAGAATCGATGGATCACTCCAGCCGTCCGGGCTCTCGCGCATAAGCAATGGCATGGTTGTCCGTCCGTCCGTCGTCACTTCGAAGGGGTCGCTCTCCGGACGCGTGTGAGCGATGATTTTCGTGAGATTTGCGTTCATGTGCTCCGCGAACCATTGGCGGTATGCCACCTCGAGGGCCAGATGTTCGGGACGCCCCTGCGCGCCTAAGACAGCCGCGGAGCCAGAACGCGCCGTCACCTGTGCGAGGCGGCGAAAGAATCGTGCGCCAGCTTTCTGATGTTCCTCATCGCCGCGCTGAAGGACAGCGCGGAAGCCCATGAGCTCCTCGTTGGGCAGCCGGATCAGAAAATAGATGAGGACGGCTCGTTCGGAGAGGACTGCAGTTTCAAGGGCACTCGCGATCGCCTCCGGGTTGTCGACACTAATGATGAGCGGCAAGTGTTTGAACTCGCGTGACGGCAGGATCTCCTCGACACGCGCTTCGATACCCCGAGCGGAAATCCCTCGGCTGGCTGCTTCGCGCACGAGCGACGCAGCGCGGTCGGGCACCGGGTCGGCGTAAACAGGGGAGAGCGTAAAGCGATTCGAAGCGCGGTTGAACTCCTCGAATGCGGGCTGCATGAGCCGCGCGCCTCGATTCGCGCCGGCGGTGAGCACCTCAACGCGCGCCCGGCTGGACTGCGTTTCCGTTGTATGAGTGCGGAGAAGCGGGTTCTTTGGCATGGTTCGTCTCCTATTGGCCGATGGGTTGATTGGAGGATTGAGAGAGGGAGCGCGTTTCTACCTCCCGCGCAGGGGAGGACTCGACAGACCGTTCCTGGCGCTCAAGTTCGGCACGGGCGGCGCGGTGCGCGACGTCGTAGATCGCGCGACGCCTTGATGCTTCTTTTTGCCATTCGTGGCGGTGCTTGGCGAGGTGCGTCACGAAGCGATTCGCGCCCAACCGCAAAGACGTCGCTCGCTTGATGCGGCGCCTCATTTGACGCACGCGCCGCATGAGCGGCAACGCGGGCGCGAGAAGGCGCAAGATATGCTCGGCCATCAGCGCCGGTCCCACCGTGACTGCGGTCATGATGACCGCGGTTGCGAGACCGACCGCCTTCGAGTCTCCTTCGACGGCGTTATCGTCGACCCGAACTACCGACAGTGCGGCGATCAAGATCCCAAGGGCGGCAATTGCCCCTATCGAGAGCAGGCGATTCGCCGTTCGGGAAGCGAGCCATGCGGTGAAGAACAGGCAGACCGCGAGAGCAGAGCCGAAGATGATGCGCTCGGGATTTGCGAGCCCGATCGTATTCATCACGTAGATCGTGCCGGCCGTTTCGAGGAAAAGAAGAACGACCAGAAAAATGAGCAGAAGGCGCGCCGAGGGATGGTGGGCCAGCTCATCCTCATCGCGCCGGATGTCCTCCTGAAGTTCGGCAATCGTCGGGTCCTGGAGATGGCTACCTACTCCCGCGTGTTCGAGGTTCGCCACCGGATCGAAAGACGGCTCTGGGCCTTGGCTGGCGATGATGTAGGAATCGGGTTGGTAGATGCCGCGCGCTGCGTCTTCGCTAGCGCGCGCTACAACGGCTCTTCGGATGATCATGGGTGGTTCTCCTTTTGGTTCATTGGGTTCCAGAGGGTGGGGGCGCCGTCGGTGACTTGGACATCGCGTGAACCAGCGGCAGTGAGGGCTGCCGCCCACTGCGCGCGCACATCAATGGCTCTCGCTACGGACATCGGACAGCGGCCGCCGTCTACAGGCGCGAGGTCGAGAAAACACATCCGGACATGTATTCCGGCCAGTGAACTTGGTTCGAGTACACGCTTGCGCTGGAGCGACTGCACGAACGTCGATGTGCGAGGTAACCTCCCGCACTCGAAATTTGCGAAGTCGGAAACTTCTAAGCCGTCGCTCACGACTACGATCCAGCGCTCGGCATCAGGCGGCGCGGTTGCTAGGGACACACGCGTGACTGCTTCGGCAATTGGCGAACGAGACGCGTGGTAGCCGAGGCTCGGATGGGCAGCGGAAAGCGCATCG
>DASYLL010000057.1:0-1951 GCA_036009605.1 Thermoanaerobaculia bacterium | reverse complement strand
GACAAAGTCCTCGAGCCCGGCGATCAGTACATGTGCGACGTCCTCGGCGGCGTCACCGGCGACAAAGAAGACGAGTGGAAGCAGAAGGTCGAGAAGCAACTCAGCGAGATCAACGGCAAGCTCGATGATCTGGCGAAGGGACAGAAAGCGATCCAGAACGAGCTGAAGACGCAGTTCGCCGTCATGGCCGCGAACTTCGATCAGGCCGCGTCGAAAGTGGAGGCCACGCACGCCATCGTGCGTATCGAGAACCTCTGGGAGAAATACGAGGCGCAGTTCGACGGCGTCGACGCCGATCTCAAACGCGACAAGATGCTCTCGTTCGCGAAGGACATCATCGCGAACAATCTCCATACGAAGCTCGGCGATCTCAATGTCGTGCTGACGAAGAGCGCCATCGATTCCCAGCCGATCCTCCGCTATCCGTTCTACGAATGGCGTCTCAAGAAAGGCACGAGCGCGCCTCCCGAAACGTTCAACGCCACGGAGATCTATGACTTCGCCGAAAAGAAGTTCGTCGATTTCCGCATCCAGCAGCACAAGGTTTACGTGATGTATCTCTGGGCGGCGGCGGTGCTGGAATCGGATTGCAAACTCAATCCCGGATCGTGCAAGCGCCCGCCGCGCGCTACGGCCGACTTCACGGCCGACTACCAGCGCTACACGAAACAGCAGGTCGAGGTCTTCAATGCGGCCACCGACTGGCTGCTGCTTTCTTACACGCTCCCGAATAACGAGTATCCGAAGACGCTGCCGTATGGCCCCAGCCCGGAAGCGATTCTGCTGCGCGCGAACCTGCTGTCGGCGTTGACGCTCACGTCCGGCGAGGGGATGTGGGGCCGCGTGATCTCGATGGGCAACGCGTGGGATGGCTCTCTCGAGCTCGATTGCAACGGAAGCTCGCAGAGCGTGACACCCGTGTTGCGCTATACGGTGCCGGTCGAGGATCGCGAAGGAAGGACGCTCGACTGGTGGGTGTCGCGCTCGGCGAACGCCGTCTATGACGAAGTGCACTTCGCGAATGACTGGCAGATCACTCATTACCAGTTGCCGCAAGCGACCGTCGGACCGTGCAAGGTGAAGACGACGCTGCCGAAACGCGCGGGCGTGTTGCCGTGGTCGCAGAACGCGACGGAAGTCGTGCAGGTGACGACGCAGGACGGACGGAGCTTCCCGTTCGGCAGCTTCATCGCCATCCAGCGCGCGGGCGGCACGTATGCGCTGGCCAGCGGCGAATGGAAGCGCGCCGGAGAGCCGCAGAAATTCGAGGAAGGTGGTGGTGAGCGCAAGAACGTCCGCTGGGATTGGACGATCACCACGAACCGCAACGGCGCGCCCTGGGCCTCGATCATGAACGAAGGCGATGGCGAATGGACGGTCAGCAAGGGGAGCCGCATCCGCAACTGGAACCAGATCTATCTCTACGCCGACAAGAAGATCTATTTCCCCGAAGGCGGGAAGTTGACGCTCTACCTCCTCCAGCACGACGACTGCGCAAAGGTCTGCCGCGGCAACAACAACTCGGACAGGATGTTGATGGACTACGACGTCTGGAACAACGACACGCAGTCGAAGCGAGGGATGATGGAATCCTCGGTGGCCGTCTTCTTCAGCCCGCATACGAACGATCCGAACCTGCTCACGCCCAACATCGAGAAGCGTGCGTCCGGCAACGGCATCTACATCGATGGCAACTACGACCTGACCGGCGATCAGAAGACGAAGACGGTTTCGGGCGATCAGTCGGCCACGTTCACTCCGCGCACCGACACCGGCTACTACCTGCAGTATCTGCTCGATTTCGATGTGGTGACCGAGGGGCGGTTCACGAACAAGACACACTGGGTTTATCGTGGCAAGATCACGCCGTCCTGGCTGTATTTGAAGAAATAGTTTGGAGTGCGGCAGCCGCAGCTGCCGCTTTGGTATGCCACAGGCGATACGCAAACAT
>DASYLL010000056.1:0-2805 GCA_036009605.1 Thermoanaerobaculia bacterium | reverse complement strand
TGAGACTCTGAGACTCTGAGACTCTGAGACTCTGAGACTCTGAGACTCTGAGACTCTGAGACTCTGCGACTCTGAGACTACTCCGGGACTATAACCGCCCCAGCGCCCCCACTGCTTCTTCCAGCGTCTCCATCGCAATCGAGAACGACATCCGCAAATGCCCTTCCCCCTCGGGACCAAAGACAGCACCGGGGACAGAAGCGATCGAAGTGCGGTCGAGCAGCGTCTCCATCGCTTTCCACGAATCGCCGCCGAGGCGTTTGCGAACGTCGGGGAAGGCATAGAACGCGCCGGGAGGCGTGAGGCAATCGAAGCCGGCGTTGCGGAACGCGCCGACGAGCAGATCACGGCGGCGGCGGTAGTCCTCGCGGATCGAATCGAAGAAGTGAATGTCGTGCGTGATCGCGGCGAGCGCTGCGAACTGTGTCGGCGTCGAGACGCCATTCACCGTGTTGAGCACGAGCTTGCGCAGGAACTCCATGAACGGCGGCGGCGCGACGACGTAGCCGATGCGCCAGCCGGTCATCGAGAAGCTCTTCGAGAACGTGTAAACGCTGATCGTCCGCTCGAGCATGTCCGGCATCGACGCGATCGAAACGTGCTCGCCGTCGTAGATCAGATCTTCGTACGCTTCGTCCGCGATGACCGTGAGGTCGTGCGCTTTTGCGAAATCGGCGACCGCGGTGAGCTGCTCGCGCGTGAGCACGTCGCCGGAGGGATTGGCGGGCGTGTTGACATAGATGACGCGCGTGCGCGACGTGTGACGCGATTCGAGTGCGGCGCGCATCGCGTCCGCGGAACCGTCGCGGATGTCGTCCCACGGCACACGCACGGCGATGCCGCCGGAGAAGCTCACCTGGTCTTTGATCGGCGTCCAGTACGGCGCGAAGAACATGACTTCATCGCCGGGACTCACGCTCGCCTGGAACGCGCAGAAGAGTCCGTGCGCGCCGCCGGAGGTCACGATGATGTCGTTGGTCGAGACGTTGACGCCGTTCTTGCGCGCGAGCTTGTCGCGCAGCGCTTCGAGCAACTGCGGGACGCCGGACGACGGCGCATAGCGCGTCTGGTTCGCGTCGAGCGCATCGCGCATGGCCTGCTTCACGAAATCGGGCGTGCCGATGAACGGCTCGCCGCCTTCGAGTTGCAGGACGCGGTGTCCGCTCGCACGCATGTCCAGCACGCGGTTGCGGATCTTGACGATGTCGGAGAAGCCGAGGAGCGAGGATCGTTGCGCGACGTTCAAGCGCGCGGATGATACACGGCCACGTCAGGCTCCGGGCGGTGGCGGGAGCGGCTCGGCCGGCGGCGCCATCGGCGGTACACCCGGAGGGATCGCCTCGGGTGCCGGCACGATCGTCGAGGGAGTCGACTCCGTCGACGGTTCGACGCGCGGACGCGGCTGCCGTCCACGGCGACGCTCCGCGGGAGCCGACGGCGCGTGCACCGGCGTCGGCTCTGAGCCGGTCTGCGTCACCGGTGGCTGGGGTGTCACGATGTTCCTCGGTTCGGGCTGCTGCGACGGAGCGGGTGGCGGCGCCGAAGGAGCCGGTGCTGGGGTGACGGGCAATCCCTGGAAGCTCATGCTGCGGCGCGCGTGCTCTTTCGGATACATCTCCAGCAGCGCCAGATGCGTCAGCTTCGAGTCGAGAATCCGCGGATTCACCTCGGTACGCAGCATCTGCGGATTGATCGAGTATGCCTTCGCATACAACTTCACCGCGCGATCCGTGTGATGGCGCTTCTCCTCGACGAGGCCGAGCTGGAAGAGCGCCGGTGCATGACCGGGCTTCAGATCGACGGTGCGGGAGAACGCGCGGCGTGCGCCGAGATCGTCGCCGTGCGCGGCGCGCACGAGGCCGAGGTTGTACCAGGCGGGGAAGAACTGCGAGTCGGCGTCGACGGCGCGCTCGAACTCGCGCTCGGCGTCCTTCGGAAATCCCTTCTGGATCAGCAGCGTGCCGAGGCCGTTGTGCAACTCGGCGTTGTCGGGATTCTGGCGAAGGGCTTCGAGCGTCCGCGTGATCTGCGTATCGACGTCGCTGCCGGTGTTGAGGTACTTCGCGTAAAACGGGTTCTCGTACGAAGGGTCGGAGTCACGGAGACCGGCGCAGCCGGAGGCGGTGAGGGCAGCGACGGCAAGGATCAGCAAACGTTTCATCGGTCAGTCCTGAAGTGGTTTCGCTCTCAACTTCACCTTCCCGTCGACGGTCTCGACTCGGAAGGCCACGGTTTTGACGTTGTATTTCTCGCGAACGATATTGCTCTGCTTCTCGATCATCGCCGTAACCTGCTCCAGCGAGATGTTCGGCAGCGTTCCCATGTCGAAATGAGCGCGCTCGATTTCGCCGTACAACCTTCGGATTTCCTCGCCGTTCGCGCCCGGCGACATCTTTACATACGGATCGGGCCGCGCCGACGTTACGGGAATGTGAGCGGCGGGCTCTGGCGGAGGCGCCGGTGCGGCCTCCATCAGCGCCTGCCGACGCCGGAAGTCGAGCGGACCTTCCTCGCGCTCCCGCATCTTACGACCCCACATCTCTCGGTACTGGTTGTAGCGCGAGAGCACGGTGTTGAAGCGGAAGCGGCGCCCGTTGTCGCGCATCTTCTGCTTGCTGATTTCGTGAATCATCGATTCGAGCTGGTGGCGCTCGAAGGACGGAGGCAATTTCGTGATCCCGTTGAAGAACTGGTCGTACCGGCTCTTCAGCCGCCGGATGTCTTCCTCGAGCCTGTCCAGCTCTTCGTCCTGTTTGATCACGTCGGCCCTAAACTAACTCAACCATGGCTAAATCGCCCGCCGGG
>DASYLL010000055.1:0-2176 GCA_036009605.1 Thermoanaerobaculia bacterium | reverse complement strand
GCACGATGCTGCTGCGTATCGAAGACACCGACGTGGAGCGCTCGAAACAGCATCACGCCGAGCAGATCGTGAGCTCGCTGCAGTGGCTCGGCATCGAATGGGACGAGGGTCCGATCTATCAGAGCGACCGGCTCGATCGCTATCGCGAGCGTGCTGAAGAACTGGTTGCGAGCGGCAAGGCATATCGCTGCTATTGCACCGTCGAAGAGCTCGAAGCCGATCGCGCGGCCGCGGAGCAGAGCGGCACTGCGTATCGCTATTCGGGTCGCTGCCGCATGAGCGCCGAAGCGGGAGAGTCGCAGCCGATCGATGAACCGCACGTGATCCGCTGCAAAGTCGCGCCGGGACCGATCGAGTTCCACGATCTCATCCGCGGCGACGTGCAATTCGAAGGAGAGCTGATCGACGACTTCGTCCTCATCCGCTCCGATCGCAATCCCACGTATCACCTCTCCGTCGTCGTCGATGACGTCGACATGGACATCACGCACGTCGCGCGCGGCGACGATCACCTTTCGAACACGCCGAAGCACATCGTGCTCTTCCGCGCGTTCGATGCCGAGGTCCCGGTGTTCGCGCATCTCCCGCTGATCCTCGGTAGCGACCGCAAACGTCTCTCCAAACGCACGGGCGCGACGTCCGCCGAGGAGTATCGCGACCTCGGCATCGTCCCAGCGGCGCTGTTCAACTTCCTCACGCTCCTCGGTTGGAATCCGGGCGGCGACCGCGAGCTCATCGCGAAAGACGAAGCCATGCAGCTCTTCGATCTCGCCGACGTCAACAAAGCGCCGGCGGTCTTCGACGACGAGAAGCTGTTCTGGATGAACGGTCAGTACCTGATGCGGATGTCCGCCGACGAGCTCTATCCGCACCTCGTCCCGTTCCTCGGCGACAACGCGCGTCCGCTCGACGAGCTGCGCGCGATGATCGAGTTGAACAAGACTCGTGCACGCACACTGCGCGAGCTGGCCGAGCTCATGACGCCCTTTTTCGCGGACGATGACTCGATCGAGTACGAGCCCGAAGCGGTGAAGAAGCACGTGAAGGGCGACGAGCTCGCGGGACGTCTCAGCGAACTGCACGACGTGCTCGCGAATACGGAGCCGTTCGACATTACGACGACCGAACAGGCATTGCGCGCGCTCGCGGAGTCACGCGGCGTGTCGGCCGCGAAGCTCATTCATCCGCTGCGACTCGCGCTCACCGGACGCGGCGCATCGCCGCCGATCTTCGATGTGGCGGTCGTGCTCGGGAAGGAACGCTCGCTGCGGAGATTGCAGCGATTCATCGCACGCCTGCCCGAGCTGATGACGCCTCAGGCCTGAACCGCTCCGTTGTTCGCGCGCATCCGATCGAATGCGGTCACGGCCGCGAGCCAGATCGCGCAGATCGCAACGGTGCCGAACATGATCCAGAGGCTGTAGCGGCCGTCGGCCGAGTACGGCTCGGTCGCAATGTGAATCGCCTCACTGTTCGGCAGGATCTCCGCCTCGGAGAATTCGTGAATCGCGTAGAAGAGGATCTGGATCGTGAAGAGCATCAGGAAGAGGCCCGTGACCTGGAAGAAGCGCTTCACGTTCACGCGATGTCCGAAGTGCGCCCAGACCCACGACATCGCGATGGCGAGCGCCAGACCGATCGCGCAGCCGAGCCAGAAGTTGCCCTGCTGCACCTGAATCAGCAGCAGCGCGGTCTCCATCCCTTCGCGCGTGATCATCAGCAGAGTGAGCACGAACACGCCGACCCACGCCCAGCGCGTGTTCGACTTCGAGGCCTGCGCTTCAATGCGCGTTTCCATCTCGCGCTTCATCGTCGGCGCGATGCGCCAGATGTGAACGACGAAGCTGGCTACGAACACCGCGGCGATGAGGGCGAGGACGCCTTCCCACAACGGTTGATTCAGGCTTTGCAGCCCATAGCCCATGCCGATGCTCGCGAAGACCGCCACGAGAATCCCCCACCACACTGCGGGACGCAGCCAGTCGCGGCCCGTTTTCTTCAGGTAGGCGAAGATGATAGCGACGATGAGAAACGACTCGAATCCTTCGCGAAAGACGATGATCGCTGCCTGAACCATGGGTTCTATTTCCTCAACTTCGTAGCCTGAATCATCCGGACGCGGTCCGGTGACTCGGAAGTCTGTCCCTTGCGCTTGCACGGATCGCAGACGCCGAGG
>DASYLL010000054.1:0-16824 GCA_036009605.1 Thermoanaerobaculia bacterium | reverse complement strand
CTCGAACAGAAGTTCGAGGACGACGAAGACCGCACCGAGTTCTACAAGCGCCTCCAGCGCGAGGCCGAGCTCTGCGGATCGATGCAGCATCCGAACGTCGTCACGCTCTACGACGTCGGTTACGAAGGGGAGTTCGTCTCTTACTTCGTCACGGAGTACGTCGATGGTGAGACCCTTCTCGCACGCCTCCGCCGCACGCGACCCCTTCCGCTCGATGAAGCGCTCAGCATCGCGGCCGATCTCCTGCGCGGACTCGCGTACGCCCATTCGAAAGGCATCATCCATCGCGACATCAAACCGGCGAACATTCTCCTGACCTCGGACGGACGCGCGAAGATCGCCGACTTCGGCGTCGCGCGACCGCTGCATTCGAGCCTCACCGTCGCGCGCTCGCTCGTCGGAACGCCGAACTACATGTCGCCCGAGCAGGTCAAGACGACGCCGGTCTCGCCGCGCGCCGATCTCTTCTCAGCCGGCGCGGTTATGTACGAGATGCTCACAGGCGTAAAGCCGTTCGCGGCGCCGGAGCTGAGCGGCATCCTCTACAACGTCGTCAACCTCGTCCCACCGCCCATCACCGAAACGAATCCCTCGGTACCCGACGCCATCGCGCGTGTCGTCGCGAAGCTGCTCGCGAAGAATCCGAATGATCGCTATGCGACCGCGGAGGAAGCGCTCGCCGAGGTGGAGTCGGTGCACGATGCGCGCGACATTGCGTTCCAGTCGGGTGAGCTCGGCCTCATCACGATCGATCACGGCGACGCGACCACGCCCGTGCCGATCGTTCTCGAAGAAGACGAAACGGCGCCGGTCTCGATCCTGCGTCGCGAAGTACAGCCGCAATCGTTCTGGGCCATCACGCTGATCCTCATTGGCGGTCTCTTCGGATCGGTTCTCTTCCTGAGAAACGCGGTCGCGACGAGCGCGCAGCCGACCGGCGTCATCACATCGACGCAACGCGAAATGGCGCGCACGAAACAACGCACGCTCACGAACCTTCGCACGCTCACGCGTTCGGGACGCCACGAAGATGCGATCCGAGGCTACGACGAGTTCATCGCGCGCTTCCCGTACAGCACGGCGGCGCGTACCGAGCGCGACGCAGTACAGCGCATGCACGTCGAAGCGCTCGCCGCGCTCGAGCCCGATGTGGAAGTCACACGCGTCGCGCGCAAACCGCGCAGCGAGAAAACCGCCAACGTCGTCCCTCTGCCGGAGCCGCAGCCGGAGAAGAAGAAACCATCGCGATGGGATCGCGTCAAACGATGGTTCCGAGGAGGAGAGTGATGCGCGATCTTGCGGCGTGGCCGCCGATGTTGCGCAAATTGCTGGAGTCCGTTCCACACGAGCTGCTCACGCGGCGGTCGGCCGCGGGCGGCTTCGCGCTGGTCGAGCACGTGTGGCATCTCGCCGATCTCGAGGTCGAAGGCTACGGCGTGCGGCTGCGCCGTTTGCTCGATGAAACGAATCCATCGCTCCCCGATTTTCAGGGCGACATCATTGCGGCCGAACGCGACTACATCCGCCTGCCGCTCGCGGCGGGACTCGATCGCTTCGAACAGGCGCGCATGAAAAACGCGGTGCTGATCGCATCAGCGTCCGAGGAAGAGCGGCTGCGCGAAGGACAACAGGAAGGCGTCGGGACCGTGACGTTCGCGCGCGTGGCGCAGATGATGGATGAGCACGATCGCGAGCACGCCATCGAGGTGATGGCGCTCGTCGTAGAAATCGGGGGTTAGCCGGCACGGCCGGCCGCGCTGGTTGCTTCGCTGGTTGAGCGTACGGCTGCCAGGTGGGCTCGGTTTCCGCCGTGCCGCTAGCTTTCCGCGGTCCGCAGCGCGCGCAGCACGCGATGCCAGCGCGCGCGCTCGAAATACCAGATCAACGCAACGATCGTCGGCACAACGGAGAACACGAGCAGACCGCGTGCGGCGCCTTCGATCCCGAGGTCGATGCCGAGCCAGATCTGCAGATTGAGCGCGATCACTTCGAGGTCGTTCATCAGCGCGCCGCCTTTGCCGTCGCGATACCAGGCGAAAAATTCGGGATCCTTCAGCAGCCGCCACGCGAACAGTGTTGTATGAATCTGCACGAAGAACGCGACGAACGCACCGAGCGGCCGTTCGAGCTCGGGGATGCGCCAGCCGTTTCCGGATAGCGCCTTGTAAAAGAAGATGCCGGCCAGGATCAGCTCACCCGCGTGACCGGCACTGGCGAAGACGAGCTCCCGGCGCCATTCGCGCGTGATGAAGAAAAGCCACACCGCGAAGATCACGCCGACGATGGCTATGCTCTTCCTGTTTTCGCGGAAGAGATACATCAGGTACGCGAAGATCACCGCAATCGCGATCGCGATCGATCTGCTGAACGGACCGTGTGTCGTGAGGCCGCCGCCGTACACGAAGTCGAATGCGGGAATCGACGGATAGCCCATCAGCCAGCCCGCGATCGCGTGTCCGAGCTCGTGAAAGAGCGTGACGATCAGCGACAGAATGTAGCGCGTCAACGGAAACCAGTAGAGGAAGATCGCGGCTCCGAGCCCGAAGGCGAGAATCCTCCACTCGCGCGGTCCGATGCGTCCGTCCTCGACGCGTTCTTCGTCGTGCACCAGCGGACGCCGCGGCACCGGCAGATCATCGGAGCGCGTGGCCTTCGAGAAGATGATGCCGCAGCGTGGGCACTCGAGTGCACCGCGCTCGGGTTCGAAGCCGCATTTTGGACACGACATGAAGAACATTATGCTGAACCGCATGGCGAACTGGATGATCTACGGAGCGAACGGCTACACCGGCGAGCTCATTGCGCGTGAAGCCGTGCGCCGCGGCCAGCATCCCGTGCTCGCCGGACGGAGCGCGGAGCGCGTCGAAGCGCTGGCGAAAGAGCTGGGATGCGAGTCGCGCGTCTTCGATCTCGATCGACCCGATCTCACGGACATTTCGCTCGTGCTGCATTGCGCGGGACCGTTCATCCACACGAGCAAGCCGATGGTGAAAGCGTGTCTCGCCGCAGGCGCGCATTACCTCGACATCACGGGCGAGATCGCCGTATTCGAGTCGGTGATGCGACGTGATGCCGAAGCGCGCGAGCGCGGCGTCGCGCTGCTGCCGGGCGTTGGATTCGACGTCGTTCCGACCGACTGTCTCGCGGCGATGCTGCACAAGGAACTTCCGGATGCGAACGAGTTGTGGCTCGCGTTCTCGATGCGCAACGGCAGCGTGAGTCGCGGCACGTTGAAGACGATGCTCGAAGGTGCAGGCATCGGCGGCGCGATTCGACGCAACGGGAAGATCGAGGTCGTTCCACATCTGTTCGATGTGCGTTCGATCGACTTTCCATCGGGACCGCGCATGGCCGTGACGATTCCGTGGGGCGATGTCTCGACCGCGTTTCATACGACGGGGATTCCGAACATTCGCGTGTATTCGTCGCAGTCGCCGCGCGCGATCGCACGGATGCGTTGGATGCGACGCGTGTTGCCGCTCTTGCGCATCGGCCTTCTGCGGAGACTCGCGCAGAAGTACGCGGATCGCCGGACAGGGCCGTCCGCCGAGCAGCGCGCGAAAGCGCGTATCGAAATCTGGGGACGCGTCGTGAACGCGAAGGGCAAGGTCGTCACGAAAACGATGAGCGTGGCCGAGGGGTATGACTTCACGGTGTTGTCCGCGCTTGCGGCGGTGGATCGTGTGCTCGCCGCGCCGCGTGGCGGTGCGTTCACGCCCGCGAAGTTTTTCGGTGCGGGGTTCGTGACGGAGATTCCCGGGACCGAGCTTTAGCAGCGCGCTTTTTCTCGAAGCCACGTGCGGCGAGGCGAAGGTCGTCGAGATTCATGCGCGCGACATCACGCGCCTCTGTCTCGTTGAACCCGGCGCTTCGCGCCTCGGCCTCGGGGTTCGCGAAGAATCGTGCGCGCGCGGCTTCATCGGTGTAGAGCTGCGCAAGAAATGCGATGTCATCCCGAGCGTGAGCGAGGGATCTGGGCGGGTGGGGCGCGAGGCTCAGGCCTGCCGCGCCCGCCCAGCTCCCTCGCTCGACGCTCCGTATGACATCGCGGGCGCGGTCCAGCTCTTCGAGCAAAACTTCGATCGGCGGATAGTTCCCATCGCGCTCCAGAATCACATTCGCCTCGGTCGCATTCACGCACGACAACAGCGCGAACACCTCATTCGGCACGCCGTGCAGATGGTCATCGAGCACCCGCCCCCGCTCCACTCTCCGCCCACCCGCCAGATGCACACCGCCCACGCAATCGCCCGGCAACGACCGCACGACATGCTCCGAATCGAAGCCGAAGTTCACGCCATTCGCGTACACGTTGTGCAGGTCCAGCAACAGATCACCCGACGTCGCAGCGAGCACGGCGTGCAGCCACGACTCCTCGTCGTACGAACACAACGGCGGCTCGATCAGCGACGCCACGTTTTCGAGCAACGGCAGAGAACCAGTCACACGACGCGCTTCCTCGACATTGCGAACGAGTCCCGCGAGTGTCGCGTCATTGCGCGGCGGTGCGGCGAGATGTCCCACCTCCGTCCCGCCCGCGCGCACGAACGCGAGATGCTCCGACCACGACTCAGGCTCGAGCCAGGCGATCACGCGCGCGATCGCATCGAGGCGTTTGCGATCCACCGGCGCCGTCGATGCGAGTCCGAGCGACGTTCCGTGCAGCACGATCGGAACTTGCGTTCGAAGAAATCGCAACGCCTTCCGCTGATCGCGCGTCGCCTCGAAGAAATCCTCGGCGAGCACTTCGAGTACATCGATGCGATCGAGATGCGCGATGATCCCGGCGCCGAGCTCGGCGCGCCAGCCGAGGCCGAATCTCATCCGCCGCAGCCTCCGCAGCCGCCGCCACAACCACCTCCTCCGCAACTGCTGCTACTGCACGAACTGCCGCACGAGCTCGTCGAGGACGATGATGAATCGCTCGTCGCGCGCGGGAAGAGTTGCTGCGCCCAGAGAAAGTGTTCGCGCGGCAACGCGCCGACACCGTACACCGCGGCGAGCATCACCAGCTCCGTCGACGCGCCGCCCGGCCGAATCTGCGGCGCGCGCACTTTCAGCGATTGAAAGAGATTGCGCACGTTCTCGAGCAACGCCGTGCCGCGCGCACTCATCCGCGGAAATGCAGCTTTGCCGAGAAGCACGAGCGCGACGACCGTGAGCACGACGAGGAACCCGAAATTGCCGCGGCCGCGCGAGATCGCAACGACGATCTTCGTGATCGAGAAGAACAGCAACACCGCCGCAGCCCAGAGGAACAACTCGCGACGCCGCACTTTCATCTGACCATCGGGCAGCAATCGCATGCGCGCCAGCTCGTCTTCGTATTGCTTCGCGGCCGCGTCGAATCGATCACCCTTGAACAACTCGTTCGGCTCGCGCGCCGAAACGCAGTACTCGATGACGTCGCGCTCGACGCGTTTGCGCGGTGCCGTTCCGCGTCCGACGGCCGTGGTCTGGAGTTTATCCTTCGTCGTTTCGAGCAGGCCGCGATCGACGAGCGACACGATCGCGACTCGCACCAGCTCGTTCTTTCCGCCGCGCAGGAACGCGATGCGGTACGGATCGTTCCACGGCGTGTCGCTGTACGGCGTGTCGCGCAACTCGTCGCGCCGCCGCAGCCGCGCGACCGTGAAGAGCGTGATCGCCAGCAACCCCGCATAGAAAAGGAGGAACTGTGGTCCGTACAGGTTGAACGGATTCATGATCTGCGCTCCGAGATCCGGCATGCATGGCGAGCAACGTTGTCGGTTGTCTGTTGTCGGTTGTCCGTCACTCTTCGCCCTGACGGCAACGTACAGATCACCGGGAACCAACAACCGATCAACCGTTTCATGGCTGGATCTGCTGCGCGCGCTCGTGCAGCGCACGCGCGAGCTCTATCGTTCTGCGCAGCAACTCCGCACCGCGCCCCGCCGGCAACGCGCGACGTTCCCGCGCCTCGGAAAGGTGCGGCAGCAGCTCGATGAGCTCCGGTCGCCCGAGCTCCGCAACGAGCGCCTCCAGCGCTTCCTTCGGATGCAATGGGTCTTTGCCTTCGAGCTCGCAGATCGAGGATGCGGAGGTGCGCAACGGCCCCGTCGCATCGGCGATCGTGATCGCGCACTGCTCCTCGCGCAGGCTTCGCTCGACATACGCTTCGCGCAAACGGATTGTGAGATTCAGCAGCACCTGTCGCAAGCGCCGCACGAGCGCCGCACGCGGGATGCGCAATCGCGACACGACATCCTCGCCATACAGCACGACGTGTCGTCGCGCGATGTCCGCAAACTTCTGTGCGAATGCCTCGCCCGCATCTTCGAGCTCGCCGTCGAGCACGAACATCGCGGCAACGTTTCCCATCGCCTGCGCGGTTCGATACGGCTCGCGAAACTGATCCGCGGAATCGTCGAATCGCGTGAGCACGAACAGCACGTTCACGTCCGACGTCGCCCGCAGCCGCCCCTCGGCACCCGAGCCATAAAGGACCACCGACTTCAACGCATCGCCGAACGCATCCCGCGCGCTCGAGACGAGGCTGTCCACGACACGTTGGACGTCTTCGGGCAATTGCATGGACGAAGAGTACGCTCGCGCACGTTATCCGTCATCTCGGGCGCCGCAACGTAGAATCGCGACCGTGAAGCGACCTCTCATCGTGCTCGGCACGATCATCGCGCTCTATCTCGCGATCGCGATCTCGATCGGCCGCTTCACAACGACCGACGAGATCGCGTTCAAAGCAGCAGGCCGAGAGTGGGCGCAGAGCGGCCGTTTCGCCGCGCCGGAGTTGAGCGGCTTCGCGCATCTGCAGCCGCCGGTGGAAGAGATCTGGTTCGCGCATTTACCGGTGTACACGTTTCTGTTCGGCGTGTTTGTGAAGCTCTTCGGATTCGGCGCATGGCAGAGCGTGGCGTTCGATGCGCTCATTCACGCGAAGCTGGCGGTGCTCACGTTTCTCACGGCACGCCGTGTGGCGCCATCCGCGTCGCCATGGGCCGCGGTGGTTGCAGCCGCGCTCGTGCTGCCGCTGGGAACGTTCGGTCGCGCCGATGAGCTCGCGGTGTGTTTCGGGATGGCCGCGTTGCTCGTTCTGCCACGCAGCAAAACAGGAGCGGGCGCTCTCTTCGGCATCACCGCCGCGACGAACATCATCGCCGCCGCCTTCCTCGGCATGGTGGCGCTGATCGAGCTTCGCCGCGTGCGCGATGCGTTCGTGCTTCTATTCGCATCCGCGGCAGCGTTCCTCGCGTGTCTCGCGCCGATTCTGATCGCGAGTCCGTCGGCGTGGCGACAGTTCGGCTCGCACGCGTCGTCGCAATTCGCAACTGCGCTTTCGTGGGGACTGACGCACAGCTGGATCTACGGCCGACAGTACCTGCTCTCCGCGGCCGCGGCGATCGTCATCGGATTGGCCGCCGTACTTCTGCGACGCAGAGACGTGCTCGTTCGATTCGTGCCGTTCTTCGCGGTGCTGGTCGTGATCGGCTTCGTCGCGGCGAAATCGTACTACCTCTGGTTCGTGACGCCGCTCCTGCTCGCCGCGGCATGCGCGACCGCGTGGGAGCTGCGCGAGCATCGCGCGATGCAGGCGGCGATGCTCGTCGCAGCGATGGCGTACTGCGGAGCGATCGTCGTGCCGCTGCAACAGCAGGTGATCGCGGCCACGCTCCCATCAGATCAACAGCTCGCGCCGAACGTCGCCGCGGTGCGCGCGCACGTCCCGCGCGGCAGCGTCGTACTCGCCTCGGAGCTCTGGAGCTCACTCGCGAACGACGTGCAATACCGATCGCTCGTACACGCCGCGACGAAGATTGAGGACGTCGATTACGTGATCCTGACCGGCAACGGCAGCGGCAGTCCCGGCGTCCCGCAGACGCTCGACGCAGCGCAGGAACCTGCGCTGGCGTCGAGGTTCGAAGTCGTCTACGACAGCCTCCGCCGCGATACGCCGCGTCTCTTCGGCGTATCGCTCAGCCGCAGTGGCTGGGGCTATGGCGTTCGGATCTACCGTTCTACTTCAACATCTCCTTTACATTCCGCACTTCGACATCCTTGATGTCGAGCGGCGTACCTGCCCAGATCGCGTCGAGCTGCACCGTCGGCATCTTCGCCTCCGGCACCTGCCAGACCTGCGTTCCGTCCGCAAGCTTCGCCTGCGTGAATTCGTACTCCTGCCAGCTCTTGCCGTAGACCGGCGCGTTCCCGCGAATCTGCGCGACCGTGTTCTGCAAGTGCGGCGTGCTCGTCACGACCACGTATTTGATGTTGGCCGTGCTGAGATTGCGACGAATCGCATCATTCACCTGCTGCGGCGTGACGCTGTTGATCGCCTCGATGTACGCATCGAGGAATCCGCCGCGCACGCCGTAGAACGCATCATCGACGCGCGCGCCGACGAGTCGCGGCACGGTTTCGCCGAGGTTGAGATAGAGGACGCGCGCTTTGTTCTTCGCTTCTTCGATCTGCTCCGCCGTGAGTCCGTTCCGGATCATCTGATCGAGCTCGTACGTGATGGCCTTCATCAGATGCACGGCGTGCTCGTGCTTCACCGGCCGCACCCACATGGAGAAGTACTGCTGCTCGCGCGGCTGATTGAAGATCATGAACTGCGACTGCGGGCGGCCCGACCAGAACTCGATGTACGAGTAGTCGCCGTAGTTGTAGCCGCGCTCTTCGCGGATTTTCTGGTAGAGCTGCCCGAACGAATCGCGGTGCGTGCCGAGCCAGACGTTGGCGATGTAGAGCGGCCAGTAGTCGGGATGCCTGCGGTTGACGTCGATCGGAAATCCGAGGTGGACCGAGGCGGCGGGAGCGTTCGGCTCTTCAATGACGAGCGCGTGGCGTCCCGTGAATGCGGTCGGCTTCGTCATCGCCACTTCGGGCGAAGGCGACGTCGCATCGCGGTTGATTCCGCGCACCGCATCGCGCACCTGATCGACGACAGACTGATCGGTCGTCGAGATGCCGATGATGGCGTTCTCGGGACGATAGAAATCGCGATAGAACTTGACGACGTCATCGCGCGTGAGCGTCGGAACCGTGCTCTCGCGCCCGAGGACGTGATGCGCGTAGCCGGTGCCATCGAGCACGTACTGATCGATCGTCGCCAGTCCCAATCCCTCGAGATCCTCAGAACGGATCGACGAGATCTGCGACAGCGTTTCGTTCTTGAGGCGATCGATTTCTTCCGCTGCGAACACAGGCTCCGTGAGCATCGGACGCAACACGTCGCTGACGTACTTGCCGATCAATTCGCGCGGCGCGGTGAAGACGAACGTAGTCGTGCGTGCCGAGGAGAAGACGGACGGGCGCGCGCCCGAGCCCCACGGCATCGTCATCTCCGCGAGCTTTTCCTTCGTCACGACTTCGCTGCCGTGGCGGAACCCGCCGTCGGTGACCGCGTCGGAGACGAGAGCCGCGAGACCTTCCTTGCCGGCCGGGTCGGAGGTCGAACCGTGCGTGATCATCACGCGGATGGTGACAAGTGGCGCGCGGCTGTCGAGCGTCGCGACGCGCGGCTCGCCCGGCGTGTACGCGGGCGGCGGCGGGGGGAGGACGGTCGGCGGGACGTTGGTCGGTGAGGTCGCGCCGCGAGGTGCTGTATCAACGGCCGGTGGCGCGTCGGCGACAGTCGGCGCGGTTGCGCAGCCGAGGATGAACAGAAGCGGAACGATGATCAGGCGCTTCACTGCGCACCTCCCTTGCCGGCCAGCGTGACGGTCACGCGATTCTTCGGAATGAAGTACTTCTTCGCGAACGCGTCGATGTCGGTCGGCTTCAACGCCGCGATCGCGGACGCGACCTTCTCCAGCACTTGCGGATCGCGCGTAAACCGGTAATAGCTCGCGAAGTTCTCGGCGATGTTCGCCGGCGAGTTGAACGACGAGAGGATGTCGTAGCGCAGCTGCGATTTGATCGACTCGAGTCGCGCGGCGGAATCAGGCTGCGACGAGAACGCCGACAGCGACTCGAACGCTTTCGACACGTCGGTGTCGATCCTGTCGAGTAGCACCTTGCCCTGCGCGTCGTATTTTTCCTTCGCGACCGTGACGTACGTCGACAGCGGACGCGCGTCGAATCCGACCGAGGAGACGTTGTCGACGCCCATGTCCGAGGCGACCTGCTCGTCGTAGCGGAGCTTCTTGAAGAGCGGTGCGGTCTCGCCGCCCATCAGATCCGCCATGACGTCCATCGACGCGCTCTCGGGCGAGCCCGGCACGTACGGCGGCACCATGTACGCGACCATCACGCGTGGCGGAATGTCCGACTCCCACACCTCGTGCTGCTTCTTCGGACCGTTGATCGGTTTCGGATCCGGCTGCACCGGCGACTTCTTCGCTTTCCACGGGCCGTAATTTTTCTCGACGGCCGCAAAAACCACATCGGCCTTCACATCACCGGCGACGATGACGACCGCGTTGCCCGGACGGTAGTACGCGTCGTAGAACGCGACCGCGGACTTGTGCGCGTTCGGCATGTCCTTGACATCGTCGAGATAGCCGATCGCGGAATGGCCGTAGCCATGCGCCGGGCCGTACATCAGATCGCCGAGAATCTCTTCGATGCGCAGACCGGGATCGGACGCGCTGCGGCGATACTCGCCGTACACCGCGCCCGCTTCGGTGCGGAACACGCGCTCGCTGTAGCGCAGTTCGCGGAATCGCGAGCCTTCGAGCGCGGCCAGTTGCTCGAGATTCGAGGTGAACGTGAGCGGGTGGTAGTACGTGATGTCGTACCAGGTGTACGCGTTGTTGAACGCACCCATCTTTTCGATCGCGGGTTGATACGCCTGCGGCGTGTCGTGATCGTGCCGGAAGATGACGTGCTCGAAGAGATGCGCGAGCCCGGTGCGTTTCTTCTCGTTCTCACGGCCCGATCCGGCCAGGATCAGCGTGTTGAACGAGAGCACGTTCTTGAACTCCGGCGTCTCGATGACGATGACGTCGAGCCCGTTCGGCAACGTCTTCTTCTGAACCGGATACGGAAAAAACTGCGCGTGTGCGGAAGCGGTGAGCGCCACCAGCAACACGATCAGCAGAATGCGAAATCGCATGAGTCCTCCATTTGCAACGAAGGACTCTGCGATAAGCCCACGCGATCTGTAAAGCGAGGGGGAAGGTTGTAACAAAAACCGAGTCGCAGAGTCTCACAGTCTCAGAGTCTCAGAGAGCGCGGCAGGCAAAATCTCTGAGACTCTGCGACTCTGAGACTCTGCGACTGGTTACCTCACCAGCAGCGTCGCCAACGTCAAAAACAACCCCATGCTCGCCACATCCGTCGCCGTCGTCAGAAAGATGCTCGACGCCGTCGCGGGATCCGCACCGAGCCGCCGCAGTGTCAGCGGAATCAGCGCACCGGCAATCCCACTCACGATGCAGCTCCCGATCATCGAGAAGAACACGATCACCGAGAGCGTCAGCGCCGCCGGGTGCGATTGCGCGTTTGCCGCGATGAACATCCCGATCGCCGCCACCACGCCGACGAGCGCACCGTTCAACAATCCGAGCAGACCTTCCTTGAAGACTAGCGCTCGCTCGCGGCCGGGTTGCAACTCGCCGAGCGTCATTCCACGCAACGCGACCGCGAGCGCCTGACAACCGGTGTTTCCCGACTGACCCGCGAGCACCGGCAGAAACGCCGCCAGAATCACGATCCGATCGATGGTTCCCTGAAACATCCCAACCACCGCCGCCGCGATGAACGCGGTCAGCAGATTGAGTTGCAACCACGGATGCCGAAACCGCAGGCTGCGAGTCCACGGCGTCGTCAGTCGTTCTTCCTTATCGACACCGACCATGCGGCCAGCCTGCGCGCTGATCTCGTACGCCTGCTCTTCGAACATCGCCTGCCCGCGCACCTGTCCGATGAGCGTGCCGTCCGATTCGCAGATCGGATACACAGGAAAGTGCAGTCGCACCACCTGCTTCATCGCCTCCGGCAGATCCATCTCCGGCGTCAGGAAAAATGGATCGCGCAACATGACCTGCTCGAGCGTCTGCTCATGCGCCGAGAGCAACAGATCGCGCATCGTCACGACGCCGCAAAGTCGCCCCGCCGCATCGACGATGAACCCATACGTGACGATCGTCGTCCGCGACAATTCACGCACCGCTTCGATCGTCTGCGCGATCGTCTGCGATCCGCGAAACACCGCGGTCGGAGGCTCCATCAAACGACCGATCGTGTCTTCCGGATAACGATCGTTGCGCAGCCACTGCGCGCGTTGTTGCGGAGACGCCGCCGCGAGCACCGAGCCGCGACGCTCGCCCGGCAACTCGTCGAGGATGTCCTGCGCAACGCCGGGATTCAGCAACTGCAACACGTTCACGACCATGGCCGCAGGCGAGTAGGCCAGCAACTGCGCCGCGTCCCGAGGACTGCGCCGTTGCACCTCGGTGGCGAGGGCGTCCGTCATGTCGATGATCGCGCTGTTCCCATGGTCGATGGTCAAAGCGAATCCTCCTGGCGGCCATTGTGCTGTTGGACAATGCTCGGCGCAAACAATGATCGAGACCTTTCTCCCTCATCTGCTCTTCCTGTTGACGTGGGCCGTGCTGTGGCTCGCGTGTGTGGTCCTGCCGACGCTGTGGAAAGCGTTGCGCAGCCTGTTGCGACGCTACGCACCACGACTGCTCGATCGTCCGCGAGTGGCACGCGCATGGGAGCGCAGCCGCGCGCGCATGGGGCCGTGGCAAGCGTACCTGCCGACGATGGCAATCCTCGCGTTCGGAATCGCGGCCACGCTGATCGTCGGCGAGGATTTCATCGAGCTGGCGGTGTCGATGCGGCAGCAGAACCCCGAGGTGCTCAACATCGATCAGATGGTCTATCGCTGGGCCGCGAGCATGCGCTCGTCGCAGGCGACATTGTTCTTCGTGACGTTCACACACATCGGCGGACCGATCGGCCTGGCGATCCTCGCGCTCTCCGTCGCGGGACTCCTGTTCCTCAAGAAGCATCGCGGCCTCGCGCTGTACGTCGTCATCACAGGCCCGATGGGCGGCGTGCTCAACATCCTGCTGAAACAGGTTTTCGCGCGCGCGCGTCCCGATCTCGCGGAAGCATTGCGGCAGGCGCACGGCTATTCGTTTCCGAGCGGACACGCGATGGGCTCGATGATCGTCCTCGGCTCGCTCGCGTATGTGATGTTGCGCCTGCAGGGTTCGTGGCGTTCGCGATCGGCGATGATCGCGCTGTTGTTCACGAGCGTCCTCACCGTCGGCCTCTCGCGCGTCTACCTCGGCGTGCATTGGATCTCCGACATTGCCGCGGGTTTCGCGGCGGGATTGATCTGGCTCGTGATCGCGACGGTGGCATTCGAAGCGTTCTGGCGCATTCGCAGGATTCGTGCGGGACGCAACGCCGTCGCCGCGACGATGATGTTTCTCCTCCTCGGATGCGCGACTGCGCCGCCAGATACCCTCGGTCCCGACATCGATCGCATCCTCGCGCAGCATCCCGATCAGACCATCGGCGTCGCGTACTACGACCTCGACAGCGGCGCATCGCTCGAACGCAACGCGACCACGACGTTTCACGCCGCGAGCACGATGAAGGTGCCGGTCATGCTCGGCATCTTTGAAGCGGTCACGCGCGGCGAGCTGCGTCTCGATCAGCCGGTGATGGTGCGCAACGAATTCACGAGCATCCTCGACGGCTCGCTGTACGCGCTCGAAGCGCGCGAAGACTCCGACAACGAGTTGTACGAACAGGTCGGCAACCCACTGCCGCTCGAAGAGCTCGTGCGACGGATGATCGTGCGCAGCTCCAATCTCGCCACGAATCTCGTCATCGAAAAGATCGGCGCGCCGCGCGTGATGACGTTGATGAAGAAGATCGGCGCGAACGACATCCGCGTGCTGCGCGGCGTCGAAGACGACAAGGCCTATCACGCCGGGATGAACAACACGACCACCGCGCGCGATCTGATGTTGATCCTGAAAGCGCTCGGCGAGAAACGCGTCGTCTCGCACGAAGCCTCGGAAAAGATGCTCGAGATCCTCCTCGCGCAGGAGCACAACGACGGGATCCCCGCGGGACTCCCGCCCGGCACACGCGTCGCGCACAAAACGGGATCGATCACGGAGATCGCGCACGACGCGGGACTCGTGCTCGCGCCCAATGGCTCGCGTTACGTGCTCGTCGTACTGACGCGCGGGTTCAAGGAGAACGCGGATGCGGATCGGGTGATCGCGGAGATTTCACGGGCGGTGTGGGATAGCAGGAGCGCGGCGTTCTCGCCCTCTCCCGTGCTGCGGAAACAGCAGCTGGGAACTGCCGATCTTCTTCCCCGGCGCGCTTCTCGTTCAAGCGTGGATCAGCTCCTCCAGCCCGGAGAACGGAGCAGTCCACAGCAAGGCTTCACCCGTTTCTCCGTAGTAAACGGCAAGGCAGTTGATCCGCTCGAGCTGTGAACAGAGGACATCGCTGTTCCAGAAGACGGCCTTCTCGAACCAGCGTGTTTCTGGCCGCTTGACGAACGGTGCACTGCAACTGCCGACAAGCCATTCTTCATAGGACGCGCAGCGGCGCCGATGTGCAATGTGCGCGTCGACATCTTCCCGCTCGGCTCTGAGATATCCGAGCCCCGACTCCAGCAGAACGTCGGAGACTCGGGACACGATTGCAGGGTTCGCGCGCACCTCGTGAGTGAGTGGTGCGATCGCAAAAAACGGCGTTCCTCCTGCGCTCACAACCGCCCGTGCCACGAGCTCGTCAAAGACGCGCGACGTCGCGAGGTCATCGTTTCGTCCGGTGGGCTCGTATCGCACCATCAGAAAACCCGCCCTCTCGCCGCTACCAGCGGCGAGCCTGCCGCATATCGAATACGGAGTCGCTTCGTGTTCTAGTCTAATCATCGTCCCAGGATAGTGAGGCGCCAATGATTCCACGTAGCTTGCCTCTGGGTCCCGATTCTGAGTACGGGAATTCTGCCCTGAGTCTTAGGCCGCTTGCCCGGCCCTACGCGCACATACCGATTGTTGTTTAGTGTGCGAAATGCTTTGAACGAGTGAGGTACGCGCCTCCGCGGAGCGACGTTGCACTGGCCGTCGATACCATGCCAGTGACAAACCGGCGTCATACCAGCCCGATTCAGTGTCGACGTTCTGGGCGTCCTCATCATCGCGAAGAGCTGCAGCCTGTGCGGCCAGTGAACGTACGCGTACCGTGATTTACACGCGAGCTCGTCGTGCTAACGCGTGGCTTCAAGGCGGATGCGGATCGCGTGATCGCGGAGATTTCACGCGCGGTGTGGAGCTACAGGTTTGGAGTGCGGTAGCCGCAGCTACCGCTTTCGTATGCCACAGCGCGGATGGCAAACATACAAAAGCGGCAGCTGCCGCTGCCGCACTCCAAACTACCGCAACAAATCAAAAGCCGCCGCCGGCTTGTCGCTGAACACCTTCTGCTGCCAGCCGGGGTTCAACGCATCGATCGCGAGAAACAGCGCCAGTCCCTCGTCCTGCGAGAACCACTTGCGGCTGCCCTGCATCACCGTGATCGCGTCCGCGCGCGAAAGTCCTTCGTGCATCGCCGCGCGGAAGCCGGCCCAGTTCGCGACGCCTTCCATGCCGAAGAAGAGCTCCTCGAGCTCGGCGTAGTACGCGTTGTCGCCTTTGAAGTAGTGCGCGCGGCGTTTTTCGATCGCGTGAATTGCGCCCTTCGCAAGCGTGCGACGTTTTTTCGCGTCGGGTTCGTTCGCGATCGCGTAAAGCAAGTCGCGCTCTTTCTCGAACGCGGCGGTGAATCCGTTGATCGACGCGAAGCGCTGCTGGATGATGTCGTCGTTGAGGTCCTTGATCTTGTGCTGCGTCTCGAGCTCGGAGACGCGGCCGCCGAGGGATTCGGCCTGGCGCGTGTGGGTCATCTCGTGGGCGAATACGCTCAGCAACAGCACATCGAGGTGCGGATCGTTGCGATGCCGCTCTTCGGTACGCCAGACCGAAGGGAGCGCCATGATGAGATACGTCTTCCCTTCGTGGCTCGTCGCGAACGCCAGCACCTGCGCGGGGATCTCGTTCCCGTCCGCGAGCTTGATCGTGCCGGTGTGCTCCGCGCCTTTGCCGTCGGTCCAGACGCACTTCTGATCGAAGAGCACAAACGTCGGAAGCGGCACCACCGGAATCTTCAACGCATCCGCGCGAACCGCGTCCCAGGTTGCGAGCGATTTGTCGACGAAGGCGCGGTCGTCCGTCGACATGGCACAGTTAGCCGTGAGCATCGGCGAAACTACGAGAAGTAGAAGCAGCGCGGCGGCGTGTCTCATCCGGCTCTGAAATACGGCTGTGCTCGAAAAGAGTTCATGGCGATCCCGCGTTATAGTCGTTCGCGCGGAGTCACCCCCATGCCCCTTTCCCGGTTCCATCCCGCCGTCCAACGCTGGTTTTCCGAAACGCTCGGTGAGCCTACAGCCGCGCAACGGCAGGGCTGGGCGGCAATCCGCGAGAAGCAGCACACGCTCATCGCCGCGCCGACCGGCTCCGGCAAAACGCTGGCCGCGTTCCTCACCGCGCTCGACGAGCTCTTCCAGGAAGGGCTCGAGCATC
This sequence comes from Thermoanaerobaculia bacterium, assembly GCA_036009605.1. Taxonomy (GTDB): domain Bacteria; phylum Acidobacteriota; class Thermoanaerobaculia; order Gp7-AA8; family Gp7-AA8; genus QHVT01. The sequence continues at coordinate 295 of DASYLL010000054.1, read as the reverse complement.
CGCTGCCGGATGAAGTGCGCGTCATCTACGTCTCGCCGCTGAAAGCGCTCAGCACCGACATTCACAAGAATCTCGCCGAGCCCCGCATCGGCATCCAGAAATTAGCGGCCGAGATGGGGATCGAGGCTCCTCGGATCACGGCGGCGGTGCGGACGGGCGACACAACGTCGAGCGAACGCGCGTCGATGATCCGCACGCCGCCGCACATCCTCGTCACAACGCCCGAGTCGCTCTATCTGTTGCTCACCGCGGAGCGCAGCCGCGCGATGTTGCGCACGGTGCGCACGGTGATCGT
>DASYLL010000053.1:0-38188 GCA_036009605.1 Thermoanaerobaculia bacterium | reverse complement strand
TGAGCCGCGGCCGGGGGAGCATCGGGGTAGCGCGTCACCTCGACGAGCTCGTAATCACGGTTGGACAGGATGAACCGCACCAGACGGTTGATTGCCGCGTAGCCGACGTCGTCCAGAATCATGATTCCGCCCGGCTCGAGCATCAGATCGCAGTAGAAAAAATCGATGAGCGCGTGATCGAACGTGTGCCAGCCATCGATGAAGGCGAGGTCGAAGCGGTCCCCGCGCGCGGCGAGACGTGGCAAGGCGAGCTGCGACGGCTCTTCGATCACTTCCGCGAAGTCCGCAAGGCCGGCGCGCCGGAGGAGATGCAGCCCTGCTCCGCGCCACGACGAGGTCTGCTGTGGATCGATCGACACGAGGCGCGCGGAACCGTTGCGTGACAGCGCGTCGGCAATCGCGAGGGCCGAGATCCCGAACGCCATTCCCACTTCGATGGCCGACGTCGCACCGGACTGCGCAATCGCGCGCTCTACAGCGGCGCAGTCATCGCGCGAGATCGAGGAGTGGACCGGCTCGACCGCGCCATTCGGCAATTCGGTCATGCCCGTGGTGAATATCTGTTCCAGCAACGAGTGCATGCGCCATCCTAACGTTCCCTCAATCCAGCACGTGCGCGAAGTTCCCGATCACTGCCGGCCGCACGTTCCAGATATCCCGCGCGTACTCGGCGACTGTCCGATCCGACGAAAACTTACCCATGCGCGCGATGTTCAGCAGCGACATGCGATTCCAGGCGCGGCGGTCACGATAGAGGACGTCGACGTCTTTCTGGCGGTCGACGTACTCCGCGAAATCGGCGAGATGCACGTACTCATCGCGCGTCGAGAGGAGCTTGGCGATGATGGGACGGAAGATGTCTTTGTCGCCGCGCGAGAAATGGCCGGCTGCAATGGAATCGACCGCACGATTCATCCAGCGGTGCTCGTGCAGGTAGCGCTGCGGATCGTATTGCGCGAGCTCCGCCGCGACTTCGTGCGCGCGAAGGCCAAAGATGAAGATGTTCTCTTCCCCGACTTCATCGCGCATTTCGATGTTCGCACCGTCGAGCGTGCCAATCGTCAGTGCGCCATTCAGCGCAAGCTTCATATTGCCGGTGCCTGACGCTTCTTTCCCCGCGGTCGAGATCTGCTCCGACAACTCCGCCGCAGGAATGATCGCCTCGGCCAGGGTCACGCGATAGTCCGGCAGATACACGACGCGCAGATGTTCGCGCGACCGCGGATCCGCATTCACCACTTCGGCAACCGAGTGAATGAGTTTGATGATCAGCTTCGCGAACCAGTATCCCGGCGCGGCCTTGCCGGCGAAGATCACGGTGCGCGGCTGCACAGGCAGCACACCGTCTTCGACGATCGACCAGTAGCGATCGATCACGTGCAGCGCGTTGAGCAGCTGGCGTTTGTATTCGTGGATGCGTTTGACCTGCACGTCGAACATCGAGTGCGGATCGATGGCAACGCCGCTCAACTCTTTCGTGAGTTTCGCCAGCGCGATCTTGTTTCTATATTTCACGCCGTCGAGTTTTTCGAGCAGGCCGTTGTCATCGACGAACAGCTCGAGCTCGCGCAGGCGATCGAGATCCGTGACCCATTCATTGCCAATGGTCTCGTTGATGAGCGACGCAAGCGGACGATTGGCGTGCAGCAGCCAGCGCCGCGGCGTCACACCATTCGTCTTGTTGTTGAAGCGCTCGGGATGCAGTCGAAAGAAATCAGGCGCGAGCGTTTCCGTGACGAGCTTCGAATGTAGTTCCGCGACGCCATTCACGGAGTGGCTGCCGGCCATCGCGAGGTTGGCCATACGCACTTCGCCGTCCGCGACGATCGCAACGTTGTGCTGCATCTGCACGTCGCCGGGAAAGCGGCGCTCGGCTTCGGCGAGCAGGCGGCGGTTGATCTCCAGAATGATCTGCAGGTGACGCGGCAGCACGCGTTCGAGCAGACCAAACGACCACCGCTCCAGCGCTTCAGGCAACAGCGTGTGATTCGTGTAACCGCATGTCGCCACCGTGATCGCCCACGCTTCTTCCCACGGCATCTGCTCTTCGTCGACGAACACGCGCATCAGCTCCGCGACGGTCAGCGCGGGATGCGTGTCGTTCATCTGAATCGCGACCTTCACTGCGAACTCGCGCAGTGATTCGTGATTGCCGCGGAAGCGCTTGATGATGTCGCGCGCGGAGCACGCCACGAGGAAGTACTCCTGCAGCAGGCGCAACTCCTTGCCTGCGGCAACGACATCCGAGGGGTAGAGAACCTTGGAGATCGACTCGCCGGTGATCTTTTCGTGCACGGCGCGGATGTAATCGCCCGAGTTGAAGATTCCGATGTCGAACTGATCGGACGCGCGCGCGGAGAAGAGCCGCAGGATGTTCACGGTGCGGCCGCCGAAACCGACGATCGGCATGTCGTGCGGCACGCCCACGATGATTTTGTAGTCGACCCATTTCGGCGTGTATGCGCCATTGCCGGTGCTGGCGTGCGTGATGTTTCCGTAGACCGGAATCATCACCGCTTCATCGGGACGTTCGATGAGCCACGGCGAGCCGCCGTCCATCCAGTGATCGGGCTGCTCGTGCTGATAGCCGTTCACGAACGTCTGGCGGAAGAGGCCGTATTCGTAGTTGATGCCGTAGCCGAAGCCCGGCAGATCGAGCGTCGCCAGGGAATCGAGAAAACACGCCGCGAGACGGCCGAGACCACCGTTGCCGAGGGCGGCGTCGTGCTCGAGCGCTTGCAGCTCATCGAGATCGTCACCGAGCTCGCTGAGCACGGAGCGTGCGGCGTCGTAGATGCCAAGGTTCGTGAGGTTGTTCCCGAGGGCGCGGCCCATGAGGAACTCCATGGAGAGGTAGTAGAGACGTTTCGCGTCCTGCTCGCGATAGCGGCGCTCGCTTGCGCGCATCGCGTCGAGCGCGGGTCGGCGGACGGCGGTGGCGAGAGCGTGCAGGCGATCGCGCTGCGAGGCGTCGCTCCAGACGCGTCCCTTGGCGGTGCGGAGAAACGATTCGATTCCTTCGCGCAGGTGGATGTGCCCGCGCGCGAGTTGAGTGTCGGACTTGTTCACTAGCTGGACCACGGTGATGGTAACCGGTTACGGCGATGCGGTCATCCCCCTGCTCGACTGCGTCGCGGTTGTCAGTTCTCGGTTCTCGGTTGTCTGTGATTGTTGGCCGAGATGCACGGACAACTGAGAACCGACAACCGACAACCAGGGGCGACGCAGTCGCCCCTGCTACCATGCTCGACCGTTGGCCGATTCCATTTCTCTCCGGAAAGTTGCGTTGTGCGCGGGCATCGCGGCGCTGGTGCTGCTGGTGCCGCTCGATGCGACATTCACCTACGCGGTGCGATTCACCTCCGCGATCGGTCTCCTGATGGCACTGCTGTGGCTCACGGAAGCGGTGCCGATGGGGATGACGGCATTGATTCCGCTCATCGCGTTTCCGCTCGCGGGCGTGACGAGCGCGGAAAAAGCGGCGCAGCCGTACGCGAACTCGGCGGTGTTTCTCTTCATGGGCGGCTTCCTCGTCGCGGCGACGTTCGAGCGATGGGGACTGCATCGACGCCTGGCGTTCTTCGCGTTGAGTCGCGTGGGGACGAAGCCACGGCACATCGTGTTCGCGGTCATTCTCGTCACGGCGTTTCTGTCGATGTGGATGTCGAACACCGCGACGACATTGATGATGACGCCGATCGCGGTCGCCATTGTCGGCGGTCTCGGCAAGGAAGCACGCACCGCGGAAGCAACGCTCCTCGGCGTCGCATACGCGGCATCGCTCGGCGGCATCGGCACGCCCATCGGTACACCGACGAATCTCATCTTCTTTGGCGCGGCGCGTGAGCTCTTCCCCACCGCGAAGACGGTGACGTTCGCGGAGTGGATGATCTACGGTGTCGCGTATCTGATCGTGCTCGTGCCGGTGTGCTGGCTGATCGTGATCATCTCCGCGAAGGTTCCGAAAGGCGCGGCGATCCCGCTCGAATCGCTCGGCCTCGCTCGGCCCGGCAAGATGTCGGGCGCGGAGAAATTGACGCTCGCGCTCTGCGTCTCCACCGCCCTCCTCTGGATTTTCCGCGCCGACATCAACCTCGGCGCATACGTTATCCCCGGCTGGTCGAATCTCTTCCCGAGCGCGAAGCTGATCAACGACGCGACGGTGGCGGTGACGATGGCGCTACTCGCGTTTGCGCTGCCCGCGGGCGGAGGAAAACGGCTGCTCGAGTGGGAGGAGTTCAAACGCATTCCGTGGGATGTGCTCATTCTTTTCGGCGGCGGATTCGCACTCGCGGACGCGCTCGAGAGCAGCGGGTTTTCGAAGTGGGCGGGCGCGCGATTGTCGTTCGTGGGCGGATGGCATCCGATGCTGATGATCGTCGTGCTGTGCATCGTGGTGACGCTGCTTTCCGAGGTGGCGTCGAACGTGGCGACGGCTACGGCGATGATGCCGATCGCCGCGGCGATGGCGACGTCGATCGGTGTGCATCCTTACTTTCTGATGATCCCCGCGGTGCTCGCCGCGTCGTCCGGTTTCATGCTGCCGGTGGCGACGGCGCCGAACACAATCGTTTACGCGACGGGATACATTCGCGTGAAGGCGATGGCGCGGAGCGGGTTTTTGCTCGACGTCGCGGCGGCGATCGTGATCACGCTGCTGATGTTTCTGGTCGTGCCGTGGGCGATCGGGATTGATTTGAGCGTGCCGTTGCCGTGAACGAGGTTGCTGGTTGCTGGTTGCTGGTTCAAGGTCACGCCTGCCGAGAAACACGATCAGCGTGACGCTCGCGCAGCGCAACCTTGAACCAGCAACCAGCAACGAAAAAGGCCGGGCTTTCGCCCGGCCTTTTTGAGTAACAACCAAACGTTACGGTTTCCCACCCGCCCGGCGCCGTCCGCTCGGCGCGGCCTGACCGCTGGCGCTGTTCGTCACTACGACCTGCGCGTTCGCCTGGGTCATGTTACCGAAGAAGTCGGAGCAGCCGACCCACACGTTGTACACGCGGGTCGTGCGCGTCGACTGGCCGCGCAGCTCGACTTTCAGCGGGCCGGTGATGTTGTAGTCGTACTCCGCTTTCTCATCGTCGCCGGCGTCGATGTCTTCGTTCGCCGTCACACCGATGATCGAGCAGAGCGGCTGCAGATCGAGATCATCGATTGCTTCGGCGGAGATCTCGACGGTCGTCATGCGATCGTCGTTCGAGATGCGGTCGGGCGACGCTTTCGCGTAGCGGATCTCCGGCGCTTTCACGTCGAGGACCGAGACGTCAAACTGGCCGACAGCCCACGCGCCGTTTTTATCCAGCGCATCGCAGACAACCGTCGTGGTGCCGAGCGGGAACAGCGAGCCGCTCTTCGGATTGCAGACGATCGAAGGATCCGGATCGTCGGAACCCTCCACTTTCAGGTCGTACTTCACTTCCGAGCCACGCGCGTCGCGCGCTTCGACGTTCATCGTCGGCGGAAGGAGCAGCGTGATCGGCCGCGGTTCTTTGTCGCTCGTCACTTCGACGATGAACGAGCTCGCGCCAATGTTGAGCTCGAGATCGGTGGACGTACACAAAACGGCGGTCTTGCCGATGCGGAACATCGAGCCCGAGCGCGGCAGGCAGTCGACGGGAGAATCGCCCCAGATCTCATCGGTCGCTTTGGCCGTGAACTCGACCTTCGCGCCTTCATTCGACCGCGCCGGAACTTTGACGTCGCGCGGCACGGTCACGACCGGACCGACCTGATCGACGACGTTGATCGTGAACTTCGCTTCCGCCTTCTCGCCGAGCGAGTTCCAGGCGTTGCAGGTGACGACGGAAAAGCCCATCGGGAAGAACGCGCCCGAATCACGGTCGCAGCGGAACTGCGGGTTGGGATCTTCGCCGCCGACCGGCATGACGTCGAACTTCACGCTGACGCCTTCGCGCGTTTTCGGCTGCGCGAGCAGCACGTCCGGGACCATCATCACGAGCGGGAAGAATTTGAAACCGACAACCGTGAAGTTCAGCGAGTTGGTCTCGACGCCGCTGGAGTTGCGGACTTTCACCGTATAGGTTCCCGACTTCTGCACGATCGCCTCAGGCACCCAGCCCACGACGCGATTCGAGAACGTCGCATTGACGGTCCGCTCGAAATGTCCGGCCGGGCCGTCGAACACGAGCGTGTTTCCGGGAGCGGTGCCGTAGACGGTGAGGAAGTACTCACCGCTGTTGATTCTGACCGAGGAAGGATCGAGCGATGTGATCGTGCCGGCGAATGCGCTCGACGCGATCAGCACACAAAAAATTGCCACAAGGAGCTTGCGCATTGGGGCCTCCGTCTTGGTTTGAGCAGCCCGTAGCGGACGGGCCAGTAAGGAACTCTTCAGGGTCCGCGTACTTTACTCAGGGGCGGAAGGAAGGCTTGTGCGCTGCGTCACGCTTCGCTCAATAAATCGTCAAGCTCATCGCGCGTGAATGTTTTGACGAGGCTCGGATCGTCGACGCGAATCACGTCCGACGCGATCGACCCCTTCTGTGTGATCAATGCGTCGATCTTCTCTTCGATCGTATTGCGCGTAATCAACTTAATGACCTGCACGCCTTTACTCTGCCCGAGGCGATGCACGCGATCGGTGGCCTGATCTTCGCGCGCCTGATTCCACCATCGATCGTAGTGAATGACGACGGACGCGCTCGTCAGATCAATGCCGAGGCCGCCAGCGCGCAGGCTCGCGGTGAATACGCGACAATCAGGGTCCTCGCGAAAACGGGCGATTTCGGCACCGCGCTCGCGCGTCGCGCCTTTGATCGACGCGTAGCCAATGCCGTTGCGGAACAGATGATCCTCAATGATGGCGAGCATCTGCAGATATTGGCTGAACACGACGACTTTCAGTCCGCTGGCCATGCATTCGTCGAGCAGACCGAGGAACATGTCCCATTTCCCCGACGTCACGTCGCCGCCGAAACCGCCACCGACGGACGCGGGGTGATTGCAGATCTGTTTGAGGTAATTCAGCGCCGCGAAAATGTGCACATAGGAAACGGTCTGGCCGGCGAGCAGTTTCGCGCGTAATGGCTTCGCGCGCGATTCGAGCACGCGCCGATAAAGCAGCCGTTGCTCGCCCGTCAATTCACAGAAGCGCTTGTCGACGATCTTCGGCGGCAACTGCGTCAAGACCTGCGCCTTCGTGCGGCGTAGAACGAATGGACGCACGAGACGCTGCAACGTCATGCGATCGTCGACGTGTTTCGGCAGATATCCCGGCACGACAAAATCGAGCAGCGTTTTCAGTTCGCCTTCGTGATTTTCGATCGGCGTACCGGTCAATCCAATGGCGATGCGCTTGTCGATACCGCGCAACGCGTGATGCGTCGCGGTGTCGGCGTTCTTGATCGTCTGCATTTCATCGAGCACGACGAGATCGAAACGTTTCCCGCGAAATTGCTCGAAGCGCGAGCGCACGAGTCCGTACGTCGTGAGCGTGACTTCGACGCCGGGGATGTAGCGCGCGAGCTTCTCGCGCCAGTGATCGATGAGCGACGTCGGACAAACGACGAGCACCGCTTGCGACGGATCGACGTGCGTCAGTGCACGGATCAATGCGATGGCCTGGTGCGTTTTGCCGAGGCCCATGTCGTCGCAGAGCAGGCCGCCGAAACCGTTCTGCTGCAGGAGCCAGAGCCATTGATAGCCGGTCTGCTGATAGCCGTAGAGATCGATGCCGAACGACGCGGGCGACGGCGCATCCGCATCGGTTTGAATCTCGTCGAACAGGCGAAACACGCGCTCGCACGACGGATCGCCGCGGAAGACGGCATTGCCGCGCAGCGAGCCACGGATGCGCAGCAGCTCGAGCTTCGTGACGAGGACGTGTCCCTGCGGCCCGATCGTCGCGTCATCGAGCCATCCGAACTGCGGATCGGTGACGTCGATCCAGAGCGAGCCGCGCACGAGCGCGCGAATGCCATCGCGACGCGCGCGTGCGATCTCCGCGGCGGTGATCATCTCCGCTGCCGCGCGGAAGGTGATCTCGATTTCGAGGAACTCCTTATGCGGCGTCGCGAACTCGAACACGACGTCGTCGTCCAATCGCACCGGCCGCGCATTCCGCACCGCCTCGGGCGCCAGCGTCGCCGGCAACGCAGCAAGCTCCTCACGATGCCGTTGCACGAACGCGAACACCTCGTCCTCGGCAATCACGGTCTCGCGGTCGTACGGCATCCCCGCGCTCGGCCGCATCTCGAAGAGCGTCGTCTGCGTCTTCGCGCTCTGCTCGACGAACATCGGCGGCACCATCGCGGGTGACGCGAAGCGGTTGCCGGCGAGATAGAACCTTCCGAACTTCGGCAGCGCTTCGCGTTCGAGCACCGTGCCGCCGTTGCCGAGAAGCACGGGCGTGAATCGCAGCGTGCGGTTGCTCGTCAGCTCGATACGCAGTGACGGAGTGAGACTGCCGGGTGTGATCTCGAAGCCGCTGGCCGTGACGATCTCCGGCGCGGAGGCGACGACGTGTTCGACCGCGGAGGGTGGGATGGGGACGCGTTGTTGCGCGAGCACGAGCGACGCTGCACCATCGTGCAGTTCGAGCCGCGCGTCTTCGGCGCCGCGCAGGAACATCTCCTTGCTCCAGCGATACCACGGCGACGCCTCGAACAGCAGTCGCGCGGAACCGGAGCCGCGGTTGAGCAGCGCCTGCTCCTGCTCGGTGAGCACGTAGCGCCGCAGCATCTGCTCGCGCGGATCGCCGTCATCCGCGCGAATCTCACGACCGTCCGAGAACGACGCGAACGCGATCGCGCGCCACACGCTCTGCTCGAATTTTTCCGATGGCAGCGCGCCGTCTTCCGCGGCCATGCGATCGACGAGCACCGCGAGATGGCGACAGAGATCGTTCGGTCGCATGCGCGGCGAGCAGGTACAGCGCGACGACAGCACACGCGCCGCATCGACCACGATCACCGGCGCGAACTTCCTCCGCTCGTGCTCCGTTACGTTGGCCGTGTACGCGCCGCGAAAAAACAGCGGCTCCGCAACGCGAAACTGCGAGGCGTGCGTCTCGACTGTTTTGAGCGTGGCTGGAGAGAACGAGGAAAGATAACGCGCGGGGATGGGCATCGAGAACGGGGGATTTTAGCCGAGAGCGCTGTCATCCCGAGCGTCGAGCGAGGGACCTGTGCGGGCGGGGCGAAAGAGAACGGGCAACCGAGCCCCGCCCGACCAGATCCCGCGCCGAGCGCGGGATGACACGCTTTCGCGTGTCACTTTCTGCTCTCAACCTCGAACAGGAACCGCTGCATGCGCTTCAGATCGCGCCGATCTTCCTGATTCTCGGGATCGGCGACGATGAGCCGCTCGCGAATCGCGATCGCTTCGCCCAGCGCCGACTCGGCCTCGTCGTTCCGGTGCAGATTCATGAACGCGATGCCGCGCTCGCCGTGCGCGAACGCCAGATCGTGCTGCGCCTCCGCGTTGTCCGGATCCTCGGCCGCGAGCGTCCGGAACATCTCCAGCGCGTGCGCGGTCGACTCGAGCGCGCCGTTCCAGTCGCCCGCGGCGTTCTGCGCGGTGGCTTTCATCGCCACCTGATCGGCGTAATTGCGGCGTGCCTGCGCATCGGACGGGTCGAGTGCGGCCCGCTCGCCGAAGGCACGCAGAGCCGCGTCGTGATGACGCAGCGCGCGCGCAAGGTCGCGCCCACGGCCGGTGTACCAGCCGCCGAGACGCTGATTCGCACGGCCGATCTCCTGGAGAATGTCGCGGCGCAATTCAGGAGTGGACTTCACGCTGGCAAGCGTCGTCAGCGCGGCCTCGTACGCCTGCTGCTCGGTCCCGAAGAGCAGCTCCTTCGGGATCGTCTTGTCGCCGATGTAGCGGCTGTCGCCGATCGCCGTCCACGTCTGCGCGAGCGCCAGATCGCGTCGCGGATCGTGCGGCAGCTTCTCGCGGATCGCGCGCGCCGCTTCGTGCTGACGCAGCGCGTCCACCCAGCGCAGCGAGCGCTGCTCGACGAAACCGACGCGGTCGTGTGCGTTCGCGATCAACGTCAGGATCTCCGTATCGTCAGGCTCTTCCGCCGCGGCCGCCCGCGCGATCTCGAGCGCCTTGCGATAGCTCGTCGTCGCGCCGGCCGTGTCGCCGAGGTTGGGTTGGTATGGGAGACCCTGCACGTCGCCGATCTTCAGATACGCGCCCGCGAGCTCCACCTGCAGCGACGTATTGTCCTGCGCCTCCGCGGCCAGACGATCGAGATAAACCAGCGCCTGCCGCACGAGCAGCGCGCGCGCGGGCGTCGAGCCGGGCAACGGCGCGATCGCATCGTGCAGATCGAAAACGACCGCGCGAGCGAGCGAGCGCACCTCTTCGAATCGGCGCTCGGCGATTCGCTTCTGATGCAGCGTCGAGACGAATGCGATCGCAATCACGATCAGGAGCGCCGCCGCCGCGGTCACAGCCAGCAGATTGCGTCGTACGAACTTCGCGGCCTGATAGCCGAACGTCGAGCGACGCGCGGCGATCGGATGTCCGCTGAGATGCCGGCGCACGTCTTCCGCGAATTGTTCGACGGAGGCGTAGCGACGCGCCGGATCGACTTCGAGCGCGGCGAGCACGATGTCGTCGATCTCCCCCCGCAACGCCCGCACCTCGGAAACGCTGCTCGGCACCGGCGCCTCCGTGTTCGGCAGGCGCGACTCCGCTTTGAACGGCTTGCGATCCGTGAGCAGCTCGAAGAGCAGCACGCCGAGCGAATAGACGTCGGTCGAGGTCGTGACGGCGCGGCCGAGGAGCTGCTCGGGGCTTGCGTATTGCGGGGTCATGATGCGCGTGGCGGTGGCGTCGACGCGCGAGTCTTCCGACGCCAGTTTCGCGATCCCGAAGTCGAGCAGCTTGGCCACGCCTTCCGCGGTCACGAGCACATTCGCGGGCTTGATGTCGCGATGGATGATCAGCGCGCGGTGTGCGTGCTGCACGGCGTTGCAGAGCTGCAGGAAGAGCCGCAGCTTGTCCGCGACGGAGAGATTGTGCGCGCGGCAGTAGTCGTCGATCGGCGTGCCGTCGACGTACTCCATCACGAGATACGGCAGCCCGTCCTGCGTCGTGCCTCCGTCGAGCAGACGCGCGATGTTCGGATGCTCGAGCGTCGCCAGAATCTGGCGCTCCTGACGGAAGCGCTGCACGAGCATCTCGCCGCCGCGAACGAGCTTGATCGCCACTCGCTGCGAGTACTGCTCGTCCTCGCGCATCGCCAGAAACACGGTTCCCATGCCGCCGTGGCCGAGCTGCCGCACGATGCGATACGGCCCGATGAACGAACCGGCAAGGCGCTCGCCCTGATGCGTGTCGATGAGCTGCCAGATCGACTGCTCCATGAACGGCGTCGGCTCGTCGTGCGCCGCGAGCAGCGACTCGACCTCGGCGCGCACGGACGGATCCGCGCGCGCGAGCAGCTCCGCGCGCGCGTTGGTCTCGCGCTCGGACGCGTCGTGAAAGAGCGTCCGCACCTCTTCCCAGAAAGCGTCGGTCATTGCGACATCGCGCGCTTCAACCACGCGCGCGCCATCGTCCATTCGCGGCTCACGGTGGCCGGCGAGACGCCGAGGACCGAGGCGGTTTCGTCGATGGTGAGGCCGCCGTAGAAACGGAGCTCAACGAGCTTCGCCTGCTGCGGAAACACTTTCTCCAGACTTTCGAGCGCGGAGTCGAGCGCGACGACGTCGAAATTCTCGACGACCGCTGCGACGTCGAGGGCCGCGCCGATCGTGACCGCGACGAAGGCGCCGCCGCGTTTTTCGCTCTTTCGACGGCGCGCGTGGTCGACGAGGATTCGCCGCATCACCTGCGCCGCGACGGCGAAGAAATGCGTGCGGTCGTGCCACTCGACGCTGCGCTGGTCGACGAGTTTCAGATAGAGCTCGTGCACGAGGGCGGTGGGCTGGAGCGTGTGACCCTCGCGCTCGCGATAGAGATGGCGCTCGGCGATCAGACGCAAGGGGTCGTAGACGAGGCGGAGCAGCTCATCCCGAGCCTCCTGACGCCCCGCACTCCAGTCGCGAAGAAGCTGGGTGACCTCGGACATGCGAACTTTTTTTATTGTAGCTGAGGGAGATTCCATTTCTTTTACGCGATAGAGGACAAAGAGGAGCTTCATTCATGGCGAGAGTGCGTCGCGCGTTGTTCGTTCTGTCCCTGCTAGTGTCGTTGTCGGCTTTCGCTCAGAGTGCGGATCAGCAAGTCCTGAGCGTTACCGACTCCCCGGATCCCATCATTCCGGGCAACAACATTACCTACACCATACAGATCAGAAACAATGGCCCTGACCCGGCCACGAACGGCGGGTTGAACTGGGCGTTCGGCGGGAATCTGAACTACGTCTCCGCCGTGGGGCCGGCCGGATTCACATGCGGCGCGCTTGGTGCCTTTGGTTCGTGCACCAACCCTGCTTTCCCGAGCGGCACCACGGCGACCTTCACGCTCGTGGCACAGGTCGCGCCGCATCTGGTGGCCTTCCCGGACGGGTCGATCACCTCGACCTTCAGCACTTCCGGCGTCACGCCCGACCCGAACAACGGCAACAACAACGGTTCGGCGACGACCAACTACGACTCGCCGCAGGTCGATCTGCAGCTGACCGTGAGCGACTCGCCCGATCCGGTGTTTCCCGACGGCGTCGTCGAGTACACGGTCGACGTGACCAACGCCGGTCCCGATACGGCGACCACCGTCAACTTCAACGCCGTTCCAACCTCCTCTTATGCGTTCCACAGCGTCAGCGCTCCTGCCGGATGGAGCTGCGTCACTCCCGCTGTCGGTGCACTCAACGCCATGTTCACCTGCAGCCGGGCGACGTGGGCACCCGGCTCGGGCCAGTTCGTGGTCCGCTGGTCCGCGAACGACGAAAACATCGGCATCAACGACACGACCCTCGTCGCGAACTTCAGCCTCAACTCGATGGCCAGCAACGAGACCAACAACGCCAACAATCAGGAAACCGAGACGACGCAGTACACGACGCCTGATGCCGACCTGGCGATCTCGGTGACTGACTCGCCCGATCCGATTGGACGGGACGCCGATTTCACTTACACCGTCACGGTCGTCAACAACGGCCCGGCTGCCGCGCCGAATGCGACGATGAGCGTGTACAACTCGAGCGGTCTGGCCTTCGTCTCCCTCTCCACTCCTGCCGGCTGGAGCTGCACGCCGCCGGCAGTCGGTGCATTCGTCCAGTTCTCCTGCAGCAATCCAAGCCTCGCCAACGGTGCGACCTCGACGTTCACGGTCACGGTGAACACCGATCCGACCTACTTCGGCACCAACGACGGAACGATCCAGACGGCGTTCTCGACGGGCAGCAGCATCGCCGACCCGGTCAACGCCAACAACACCGAGCTGGAGAGCACCGCGTACGTTACCGATGACGCCGACCTGGCCATCTCCGTGACCGATTCGCCCGATCCGATCGGCCGAAACGAAAACCTCACCTACACCGTCACCGTCACCAACAACGGGCCGACCGCCGCTCCGAATGCGACGATGAGCGTGTACAACTCGAGCGGCCTGGCCTTCGTCTCCCTCACCACTCCCGCGGGCTGGAGCTGCACGCCGCCGGCGGCCGGTGCGTTCCTGCAGTTCTCCTGCAGCAATCCAAGCTTCGCCGTCGGTGCGACCTCGACGTTCACAGTCGTGGCGAACACCGATCCGACCTACTTCGGCATCTTCGACGGAACGATCCAGACGGCGTTCACGACGGGCAGCAGCCTCGCCGACCCGGTCAACGCCAACAACTCCGAGACCGAGTCCACCGCGTATGTCATGCCGGACTCGGACATGAACATCACCGCATCCGACTCGCCTGATCCGGTCTCGCCCGACGGCAACATCACCTACACGGTCACCGTCACGAACCAGGGACCCGACGCGGCCACGAACGCGAGAATGACCATCGCCGGCAACGGCGGCCAGACGCGCTTCGTCTCCATGACCACGCCGGCAGGCTGGAGCTGCTCGCCTCCCGCCGCGGGGACGCTGCTGAACGTCGCGGGATATGACTGCACCCATCCGTCCTTCCCGACTGGCGCATCGTCCGTGTTCACGGTCGTCACCGAGGCCGGCGATGACCTCCATCCGAACAGCGATCACAACATCACGCAGGCGTTCGCAACCGGTTCGGATCACGCCGATCCGGACAATACCGACAACGTCGTCACCGTCACCACTCTCTACGACGTCTCCAACGCCGAGCTGGCGGTGACGAACAGCGACTCGCCCGATCCTGTCTCGCCCGGCGACACCATCACGTACACGCAAACCATCACCAACAACGGTCCGGACACGGCGACGAACGCGACGATGACGCAGAGCGTCCCGAGCAACACGACGTTCCAGTCGATCACGCAGCCCGCAGGCTGGACGTGCACAACGCCAGCCGTCGGTGCGACCGGTTTGATCACCTGCACCAACGCATCGTTCGCCGATGGCGCAAGCTCGTCGTTCACGCTCGTCGTCGAAGTCATCGCCAGCCCGGGTAACTTCGTCAGCGACACAGTCACCGGCGATAGCGACGCCTCGGATGTGACGCCCGGCAACAACAGCGCCACGGCCGTGACCACCGTGTTGATCCCGCTCGTCGCCGACCTCGGCATCACGAAGACCACCACCGCGGACGGTGCGGCCCAGGGCTCCAGTGTCGCGTACACGATCACGCTCACGAATAACGGTCCCGACGCGGCGGCGAACGTCGTCGTGACGGACACGCTCCCCGCCGAGCTGCTCTTCCAGTCGATCACCGTTCCGGCCGGCTTCAACTGCACGACGCCGGCAGTCGGCAGCACCGGCACCATCACCTGCACCGCGGCAACGTTCGCGTCCGGTTCGACGGCAGTCTTCACGCTCGTCGTGCAGGTGTCGCCGACCGCAGTCGGTCCGATCAACAACACCGCCACCGCGACCAGCGACACCGATGACAACAACGGCGGCAACAACGGCGGCAGCGCGTCGGGAGTTCCGGTTGGCAGCGGCGGCACCGCCGATCTGTCGGTCGTGAAGTCCTCGCAGACCACCACGGCAGGTCCCGGCGACCCGGTCACCTACACGATCACCGTGACGAACGACGGCCCGAATGCAGCCAACGACGTCATCGTGACGGACACGCTGCCGGCATCGCTGCTGTTCCAGTCCATCACCCCGGCAGCCGGCTTCACCTGCACGACGCCCGCGGTCGGCGGGACCGGCACCATCACCTGCACCGGCGGCCCGATCGCGAATGCCGGCACCGCGACGTTCACGCTCGTCACGACCATCGCTCCGGGCGCATCGGGCACGATCGTGAACAACGCCTCGGTCGGCACCAGCGACACCGACCCGAACGGCGCCAACTCCATCGATCCCTCGGATCCGATCGTCGTCGCAACGGCCGATCTCTCGATCACGAAGACGACCAGCGCTTCGCAGGCAACTACGGGCAGCACGATCACCTACACGATCACCGTAGCGAACAGCGGTCCCGATGCGGCGACGAACGTCGTCGTCAACGATGACCTGCCCACGGGTCTGCAGTTCGTCAGCGCCACGCCGTCGCAGGGCACCTGCAATGCGTCGGATCCGGTGAGCTGCAACCTCGGCACGATCGCCGCCGGCGCGAACGCAACCATCACGCTGCAGGCACTCGTCACCGCGACGAGCGGCTCGATCGCGAACACCGCCACCGTGACCTCAGTCACCGACGACGGAAACCCGGGCAACAACACCTCGTCCACCACCCCGACGCCGGTCGTACCCCCGGGCGGCGGAGACGAAGGCGTGGCGGGCATCCCGACGCTGTCGGAGTGGGCGCTGCTGGCCCTCGCGGCGATGCTCGGATTCATCGCACTGCGGAAGATGACGTAGAACGCGAACGATCGAAACGCAGAAGCGCGCCGGCGTCACCGCCGGCGCGCTTTTTTTATGCGATTGCGCTGATCGCCGCGATGGCCCGATCGAGCATCTCGCGCGTGTGCGCCGCGCTGATCTGACACCGCAGCCGTGCCTGTCCCTGTGGCACCACCGGGAAGCCGAAGCCCGAGACATACACGCCGCGCTTCAGCAATTCCTGCGACATCGAGATCGCCTTCGCCGTGTCGCCGATGATGATCGGCACGATCGGGCTGATCCCCTCTCTCACGGTCACGCCACGCGACGTCAGCTGCTCGCGGAAGTAGCGCGTGTTCTCGCGCAGACGCTCGATGAAGCTCGAATCGTTCTTCACGAGATCGATCGCCGCCATCGAGCCCATCACCACCGCCGGCGGCAGCGTGTTCGAGAAGAGATACGGACGCGATTTCTGGCGCAGATAATCGACGAGCACCTTCGGTCCCGTCGTGAATCCGCCGTGCGAGCCGCCGAGGGCCTTGCCGAGCGTCGACGTGTACGCGTCGATCTTCCCGAACACGCCCTGCTCTTCCGCCGTGCCGCGACCTGTGGCGCCGAGGACGCCGGTGCCGTGGGATTCGTCGACGACGAGGAAGGCGTCGAACTCGCGCACGAGCTCGACGATCTCCGGCAGCGGAGCGAGCGAGCCTTCCATCGAAAACACGCCGTCCGTCATCACGAGCTTGTTGCGCGCGTCCTTCGTCGCTTCGAGCGCGCGTCGCAGATCGGCGAGATCGCGATTCTTGTAGCGCTCCTTGCGCGCCTTCGAGAGCCGCACGCCGTCGATGATCGACGCGTGATTGAGCTCGTCCGAGATGATCGCGTCCTGCTCGGTAGTCACGGTCTGGAACAGACCTTCATTCGCGTTCCAGCACGAGCCGTAGAGGATCGTGTCCTCGGTGCCGAGGAAGTCGGCGATCTTTTCTTCGAGCTCGCGATGGATCGTCTGTGTGCCGCAGATGAAGCGCACCGATGCGAGCCCGTACCCGTAGTCGCGCTCGGCCTTCTCAGCGGCTTCGACGATCGTCGGATGATTCGCGAGGCCGAGGTAATTGTTCGAGGTGAGCATGATCACCTCGCCGAACCCTTCGACCTCGACGACGGGACCCTGCGGACCCTTGAGCTGAAGCTCGCGCTTGAGCGTGCCCGCGCTCGACATCTGCTGCAGTTCTTCGGAAAGCGTGGAGAGGAGAGTCATTATGGGGCGGGATTCTAGCTCTACGTGAGGAGAGTCTCAGAGTCGCAGAGAGTTTGATGGCGACATCTCTGAGACTCTGCGACTGTGAGACTCCCGCCGAACTACTCGTTATCGTACTTAAGGTCCCGCCGATAACACCTCTGCCCCTCCATGTCGAACACCACGCACGAATCGATCGGCCGCGAGTAGACGTGCATGCTCACGCAGCGCTCGTTCCATTCGGCGAGGTTGCGGATGCGATGAATGGTCTGCGTCTTGTCGACCGTGTTCAGCGGGCCGCCGGGGACGGCGAGCTCGTTGTGCAGATGCTCCATGTCGATCTTCGTCGCGCCGGCGAGGCAGTCCATGCCGACGACCTGCTGATTCTCGGGACGGTTGCAGTCGACCTTGTTGTAGTTCTCGACGAGCAGCTTGCCTTCGAGCATCGTCATCCAGCCGAGTTGCCCGTTGTGCGTGTGCAGCGGCGTGACGGCGCCGATCGGCCAGCAGATCAGCATCACTTCGATCATGTCGTTGCGGAAGATCTTGTTGCGCGTGTGACGCTCGTCGAGCCACATCTTGTAGCGCTCCAGCTCCTCGGCGCGGATCTGGTACGCGATCAGATAGTCGTAGATCCTCTGCTTGGTAATGATCCCCTCGGAGAGTCGCCGGATCCCTTCCACGAACTGCTCCGCCGAGACCGGTGTGGGCGAATAGATCGCCTGAGGAATGGCGGTAGTGGTCTGTGTCTCCATGTGCGGCCTCCGATCGCAGTGAATATAGAGCAATTCGCGTGCGAAGTGAGCTGTGCTAGTCTCCGCCGCGCCCATGAGAGATAAGGCTCAGAACGTCGCGGTCATCGGTGCGCAGTGGGGAGACGAAGGCAAAGGCAAGATCGTCGATCTCCTTTGCGAGGATTTCGACGTCGTCGCGCGCTATCAGGGCGGGCACAACGCCGGCCACACGGTGAAGTTCGCCGATCAGCATTTCGCCCTGCGGCTCATCCCGTCCGGCATCATCCATCCGGACAAGCTCTGCCTTCTCGGCAACGGCATGGTCATCGATCCCGCCGCGCTGCTCGAAGAGATGGACAACCTCCGCGCGGCCGGCATCGTCATCGAAGAGAACCTGCTCGTCAGCGACTCCGCGCATTGCATCCTGCCCTACCACAAGGCGCTCGACCTCGCGCGCGAGGCAGCGGCGGGCGCCGGCAAGATCGGCACGACGGGACGCGGCATCGGCCCCGCATACGAATCGAAAGTCGGACGCTACGGCATCCGCATCGCCGACCTTCTCGATCCGGAAGTGCTGAAACACAAGATCGAATTCACGTGCGCCGAGCGCAACGCCGTGCTTTCCAGCGTCTACCACGCGGAGACATTCGATCCGGCGAAGCTCTACGACGACTACCTCCGCTTCGGCGAAACGCTCGCGTCGCGCATCACGAACGGCACGACGTGGATCAACGAGCACATCCGCGCCGGCAAGCGCGTGATGTTCGAAGGCGCGCAGGGCATGATGCTCGACATCGATCACGGCACGTATCCGTACGTGACGTCGTCGAACACGATCGTCGGCGGCGTCTGTACCGGCCTCGGTGTCGCACCGAAGCACATCCACACCGTCCTCGGCGTCGCAAAGGCGTACACGACGCGCGTCGGCGGCGGCGCGTTCCCCACCGAGCTCGAGAACACGCACGGCGAGCATCTCCGCAAGCGCGGCAATGAGTTCGGCACCGTGACCGGACGTCCGCGCCGCACCGGCTGGCTCGACCTCCCCGTGCTGCGCACGACCGCGATGATCAACGGCCTCGATGAGCTCGCGGTGACGAAGCTCGACGTGCTCGACGAGTTCGACGAGATCCAGATCTGCACGTCGTACCAGGTGCGCGGCAAGCGCTGGGGCACGTTCCCCGCGTTCGCGGTCGCGCACAACGACTACCAGCCCGAGTACCGCACGTTCAAGGGCTGGAAGACGTCCACGGTCGGCATCACCTCGTACGACGACCTGCCGCAGGAAGCGCGCGATTACGTGAAGTTCATCGAGGATGAGACGGAGACGAAAGCCTCCATCATCTCGACGGGACCGCGGCGCGAAGAAACGATCCTGCGCTGATTCGGCGCGGCCATCTGCGATGACGATTCGCGACTTCGCCGGGCTGATCGATCCGATTCCGGCGGATGCGTTCTTTCGCGACACCTGGGAGAAACGCCCGCTCGCCATTCATCGCAACGATCCCGGCTACTACGGCGATCTCTTCTCGCGGCATGACGTCGACGGCGTGATCGCGTTCACCAAGCCGCAGCATTCCGATCTGCGCGTCATCAGGAAAGGCGCGCCATCTCCAACCGTCACCGCGCAACGGCCCGGACGCGAAGACGCGCCCGATCTCACGAAGTTGTACGCCGCGTATCACGACGGCCACACGATCAACGTTTCGAATCTGCAGGAGCGGTGGGCTCCGCTCGCCACGCTGTGCGCAAATCTCGAATCGTTCCTCGGCCACCCCGCCGGCGCGAACATGTACCTCACGCCGCAGAACGCGCAGGGCTTCGCACCGCACTTCGACACGCACGACGTGTTCATCGTGCAGACGCATGGCGAGAAGACGTGGCGGCTCTACGAAGGTCCGCAGGAACTGCCGCTCGACGTGCAGGGCACGAGCGGCTCCGTCGATTCGGTCGGCGCGCTGATCGAGGAGGTGCACCTCGCGGCCGGCGACCTTCTGTACATCCCGCGCGGGATCGTGCACGAGGCACGCACGTCGACGACGTCTTCGCTGCACGTCACGATCGGCATCTACGTGTTCCGCTGGGTCGATCTCGTCGGCAGCGCACTGATGTCGGTCGCACGCGACGATGCACGGTTCCGCGAAGCGTTGCCGCCCGGCTATCTGCAGCGCACCGATCTGCAGCATCGCCTCGAAGAACTTCTCGACGCCGCGGCTCGCAACGTCAACAGCGCCGCCGCGGTCGATCATCTGACGGACCTGTTCATCGCGCCGCGCGCGCCGCGTCCCGATGGCCATTTCGCGCAACTCGACCGCGTCGGTTCCATCGATCTCGAGACGAAGCTCGCGCGACGCGCGGGGATGATCTGCCGCGTCGCCGCACTGGACGCCTCGGCGAGCATCAGCTTCCCCGGCGGCGCGGTTTCGGGTCCGCGTTTCATCGAGCCCGCGCTGCGCTTCATCGCGGCGGCGGACGCATTCCGCGTTCGCGAGCTTCCGAGCACACTCGACGATGAGGCGAAACGCGTGCTCGCGCGGCGGCTCGTCCGCGAAGGATTGCTGACCATCGAGGACTGACATGGCGCTCGACCTCGACCGGCTGCTGCATCCGATGAGCGCCGATACGTTCTTCGCCGAATGGTGGGAGCGCCGCCCGATGCACATCGCGCGCGAGGATCGCAGTTACTACGAAGGATTGCTCGCGATGCGCGACGTCGATGCGCTCATCGCGTTCGCCGATCCGCGCGGTCCGGACATCCGCGCGACGAAGAAAGGCGAAGCCGCCGCGTTTCCGATCACGTTCGAAGGACGGCGCGGAACACGGCGCGGCGAAGGCAGCGTCGATATCACCCGCATCTACGCCGCCTATCACGCCGGCTACACGATCAACGTGAATCGCGTGCACGAACAGTGGGCGCCCGTCGCCGCGTTCTGCGACGCGTTGCAGCGCACGCTCGACCACACCGTCATCGCTTCGCTCTTCCTCACTCCCGCATCGGCGGAAGGATTCGATCCGCACTACGACGCGCACGACGTCTTCATCCTGCAACTCGAAGGCGCGAAGCACTGGCGACTCCGCGCACCGATCGAAGCATTGCCGCAAAAAGCAGCCGTGGCCGGCGATGCGTCGAGCGAACGTCTGATGGATGCACGACTCGAAGCCGGCGATCTCCTCTACGTCCCTCGCGGAACAGTGCACGAGGTGCGCACGAGCGATCAGTCCTCGCTGCATCTCACGATCGGCATCGTCGCCACGCGCTGGCTCGAGCTGGCACGCGCGGCGCTCGCCGCGGTCGCGGCGAACGATGTTCGCTTCCGCCGCGCGGTGCGAGGTCCTGTCGATTCCGAACTGCGCGAGTTGCTGCAGATCGTCGCCGCGAACGCGCGAGCGGATCTCGCGCTCGATGCATTGCGGAGAGAGACGTCGTGACGCTGGCATCGATCGCTGCACGCGCGGAGCTGTTCCACGAACGCCTCGCTTCCTTGCCGGACGAGCTCGACGACGCACCGGTTGCGCGTCGAATCCAGCGATGGCGCGAATGCACGGGCAACGCGTCGTTCGAGGAACGCCTCGCGCGCGATCGCATCGACCCCGCCACCCTCCCGTCCCTTCTCGGCGATCGCCGCGATCCCGACTCGTTCCCGCTTCCCGCATGGGCGCAGCTGCTGCGCGAGATCATCGCCTCCGCGGATGGACGCGTTCTCAGCCCGTCCACCAGTGCCATCCCCTTCGAAGAGATTCTCCGTCCCATCGTCGCGTTCGCACGCCAGCGCGTGACGCATTCGAGCCCCGATCTCGAACGGCTGTTACTCCTCCGCCTGTCGCGCATTGCCGCACCTTCGCTGCTCGAGCGATTCCGCGCGACGAAAGTTGCCGGCGCCACCTTCCTCGCAAACCTCGGCATCCCCGGCACGAGCAGCGACTCCGCCTATCGCGCCTTCGTCTCCGAAACGCGGAACGACGGTCTGTTCACGCTCTTCGACACGTACCCGCTGCTCGGCCGCTTCGTGGCCACACTCGTCGAACAGTGGATCGACATGACGAACGAGCTCATGTCGCGCTTCGACGCCGATCGAGACACCATCCGCGAGACGTTCGGCGTCAGCGGTGACCTCGAGCGCATCGATGCCGTCGCTGACGATGGCGAAGGGTCGCTCTCCGATCCGCACGAACGTGGCCGAACCGTGCTGATTCTTCATTTCCGAGGTGGGGGGAAAGTCGTTTACAAACCGCGGCCGCACGCGTTCGAAGAGGCGTTCGTCTCTCTGCTGGCAACGTTGAACGAACGCGGCGCACCGGTCCCCTGGCACACACTGAAACTTCTGGCGCGGCCGGACTACGCGTGGATCGAATACGTCGGCGACCGCGTCTGTGCGAGCGAAAACGACGTCCGTACTTTCTATCGCGGCGCCGGTGCCCAACTCTTCCTCGCCGCGCTCCTCGGTGCCACCGATTGTCATTTCGAAAACGTCGTCGCGCACGGAACGCACCCGGTGCTCATCGACATGGAAACGCTGCTGCTGCGCGACCGCGGTGCAGCGCGCGCGGCGCTCATTCACTCCGGGCTTCTGCCGCGCTGGCAGTGCAGCCAGTCCTCCGCCGTTCACGCGAACATCAGCGGCCTCGCCGCGGTCGGCGGACAGGTCGTGCCGAAGGTGCGATGGCACGACGTGCATCGCGACGCGATCGGTGTCGGCCTCGTCGACGAGACGCTCGATGGTGGTCGCAATCTTCCGCTGCTCGACGGCAAATGCATCCCTGCCGACGCGTATATCGACGAGATCGTCGAAGGCTTCACCGCGACGTATCGCTTTTTCATGCGCGATTGCGAAACGCTTCGCGAAGCACTGCAGCGATTGCGCGGCGTCCCTTCGCGATGGATCGTTCGCGCCACGTCGATCTACTACGCGATGCTGCACAGCCTGATGGCGCCGCAGCACCTGCGCAACGGCATCGACTGGAGCATCGAGCTCGATCGCCTGAGCATCGCCTGGCTCGATTCCGACGAAGCGCGCGCGCAGTGGGATGTGTACGGCGAAGAGTTGCGCGCGCTCGAACGGCTCGACATCCCGTACTTCATCACGCACAGCGACTCGCATTCGCTCTTCGTCAACGAGCGCGTAGTCGCACGCGATCTTCACCCGTCCACGGCATTCGGCGATCTGATGTCGCGCATCGATGCGCTTTCCGAGGAGGAGCTGACGTTTCAGAGCGAGCTGATTGCGGCGTCGTTCGATTCCCCATCGCGTTCGACGCGCAGCACGCCGCTTCCGAACGATTTCGTCGCCGAAGCGGGACGCATCGGAGATGAGATTCTTGCACGCGCGATTCCGACGGCGAACGGCCTCACCTGGCTCGGCCTCTCCCTCGACCACGGCAACATCCGCCAGCTCGAATTCCTCGGCAGCAGCATCTACAAAGGCCGTCGCGGCATCGCGCTGTTTCTCGCTGCACTCGCCGCGGAGACGGGCGATGCTCGCTACGCCGACGCGGCGCGCGCGGCCGTGCGCGAGCCCTCGCACGATTCGACATCGCTCGGCATCGATGGCGATGCAGCGTCCGCGGTGTACGCGCTCACCCGCATGTCCGGCCTGCTCGGCGATCCTTCCCTTCTCGACGATGCGCATCGCGCCACTGTTGCGATCACCGCGGAAGCGATCGAGGCCGATCGCGCATACGACGTGATGAGCGGATGCGCGGGCGCGTTGCTGGCGTTGTGCGCGTTGCAACGCGTCGCGCCATCGCGCGAGATCGCGTCGCGCATCGACGCGTGCGCGCGCAAACTCGCCGATGCACCGCTCCGGCTCACCGGCTTCTCGCATGGCGCCGCCGGAATCGCGCTCGCGCTCCGTCGCGCCGCGTTCGACGTCGATGCGCAACGCGTCGTCGCATGGGAAACGTCGCATTACCTCGCCGAACAGCACAACTGGCGCGATCTCCGCGAAAGCAACGGCGAGCCCATGACGAGCTGGTGCCACGGCGCTCCCGGCATCGCGCTCTCGCGCATCGCGGCGTCGATGGATGACGAACATCTCGACGCGGCGCTCGACACGACACTCGCGTGCGGCACGGACTCGTTCGATCACGTCTGCTGCGGAAACTTCGGCCGCATCGAAGTGCTGCTCGTTGCCTCGCGTACGCGACCTTCGCTTCGCGAGGTCGCAACATCGCGCGCGAAGGCGCTCGTCGAGCGCGCGGCGCGCGAAGGCGGCTATCGCACGAGCTCGCGCGCCGCGGGCGGCAGCGTACTGTTCGACCCCGTATTCTTTCAGGGAATGAGCGGCATCGGATATCAGCTGCTGCGCCTCGCGCGGCCCGATGCGTATCCGTCGCTCCTCGCGTTGGAATGACCATGAC
This sequence comes from Thermoanaerobaculia bacterium, assembly GCA_036009605.1. Taxonomy (GTDB): domain Bacteria; phylum Acidobacteriota; class Thermoanaerobaculia; order Gp7-AA8; family Gp7-AA8; genus QHVT01. Next base: position 14,044 of record DASYLL010000053.1, on the reverse strand, counting down.
GAACGACGAACGCCGCCATCTCGACGAAGAAGGATTCGTCGTCGTACACAACGCCCTCGATGCCGATGAAGTGCGCGCGTTCGTCGATGCAGTCGAAGAGCTTTGGCGAATCGAAGGCGATGAAGCCGGCGGCGAGAACTACGTCGAGCGCGGCGTGCGACGGCTCGCGAATCTCGTCGCCAAAGGCGACGTCTTCCGCGCGCTCATGAGCCACTCGATTGCGCTCGAAGCGGCCGACCTCGTCATCGGCGCAAACGACTATCGGCTGGTCATGCTCAACGCGCGCGATCCGCTGCCGGCGGAGCTCGCAACGCGCGACGCTCGCGGCGTGGCTCCCACTTCGCCGTTTGCCGGAATCGCCGCAATCAGCGATGGTCAGCCACTGCACTGCGACAGCGATGGCCGCAACCCCGATGAGCGCGGCTTCCGCGCGCTCACCGTCATCTGGGCGCTCGATCCGTTCGATCGCGTCAGCGGCGCGCCACGCATCGTTCCACGCTCGCATCACATCGGGAGGCAGCCGGAGGAAGTGCTGGCAGACATCTACGGGCCGCATCCGGACGAAGTGATTGCGGAGTGCCACGGCGGCGACGTCATCCTCATCAATGCACACGCGTGGCACGGCGGGAGAAACAACCGCGGCACCGCATCGAGACGCTCGCTGCTCGCCCACTACTACCGTCGCGACATGCCGGTCACGCCGCGTCGGCAGCAGCAACTCACACCGGAACTGATCGCGCGGCTCACGCCGATCGAACGCGAACTGCTGTGGTAGGCTCGCGCCTTCTATCCGCAAGCACTATCGAGAGGGAGAAAAACTATGGCAAGCGCAGCAGAGTCCTTTGGCGAAGCCCTGAAAGCCTCACCCGATCTCCAGTCCCAGGTACGCGGCGCCGGCAGCATCGACGACGTGGCCAAAGTCGCGCAGACGAATGGCTACGACGTCAGCGCCAGCGATCTCGTCGATCTCTACAACAAGACCTCGCAGGGCTCGGACGCAGCCTCGGCCTCGAGCGCCTCGCTCAGCGACGACCAGCTGAAAGGCACGAGCAACTTCAGCTGGAACGAAAAAGTCAGCGACAGTTGGGGCACCACCGTCGCCTGCTCCTGTTACTGAGCCGCTTCCCCTTGCCGCCGTGGAGCGCTGCATGGCGTTCCACGGCGCTGAATTTGCGTGAGCTTGCAGCGTGATCAGATTCCATGCGCTGCTGTTGCTTCTCGTGCTCGCGGTCGCCTGCCGCGAGACTGAACCGTCACCATCACCCGCACCGCAACCGCCAGTCGCCGATCCCACGGTTGTGGTGCGTGAGTTCGGAACGAAGCTGCGAATGGTCTCGCTGCTCGCGCCGCCGGATGTCCTCGAACGCTCGATGCGCGAGCACTACGCGCCGTATGTCGCACCCGCACTGCTCGATCGCTGGATCACGAATCCGATCGACGCGCCGGGACGCAAAGTGTCGAGTCCGTGGCCTGCGCGGATCGACATCCGCAACGTGACGAACGACGGCGCTCGCTCCATCGTCGACGGAGACATCGTCGAGGTGACGAGCGAATCAGACGCGACGGGACACCGCATTCCGATCCGACTCGTCGTCGCGCACGGCCGCATCACCGAGGTCGAGATCGAGCCGGCAATTGCCATCATCAACGCGTACTACGAAGCCATCAACACACGCGACTACGAACGCGCGTACCGCTACTGGAGTGCGAACCCACAATCGCTCGACGACTTCCGCAACGGATTCACGGATACGGCGTCAGTCGAAGTGACGCCCGGCACACCCGGACGCATCGAAGGCGCCGCCGGCTCGCGCTACATCGAGATTCCTGTCGAGATCACTGCGAAGACAACGAGCGGAGAGACACAGCGTTTTCGCGGCACGTACGTGCTACGTCGTACCGTCGTCGACGGCGCGACGGACGAACAACGCCAGTGGCGCATCGACTCCGCAAAGATCACACGCGCTGACTAGAAATGCGCCGCGAAGTTCAACACGAACAACGTGAGACGGAGTGCGATCACTCTAACGGAGAATGACCGCATGAGCTCGAAGACGTATAAGACCACCATCGTGCGCGAAGAGTCGATGTGCTATGTCCCCGTTCCCTTCGATCCGAAAGAGATCTTCGGCCGCGTGCGAGCGCCGGTGAAGGTCACGCTGAACGGCTACACGTACCGCAGCACGATCATGCTGATGGAAGGCATCTGCGCCATCCCGCTACGCAGAAGCAATCGCGAAGCGGCAGGTCTCGAAGGCGGCGAAACGCTCGACGTGCGGCTCGATCTCGACACCGAGAAGCGCGAAGTCTCGCTACCCGCGGATTTCAGGAAAGCGCTCAAAGCCGCGCCGCCCGCGTGGGATCGCTGGCAGGAGCTGAGTTTCTCGCATCAACGCGAATGGGTCGAGGCGCTCGCGGATGCGAAGAAGCCGGAAACGCGCGCGCGAAGAATGGAGAACGCGATGACCGCGATCGCGAAACGACCGCCGAAAAAGCGTTAGGAATTCGCACCGGCAGAACGAAACATCCCGGCAGCCGTACGTGCCACCGGCGGAGCAACCAGCGCTGCCGGCCGTGCCGGCTACTGCGTCTGCTCTTTCGTGTGGAGCGACGTACCGTCTTCCACCGTGCGGCGCAGCTCTTCGATCACGTCTTCGCTCGACAGATTCTCGTCGAGCTCGATCATCCGGATCGGAGTCCACTCACCGTTCTCGAAAACGATGTAGCGGAACTGCGCATCGGGCGTGTAGAGCACGACGCGATCGCGAGCCACGAACGCCTGCACCGGCGCGCTGCTCTGCGACGCCATGCGCGTCGGCGGCGTGCGCTGCGTCGAGCGTCCCACCGGACGCCACATCCGCGCTTCGCTGCTTACCTGCCGCGGCTCGATCCGCACCTTCGTGATCGCCGTCGAGTCGTCGTTGCCGAACGCGATGTCGACCGCACTTCCGTTGCGCGCGAGCGCGAGCGGCGGATGCACCGCCTCGCCCGTGTCTTCGTTCTGCAGTTCCATTCTCGCGAGCTGACGATCGGCGAGCGCGTTGAGATCCTCGACTGTCGTCGAGACATGCGCACCATTCTCGAACGCCACCATCGCGTACTCGGGGACCATCGTCTCGCCGAGTCCCCACCACGCCGCGTGTACGAGCGTCGCTTCCGTCGTCTCGCCTTCTTCGCGCGCGTGCGAGATCACGACCTGCATGTCCGTACGACGCAGACCGGCACCGGCGGCCACCGTGATCGGTTCCGACCACTGCCCCTCGCGGTTCAGCGACACGATGCGAATCTCGTCCGAATCTTCATTGCTGCGATGCCACAGCACGAACAGCGTCTGCGTGAGACCGTCGAACGCGAGACGCGCATCGGACTCGATCGCTTCGTCGTCCGTCCCCGGAACGATGACCGACGCACGCTGATCGAGGACGCGTTGCGTCAGCTCGAGGTGCGTCTGCTCGCCATTGGCTTCGATCACGAACAGCGTGTTGTCCGGCGTCAGCGCCGTCTCCGGACCTTTCGCCGATGCCACGCCAGCGGCGAGCATGCAGGAGAGGGCGACGGCCGCAAATCGGGTCTTCATCGGGATCATGCTTTCCAGTTCACAACAGCGCAGAGGTCGACCGCGACCAGCAGCTGTTTTACATTTTTGAAATCGGGATAGAAGCTCGCCACCACGTCGAAGTACGCATCCGATTCGTCGTAGCGCTGCGTGCGAAGACAGACTTCGCCGAGGAGGTGATTGGCGTTGCGGATCTGGCGCTTGACGGAGGCCAGTTCCAGCGCACGGAGGCCGAACATCTCGGCCACGTCGTGACGTGACAACTGCGTGTAGCCGAAGCAGAGATCGAGACACGCTTCGACGACGAGGTAATCGTCATCGAGTTTCTGGAAAATCTCTTCGAGGACGCGAATGCCGCCCTCGTAATCGCCGTCGAGGACTTTCGCGCCGCCGATGTTGCCGAGGAGCGAGGCGCGCAGCGAACGATGCTCTTCGCGATCGTCCATCGTGGCCATGATCCCGATCGCTTCCTCGAGCACCGCGATGCCCTGCGCGAACTGCGAGTCGGCGATGAGCGTGATGCCGAGGTGATTGAGGACGGTGACGCGGGCGAGATCGTCACCGAGCTCGTTTGCGGAACGGCGCGCGATCTCGCTGTAGAAAATCGCGCGGCGGCGATCGTCGGATTCGACGAAACGGCGCATCAGAACGGCGGCGGCCATGTAGACGTGGCGCTCGGAACGTCGTCGCATGACGATGCCCGGCAGCGCCGCGATCTCGGAACCTTCGCGATCGGCGGCGATCAACGCCTCTGCCTTGCGGATCGTGATGAGATCCGACGTCTCATCCGATTCCGCCGCGGCAGCGGCCCGGTCATACAGCTCGATGGCAGAGTCGACGTCTCCCTGCCACATCTGCTGGAGCCCTTGCTCACAGAGATGCAGTGCTTCCTGTTCCCGTTCGGTCATGCTTGAAGCCCGCTCTGAATAATTTTGCGGATTCTACATTATTTTAGAATTTCGTCGATCGTTCCCTGCGACACCGGGTGGTACGTCGGGCGGGCCACTTTGTAAATTTTCCGGGCGAACGCGAGGTCTTCCGGATCCTTCGCCAGTTTCGTGTAGAGCGGACGCAGAAACTTGCGGCGGCCCTGCGACGTGAGGAAGCGCTCGATGACCGGGTACGCGGCCTTGTAGCGTGAGTCGATCGCCTTCTCGAGCCAGTTCGACAGCACTTCGCTGTTGCCGCTCTCGCTGAACTTGAAGCGCGCGTCGAGCTCAGCCATCCGCTCCGGCGTGAGCGCGGTCAGCGACTGGATGAAGTGCACCCACTGGTGCGACGTCCAGCCATCGGTCTGCAGCGACGCGGCCGACGCGCCCGAAGCAAACGCCTTCGCCTGTGCCTCCACCTTCGCAAACGCCTCGGAGTGCGGCTGCGGCATGTTCGCCGGCAGTCCCGGTCCATGGATCCACTGATTGATGTCGACCTTCTGCACGACGTCCGGTAGCTGCGCCTTCAGATAGGCCTCGAACGTCTTCGTGTCCATCGACTTGAACGCGAACGTCTCGAAGTACGTGCGCAGGAACTGATCCCAGCGCTCTCGACCGGCGGTCTCTTCGAGCAGGCGCAGGAACAGCGCGCCCTTTTCGTAGACCGTCGCCGGCGCTTCATCCGGATCGCGGCCGGTCAGGTCGATGTAGAGCGACTGGTCCTTCTCCGGCAGCGCCGCCAATCCTTCCCTCGCCTCGGTCACGCCGAGGAGCCACAGCATCTCGGAGTACTCGCGGCCGTACAGCTTCTCGGAAATGCGGTGCTCGAAGTAGGTCGTGAAGCCTTCGTTGAGCCAGAAGTCGTTCCAGGTCGCGTTTGTGACGAGATTGCCCGACCACGAATGCGCGAGCTCGTGCGCGATCAGCGAGACCAGCGACTTGTCGCCGGCGAGCACCGTCGGCGTGAGGAACGTCAGACGCGGATTCTCCATCCCGCCGTACGGGAAGCTCGGAGGCAGCACGAGCATGTCGTAGCGTCCCCACCGATACGGACCGTAGAGCGATTCCGCGGTCTGGATCATCTTCGGCGTGTCGCTGAATTCAGTAGCTGCTTTCTCGACGACCGACGGCTCTGCATAAACGCCGCTGCGCGCATCGAGCGGACGGAACTCGAGGTCGCCGACGGCGATCGCGAACAGATACGACGGGATCGGAGTCGTCATCCGGAACTGGTAGACGCCCTGTTCGTTGCGCGCCTGCGGGTTCTCGCCGCTCATCACCGCGAGCAGCTCCTTCGGCACGTGCAACGTCGCGTCATAGGTGAAGCGCACGCCCGGCGAGTCCTGACACGGCACCCAGCTGCGCGCGAGAATCGCCTGCGACTGAGAGAGCAGGAACGGATGTTTCTTTCCCGCCGTCATCGCCGGCTCGAGCCACTGCAGCGCTTTCGCGGTTGGTGCCGAGGAGTATTCGATCGCGACCGTTTCGGTCTCGGGCTGGATCGGAATCTCGAGCGCGCTGCCGAGAATCGGATCCGCCGGTCCGAGCGTGAACTGCGCCGCGGTACCGCCCGGCTGCAGCGTGACTTTGCGGATGTCGAGCGTGTGCGTGTCGAGAATCAGCTTCGTCGCGCCCGGCTCTTTCTTGATGCGGATGGTCGCGGTGCCGGACAACTGCTTCCTGGCGAAATCGACCGTGAGGTCGAGCGCGATGTGCTCCACGCGCACTTCCTCGGGACGCGAGTGCGAATGCGGATCGTCGACGCGCACTTCTGTCGCGACCGGCGCCGGTGCGGTTGTCGTCGTCGTAGTCTCCGCCGTGTGTTCGTTCCGGCAGGCAGCGAGAAGGAGGGCAGCGAGGAGAAGCGCGCGTTTCATGAACGCGCACTTTAGCGCAAGGAGGGCGCTCGCGGCTCCGCCCGCGCGTTGTCGGTTCTCGGTTGTCGGTTGTCTGTAACTTCCGGCAAACCGCATGCCGTGCAGACAACCGAGAACTGACAACCGACAACCGCGCGCGAAGCGCGCTCGGCACAGACAACTGACAACCGACAACCGACAACCGTCGCTACAATGCCCGTGCAGGCAACGAGAACCCATGTCACTTCCTCCCGGCGCTCGGCTGGGTCCGTACGAGATCATCCAGCCGATCGGCTCCGGCGGGATGGGAGACGTTTTCCGCGCGCGTGACACGCGGCTCGATCGCGACGTTGCCATCAAAGTCCTGCCCAACCGCTTTGCGCGCGACGTCGAAGCGCGCATGCGGTTCGATCGCGAGGCCAAGGCCGTCGCGGCGCTGACGCATCCGAACATCCTCTCCATCCACGACTACGGCTCGACGGAAACGACCGCGTACCTCGTCACGGAGTTTCTCGAAGGGAGCACGCTCCGTCAGCGCCTGAACGACGGTGCGATGTCGTGGCGCAAGGTCATCGAGATCGGCGCCGCCATCGCGGACGGGCTCGCCGCCGCGCACGCGAAAGGCATCATCCATCGCGATCTCAAGCCCGAGAACATCTTCCTCACCGACGACGGCCGCGTGAAGATTCTCGACTTCGGCATCGCGCAGCTCGTGCGACCGGAAGAGCCGGAGCGCGAGGACATCGATCCATCGCTGATGCCGACCGCGCCGATGAAGACCGATCCGTACGCGGTCGTCGGCACCGCCGGCTACATGGCACCCGAGCAACTCCGCGGCGAGCCCGTCGACGCCACGAGCGACATCTTCTCCCTCGGAACCGTCCTCTACGAGATGTCGACCGGCCGCGGAGCGTTCATCCGCAAGACGGTCATCGACTCGCTCTCCGCAATCCTCGCGGAAACTCCCGACGTCCACACCGCCTCGGATCGGATGATCCCGTACGAGCTCGCACGCGTGATTCAGCGCTGCATCGAGAAGAACCGCAGCGAGCGTTTTCAATCGGCGCGCGATCTGTCGTTCGCACTCAGGGCGATCGGAACGTCCAACTCGATCTCGTTCGAAGCGCCGTCGGAACGCAAACGTCGCTGGATTTTCTGGGGTGCCGCAATCGCGCTCGTCGTCATCGCACTGTTTTCCTGGGTGTTCGTGCCCCGCGTCGATATCGATGTGAAACCGCGCAGCGGTCCTTCCTCGCCGCGCGTGATCCGCTCCATCGCCATTCTGCCGTTCATCAACGCGACGGGCGATCGCGAGGCGGAGTACCTCTCCGACGGCATCACCGAAACGCTCATCAACACGCTCGCCCAGGTCCCGAATCTGCGCGTGATGTCGCGCACCTCGGTCTTCCATTACAAAGACAAATCGCCGAATCCGGTCAGCGTCGGCCGCGATCTGCGCGTCAGCTCCGTCGTGATCGGCCGCATCGAATCGGTCGGCGATCGTCTCATCGTCAGCGCCGAGCTCGTCGACGCGTCCGACAACGCGCTGATCTGGGGCAATCGTTATCAGGTCGCGCGCGCGGACCTCTTCGGCGTGCAGCAGTCGATCGCGTCCGAGATCGCTCGCATGCTCCGTCTGCAGCTCACGGGACGCGAACAGCAGCTCCTCGCGAAACGCCATACGACGGACGCGCGCGCATACGAGCTCTACCTCAAGGGCCGCTTCCAGTGGAACAAGCGCAACGCCGACGGCTTGTACAAAGCGATCGAGTTTTTCAATCAGGCCATCGAGATCGATCCGCAATACGCGCTCGCGTACGCGGGACTCGCGGATTGCTACAACCTGCTCGACATCTGGGCCGGTTTGCCGACGAACGAAACGTTCCCTCGCGCGAAGGCCGCCGCACAACGCGCGCTCGCGATCGATGATCAACTGGCCGAGGCGCATACGTCGCTCGCGTATGCGATTCATACGTATGAATGGGATTGGCCGGCCGCGGAGCGCGAATACAAACGCGCCATCGAGCTGAATCCGAATTACGCGACCGCGCGTCAGTGGTACGCCGAGTTCCTGACCGCGGTCGGACGTTTCGATGACGCGGCGGTGCAGGGAAAGAAAGCGCTCGAGCTCGATCCGATGTCGCCGATCATCAACGCCGTCGTCGCGTTCAACTCGTCGATGGCGCGACGCTACAACGTTGCGATCGAACAGGGCCGCCGCACCACGCAGCTCTTCCCCGACTTCATGCCCGGCCACGCCTACCTCGGCCTCGCGTTGCTCGAATCCGGTAAGCCGCGCGCGGCCATCGAAGCATTCGAGGCTTCGCAGAAACTGCAGGACATCGTCGTCGTCGCGACGTGGCTCATTCGCGCGCATCGCGCCGCGGGCGATCTCGCGACCGCCGATCGCATGACGAAAGAGCTCGAAGCGCGCGGCCGCCGCGAATACCTGCCGCCGTACTACATGGCGGCGCTGTACGCGCATCGCGCCGATCGCGATCGCGCCTTCGCGGAGCTCGATCGCGCATTGCGTGAACGCACGGGTGCGATGGTGTGGGTCAATGTGGATCCGGCGCTCGATTCACTGCGCGCCGATCGCCGCTTTACGGCCTTCACCACAAAAACGCGTACGACCCCTCAGTAAGGCAAACGCAGTTTCGCAACCGCACCCGCACCCGAGTTCCGATTCGACAACGTCAGCACCCCGTTGTGCGCTTCGGCAATCTGGCGCGCGAGCGTCAGGCCGATGCCCATCCCTCCGGGCTTGGTCGTGAAGAAGGGAATGAAGAGATTCGCGGTGCCGCTGATTCCCGCGCCTTCATCGGCGACGCTGATCTCGACCGCATCCGCCGACGCCGACCACGACATCGTCACGCGTCCGCCCGTTTCGAGAACCGCATCCGCACCATTGCGCACGAGATTGATGAGCAACTGTTCGATCTGATCGCCATCCGCATGAATCGTGACTTCGGGTCCTGCGACGAGATCGACCGCGACACGCGTCTCCAATTCCGCAACACGCCGTACCGTTTCGCCAACATCCATCGGTCGCAATTGCGGCTGCGGCAATCGCGCGATCTCCGAATACGCCTGCAGAAATCGCGTGAGCGCCGCCGCGCGAAGATCGATCACTTCGAGCCCCTGCTGCGCATCGTCCTGCCAGCCCTCCGGCAATGGCTCGCGCTTCAGAATCGATCCAAGACTTCCCGCAATCGAACGAATCGGCGTAAGCGAGTTGTTCAACTCGTGCGACAGCACGCGCAACAGCCGCTGCCACGCCTGCCGCTCTTCTTCACGCAACGCGCGACTGAGATCCGACATCGAAAGCAGCACGTGCGGAACGCCGCTCTGCCGAAACGTCGTGCGACGAATGCGAAACCGCCCATGCCCGCCCGGCAACACGATCTCCACGCTGCGCGTGTCGTCTCCCGTCAAAAACGCTTCGACGCCAAGTTCGCTCGCCGTACGCCCATGCAACTGTCCCGCGGACCGCCCCAGCAACCGCTCCCCCGCCCGATTCACGAGCCGCAACCGCCAGCGCTCGTCGAACGTGAAGATCGCACTATCAATGTGCTCGAGCACCGACCTTACGAGTGCCGCGGCTTCCACTTCTCCAAACCGCCGATCCCGCAACGTGTCCGTCAGCAGATTCAACTCACGCGTCAACTCCCCCATCCCATCCCGCCGGCCCGCTCCCCGCACGCGAATCGAATAATCCTCCTCGCGCAACGCCGAGATGAGATTCGCCATCGTGCGTAACGGATAGTTGATCTGCGCCCGCAACACCGCGACAAAGACCACGAACGAAAGCACCGCAACGATCGCCACCGTGATGCGCGTGCCCGCACTGCGCGATGCGACGAGCCACGCGATGATGACCAGCAGCGGCGCGAGCGAAGCGAGCGCCGCTGCGAGGACGCGGGATTCGAGGCGTTTCATGCAAGGGGTATTGTGATCTGGTCAGCGCGATTCAGCCGATGAGGCGCTCGTATTCTTCGTGCGTGCCGATCCAGTACCAGAGGATGCCCTTGGGCGAATCGATACCGAGTGCACGATGACCGGAGCCGATTCGCACGGACCAGTGCCGGCCTACTCGCTTGAAGTGGAGCGACGGATGCTGCGGATTGCCTCGCAGCAACTCATAGTTAGCACGCGCCAGTTGCTGGAGCTCGGCCGAGAGTTCCTCGAAGTGTCGCCAGAACCTGCGTGAAGCGTGATGACTCAAATCTCTCTCGTCTCACCACGTTCGAATTCCGCGAGCGCTTCGGCCGCGAACTTGTCCAGGCGACCCTCCGTGGCATCCCGCTCGATCTGCCGATCCCAGGCCTGCCAGTCGTGCTCGAGGAACCAGTCACGAAACGCGGCCAACTCTTCGGGAGTCAGCGTTTCCACTTCACGTTCGATAGCTTCGACCCTGGTCATATCAATATCGAAGTCCATGACACGGCGGACGTATTCCACATCCAGCCACCGGCTACGCAAGCGCGAAATCCACACGCAGAATCAAAAACGCCACCAGCAGACCCAATAGCGTGATCGCGACTCCCGTGATGATCCGATCCACGATCGGACGTCGGCCCTGCACGCTCAGCCACGCAATCAGCGGAAAGATCACGACGGCGTAGCGAGCCATCGATTGCAGGGACCCTGTGCTCAAAGGAAGCAGTACGCTGGCCAGTGCGTACACACCGAGCGACCAGCGTCGCTGCACGAGCAGGGCGATGGCCGCCACGACAACCAGCAGGGTGAATGCGAAGTTCAGCGCGATCGGGTTCCATGGCTCACTGAGCGTGCCGGGGTGCAGCACGAAATTCACGAGCGGCGTCCAGAACGGCTGCGCGGCGCGTCCCCAGTTTTTCTGCACGTGGACGAATGCGAGCGGGTCGCCGGTGACACGCCAGAGATGCCACATGAACACGCCGGTGCCGGCCGGCACGAGGAGCAGCCAGCATGCCTTGAGAGGACGATCCCGTCGCTCGAAAAACGTGATGGCGAGCGGCAGGATCAACAGAACGCCGGGCGCACGCGTGAGAGCGGCGAGTCCGCCCAGGAGGCCGGCGAGAAACCAGCGGCCACTCACGCCGGAGAGCATGGCACCCAGCGACAGCGCGAGGAAGAGCGACTCCGTCATCGGCAGCGAGAAGAAGTAGCTCGTCGGGAAAAACGCCAGATACCAGATCGCGCGCTCCGCATCCCCGAGCTCGAATCCCATCCGCGTCAGCAACGCGCCGAGCAGGAACAGCGCGAGCAGGAACGCGACGTGCGAGAGGATCATCCCGTCGAGCGCGAAATCGCCCGTGGGACCGAGTGCGTCGACCGCCATCGGATACAGCGGGAAGAACGCCCAGTTCGGCGCGCGACCAACAGTCGCACGGGCGTCGTATCCATCGAGAGCAATCGAACGGTAGAACCACGCGTCGCCGACCATCGCGATCCGAACGAGCTCCGGCGCAAGTCGCGAAGACTGGAGGTCGATTCGCGTCTCCCACACGGTGTTCGAATACACCTTGCCGAGAAACGCGATCTGCGACCCGGCCACGAACAGCAACAGCACCAATCCTCGACTGACGAAGAATGCGAGCGTTGCCACAGCAATCAAACGACGATCGATCACCGAGCAGGATTCTAGATCCCATATCGCTGAATGCGCCGGTACAGCGCACTGCGACTCAGCCCCAGCGCCTCGGCCGCACGCGACACGTTTCCGCCGTACCGCGCCAGCGCTTTGCGGATCAACAGCGTCTCCACTTCTTCGATGCTCATGTCTTCGATGCGCGGCGCGCGGGACGCGGGTGCGGCGAGACCGAGATCGGCGGAGCGAATCGACGTCGAGGACGCCATCAGCACGGCGCCTTCGATCGCGTGATCGAGCTCGCGCACATTGCCGGGCCAAGCGTGTGCGAGCAGCGTTTTCATCGCGGGCTCGTCGAAACCGGTGATCGCTTTTCGATACCTCGCAGCATGCGCGGTGAGGAAGTGACTGACGAGCGAAGGGATGTCTTCGCGACGATCGCGAAGGGGCGGGAGGTGAATTTCGACGGTGCGCAGGCGAAAGTACAAATCCTGCCGAAAGCGTCCGGCCTCGACTTCGGCATCGAGCAGCGAGTTCGTCGCGGAGAGGATCCGCACGTCTGCCTGCCGCGTGCGCGACGAGCCCACGCGCTCGAACTCGCCCGTCTCCAGCACGCGCAACAATTTCGCCTGCTGCGCGAGCGGCACGTTTGCGATCTCGTCGAGGAACAACGTCCCGCCATCGGCGAGCTCGAAGCGTCCGACGCGATCGGCTTTCGCATCGGTGAATGCGCCTTTCACGTGACCGAACAGCTCACTCTCGAAGAGCGACTCCGGGAGACCGCCGACGTTGACGGAGACGAGCGGACGCGACGTGCGACGCGACGCCATGTGCAGCGCACGCGCGACGACGCCTTTGCCCGTGCCGTTTTCGCCGGTGATCAACACACTCGCGTCAGATGGACCAACGCGTTCGATCGCTTCGAGCACAGGCCGCATCGCACGCGACTCCGCGATGAGCGTCGGACGTTTGTCGTCGCCGCGCAGAACGCGATTCTCGGCTTCGAGCCGCTGCCCTTTGCGCAACGCACGACCGAGCTCGATCTGCGTGCGCAGCGTCGCCAGCAGCTTCTCGTTCTCCCACGGCTTCTGCACGAAATCGCGTGCGCCGCTGCGCATGGCGGCGACGGCGAGATCGACGGAGCCCCATGCGGTCATCACGACGACCGGCAGAAACTCGTCGTATGCGTGCAGGCGTTCGAGAAGTTCGAGACCTTCAGCGCCGCTCGTCGTATCGCGCGCGTAGTTGAGATCGATGAGCACCGCATCAAACGTACGGCCTTCGACCGCGCGATACACAGCGGCCGGCGATGCGACGGTCTCGATCTCGAATCCTTCACTGCGCAACAACAGGCGCAGCGCGGAGAGAACGTGTGGCTGATCGTCCGCGGCGAGCACGCGCGGAAGCGGCGCGGCGCTCACGGAAGTTGCCACCCGTCGCGCAGACGGATCAGGCGATTTCCGTAGCCGGCGTTCTCTTCGGAGTGTGTCACCTGCACGATCGTCGTGCCCGCGCGGTTCAGCTCGCGGAACAGTTCCATGATCTCACGCGCCTGCTCGGAGTGCAGGTTGCCGGTCGGTTCATCCGCGAGGATCAGTTTCGGACTCGCGATCACCGCGCGCGCAATGCCGACGAGCTGCTGCTGTCCGCCCGACAATTGCGATGGATAGAGATCTTTCTTGCCGACGATGCGGAATCGATCGAGCGAATCGGCGACGAGACTCTGCCGCTCGCTCCTCGCGATGTCGCGATAGCGCAGCGGCACGTCGAGGTTCTCCGCGACCGTGAGGTCGTCGATGAGGTGATAGCTCTGAAACACGAAGCCGATCGTGCGTCGCTGCAGGTCGCCGCGTTGCTTCACGGACAGCGTGCGAACGTCATGCGAGTCGAGCTCGTACGCGCCTTCCCAATCGGCGTCGTGCATGCCGAGGATGTGGAGGAGAGTGGATTTGCCGGCGCCGGAGGGGCCGGAGATCGAGACGAAATCGCCGGCCTCGATGACGAGATCGATGTCGCGCAGAAGCCATAAGCGTGACGGTCCCTGCGGGATCGATTTCGTGAGCTTGCGGGTTGTGATGATGGTTTCGTTCATGGTCATCCTGCTGTCATCCCGAGCGTGTGTCGAGGGCCC
>DASYLL010000052.1:0-3927 GCA_036009605.1 Thermoanaerobaculia bacterium | reverse complement strand
TTCGTTCTCGACCGTCGCCAGCGTTCCGTTGTGGGCGTTCGCAGGCATTCTTCTCTTCGGCACGATCACCGGCTCGATCTACAACATCGCCATCCCCACGCTGATCGGACTGGTCGTCCCCGTCGATCGCCGCGATCGCGCGAACGGGATGTTCGGCACGATCATCGGCATCGCCTTCGGCATCACCTCGGTCGCCTCGGGTGTCGTGCTCGCATTCGGCGGCATGCAGCTCGTGCTCGCGTCCGCGGTCGTTGCCACCGCGATCGCGGTAGTGGTTCTCGCGCTCCTGCCGCTGCCCGAAGACATCGTCGTGCGCTCGGAGCATGAAGTCGGCAAGAAGGTCGACGTCAAAGGAACGCTGAAGATCGTCCGCTCGATCGCCGGCTTGCCCGGCCTGATCGTCTTCACGACGTTCAACAATTTTCTCGGCGGCGTGTTTTTCGCGCTGATGGACGCGTACGGGCTCTCGCTCGTCTCCGTGCAGATCTGGGGTTTTCTCTGGGGTTTCCTCAGCCTCGGCTTCATCCTGGGCGGTGTGATCATCGCGCGCCGCGGCCTCGGCATGAATCCGTTGCGCACACTCTTCCGCGTGAACTTTGTCGCGTGGACGGTCTGCATCTTCTTCACCGTGCAGCCCTCGATCGTCCTCCTCGGCATCGGCGTCTTCATCTGGATGACCGTCGTTCCCTTCATCGAAGCGATCGAACAAACCATCCTGCAGCGCGTCGTTCCGCCGGAGCGTCTCGGGCGCGTGATCGGCTTCGCACACAGCATCGAACAGTCCGCGTCGCCGCTCAGCGCGTTCTTCATCGGACCGATCGCGCAGCTGATCTTCATCCCGTTCATGACCACCGGACGCGGCGTCGAGTTGATCGGACCGTGGTTCGGAGTCGGGACGGGCCGCGGGATTGCACTCGTCTTCACGACCGCCGGTCTGGTCGGGCTTTGCGTGACCGCACTGGCGACGCGGTCGAAGGCGTATCGCGTATTGTCGGAGCGGTATCTGGCGAAAGAGGAAAGCAGCGAATGACCATGCAGCAAACGATGCTGCTCGCGCTGTTGATGGGGGCGATCGCGATCGCCAACGCCACGCTGATGGTGTGGCTCTGGCGATTCCCGATGAAGCCCGACCCGACCGGACGCAATCCGAACGGCGTCACGACCGCGCCGCGATTCGGCGTGAATCTGCATCGCGGACTCGGATACGTTTTCGTGCTCGCGTACCTCGCGCTGCTGTTCGAAATGGTGCCGCGAACGTGGGGCTTTCGCGAAACCACGACGTCCGCCGTCATCCACGGAGTCCTCGGCGTTCTCATCGGGCTGCTGCTGATTTTCAAAATCGCCGTCATTCGACGATTTCATTCGCTCGAAAAACGGCTTCCCTGGATCGGAGGAACGCTCGCGGCCACGACGTTGATCGTTGCCGCGCTGGGTGTCGTTCCCGCATGGATCGTGCTCCGACCATTCGCGCCGCTCTCGCCCGAGCTCGCGCAGGGTCGCGAGATCGTCGCGCGCAAATGCAATCAATGTCATGGCGCCTCGACGATCGCTTCCGAACGCGACGACGCGCGCAAATGGGAACGCATCACGCGTGAGATGCAGCGCTTCTCCCGTACGATCGCGGGAAAGGATCCGATCTCGGAGGACGAGCGCGTGCTGGCCACCGCGTATCTCGTCTTCCGATTAGCGGAACGCGACGACCACGAACGCGAGGAGCGGCGCGACGGCGATGATCGACGCGGTCGGCGTCGCCGAGGACGAGGGTAGATGGTTGCGCTGATCGTTCTTTCGTTCAGCGTGGCCGCGGACGCGACCGCGGTCTCGATCGCTGCAGCCGTTCGAGGGATCACGTGGTCTCGCGCGATCGTCATGGCTTCGCTGTTCGGTGCGGCGCAGGCGCTGATGGCGGGCATAGGATGGCTCGGCGGCGCGTACCTCGGCGAAGTCTGGAGCTCGTGGGATCACTGGATCGCGCTCGTGCTGCTTTCGGCGGTCGGCGTGAAGATGATCAAGGAAGCGTTCGACGAATCCGAGGAGCGTGCGGCTGAAGATCAGGGGTTCGCGACTCTGCTCCTGCTCGCCCTTGCGACGAGTCTCGACGCACTCGCCGTCGGCGTATCGCTCCCGGCACTCGGAATGCCAGCGCCAATCGCTCTCGGCATGATCGGTGTCGTGACGTTGGTGCTATCCGCCGCAGGTGCCGCGTTCGGACGCTTTCTCGGCGAACGATTCGGCCGCGTGATCGAAATTGCCGGCGGCATCGGCCTCATCGCGATCGGCGTGCGGATCGTCTTCGAACACGTGCGCTGACGATCACGGCCAGACATGCGATCGCAGCCGCGGCGATGAGGATGCTGCTCCAACGGATCGCCGTCGACACGGGACGCAGTCCTTCACCGGTCAGCACGAACGCCGCCCAATAGTGCGGATCATTCAGCGGCTTGCCGCTTTTGAGGAAGCGGAGCTTCGCGAGGCGCAGCGCTTCCGCGCGCGTCGCGCCGCGTTGCAGGTGATGGTAGAAAACACGCATGAACGACGCGGTTGTTGCGTCGGGAACGCGCCATAGCGTTGTGACGGTGCTTCGTGCGCCTGCCGCGAGAAACGCGCGACTGAAACTCTCGACGCCTTCCCCGGCAAGCAGGCGACCGCGCTCGGTGTCGCACGCACTCAGCACTGCGAGCTCCACGTTCTTCAATGGCAACTCGTACGCTTCGTTCAGGAAGAGAACCGTTGCCGGACCATCGGGACGCTGCGCGGAGAAAAGAATGCGCGACTGTTCGATCGCACCGGGATCGACGAACGCGTGACTGGCGATGTGCAGCAATGGCGCGTCGGTGTTTTCGTGAAGATGTTCTTTCCGATCGTCTTCCCGCAGATGAAGGATCGCTTTTCCGCCCAGTTCCGCCTCGATCGTCTTCACTTCGTCCGCGGATGCCGCTAGACGGCCCATGTCTTCGAGCGCAGCAGAACCGAAGAGCGGATCCGCAAAGCCGCGAAACTGCGTCGTCCATGGCGGCGCATAACGTCGCACCGCGCGTGTCTCGCGCAGCAGCAACGCGGCCGTCGGCATGTACGTCACGTCGTGACGTTCGATGAGCAGCTCTCCTGCAACAGTCAGCAGTTCGAACGGAATCGATCCAATCGCGCGGTCGGTGACGATCACGACGTGCGGCTTGTCGTGAGGAAGCGGCGGCAACAACTGCGTGCCGATCTTCGCCGCGGGATTCGTCCAGCCGGAACCTGCGCCGTGCGCGAGCGAATCGGTCAACGCACGAATGCTCTCCGGCTCGACGCGGATCGGATGAACGTGCGCGGTCGTCGTAGTGACCGAGACCACGGCCGCGCCGAACGACGACGTCCAGTAGTCGAGCAGCAACGTATCGGCGGGAAGTGCGCGCTGGATCGCCTTCAACTCGATCGTCGATCGCAGTCCCACGCGCTCCCGCCAACCACGCGAGTGCCCGCGCTCGATGAGCCCGAACAGCTCCTCCGCGCTCGCACCGTGCCGAAGCCGCATCGCGATCAGCGCGTCGAAGACCTCGCGCTTGTCATTGAAGAAATCCGATCGGAGTGAAGGAATGCGAATCGCGTCACGAATCTGTTCGATCACCGCGACCGCGTTGCGAAGGTGCGTCGTTGCAGCGGCAGTGTTGCCGAGCAGTGTTTCGCAGCGCGCCAGTCCATAGAGCGCTTTCCATTGTTCCTCGACGGTCTCGTGCTCCAACGCGGATGCATGCGCAGCGCGAAAATCGCGAGACGCGTCCGCTGCGTGACCGAGCCGCAGTTTCGTTTCCGCGCCGTAGAGCTGCGCCTGCAGCGCCTCGCGCGCGTTGCCCGCTTTGGTCGCGCGCGAGAACGCGTCAGCGAATGTGTCGCGCGCTTCGTCGAGCTTACCGAGATCGAGCGCGAGCACGATGCCGCGATTCT
>DASYLL010000051.1:0-2272 GCA_036009605.1 Thermoanaerobaculia bacterium | reverse complement strand
TGAATCGCGGCGTTAGACTCAGTCGGCCATGCGGCGCCCACTCGTCCTGTTGTTGTTGCTGCTCGCGGCGGCGCTCGGCGTGCTCGCGACGCTGCAGTACCGCTGGATCGATCGCGTCAGCAACGCGGAGCGGCAACAGATGCGCGCGAACATCGAGTTCGGCGCACGCGTGTTCGCGGATGAGCTGGTGCGCGAGCTCGAACCGATCGGTGCGATGTTCGAGCGCGAAGGCGTCGTGGTCAGCCCGCGCGATGGACTCATCGAAACGACGTACGAGATCACCCGGGAGAACGGCGACTGGACGCTGAGCGACGAAGCGGGCACCCACATCGAATGGCCGCGCGAGCTCGCGTTTCTGCGCGAGCGACTGCGCGATCTCGAGCTCGACGGTCGCGGACCGCCGAGCTTTCCCGATCCCTTTCTGCCGGACGTGCCGGGCCTCATGCTCCTCGAACGTCGCGGACCACCGCAGTTCGGCGGCCCACCCGAGTTTCCGCGCATCGTGATCGTGAAGCTGAGCCGCGCGATGCTGCGCGACGTCGTCCTGCCACAACTCGTGCAGCGACATTTCGCGCGCGACTACGACGTCGCGATCGTGTCAGGAGCGACGACGTTCTATCAATCCGATCCTCAGGCGCTGCAGAAACCCGACGTCGTGCTGCCGCTCGAGCCGATCGTGATGCGCAACATCCCGAATCGCGGACGGCCAATGTTCCGCGACCGCGGCGAACCGCCGCGCGAACCGCATCGCGCGCAATGGAAACTGCTCGTGCGCAGGCACGATGGCGGCGTCGACGCGGCGGTCGCATCCGCGCGTCGACGCAACCTCGGCGTCTCGTTCGGAATCGTGTTGATCCTGGGCGCAGCGATGTTGCTCCTCGTCGCGTTGCTGCGACGCGCGGAACGGCTGCGACAGCAACAGATCGAGTTCGTCGCCGCGATCAGTCACGAGCTCAACACGCCCGTCGCCGCATTGCGCTCCGCGGGCGAGAACCTGCGCGACGGCATCATCGCGGATCCGGAACGCGTCGCACGCTACGGCGAGTCGATCGTGCGCGAATCGACGCGACTCGGCGAGCTCGTTGGCCAGGTGCTCGAGCTCGCGGGCATGCAGTCGCGACGCGCGAAACCGCACGTTCCCGTCAACGTTGCGGACGTGATCGAAGAAGCGGTCGCGCAATGCAGCTGGCTGGTCGCCGAGACCACGATCCGCATCGAGACGAAGGTCGAAGAAGGACTGCCGCCGATCCGCGGCGATCGCAACGCGTTGACGCGCGCGGTGCAGAACCTCGTCGCCAACGCGATCCGTCATGGCGGCAGCGGCGAATGGATCGGCGTACACGCGACACGCGATGGCGAGAACGTGCGCATCACGGTCGAAGATCGTGGGCCGGGCATCGACCCCAGCGAAGCGTCGCATCTGTTCGAGGCGTTCTATCGCGGACGCAAGAGCGCGTCGACGCCCGGCGCGGGACTCGGCCTCGCCATCGTGCGACAGGTCGCAGTCTCCCACGGCGGCACCGTGCAGGCCGAGCGTCGACGCAGCGGCGCCGCGTTTACGATCCAGATTCCGCATGACTGACGACGTCTTTGTGCCGCGCCGCATCCTTCTCGTCGAAGACGAAGAGAGCCTCATTCTCACGCTGCAGGACCGGCTCGAAAGCGAGCGCTATGAAGTGACGGTCGCGCGCGATGGCGACGTCGCGCTCGAAACGGGCTCGCGCAAACCGTTCGACTGCATCGTGCTCGACATCGCGTTGCCGCGAAGAAATGGATTCGACGTCTGCCGCGATCTGCGCAATCGCGGCGTGCAGACGCCGATCCTCATGCTCACCGCGCGCGGCCAGGTCATCGACCGCATCCTCGGATTGAAGCTCGGCGCCGACGACTACCTGACGAAACCGTTCGAGATGCTGGAGCTGCTCGCGCGGATCGAAGCGCTGCTGCGGCGCTCGCGCACGCTCACGTCGAGCAGTGCGGACGTGTATTCATTCGGCAGCGTCGAGGTCGATTTCCGTCGTGCCGAGGTGCGGCGCGGGAGCGAGGGGATCGAGATTTCGGCGCTGGAGTTGAAGCTGCTGCGGTATCTGGTCGAGCATCGCGGATCGGTGCTCTCGCGCGATGAGCTGCTCGAGAAAGTGTGGGGCTACGACGCCATGCCCGTCACCCGCACCGTCGACGTGCACATCGGCTCCCTGCGACAGAAGATCGGCTCGGAGTTCATCGTGACGGTGCATGGGATTGGGTACAAGTTCGTAGGGTGAGTTGAACG
>DASYLL010000050.1:0-7131 GCA_036009605.1 Thermoanaerobaculia bacterium | reverse complement strand
CATCGGATTTTCCGAAGTTACGGGTATTCGCGGCTCGTTACCAGACGGGCCGCAATCCGTGACGAGCTGTTGAATGTCGCGCGGGAAATGGGAAGCTGATGAAACGCTCGATCGTCCTGCTGCTGCTCATCATTGTTGCTTTACCGGCAACAGCACGCCGCCGCGCCGTCTCGCCGCGCGAACAATATCCACCCTGCTCGATGGTTACCGGCAGCTCGACCGTGACCTTCACACGCAATGAAGGCTTTACCCTCGCGCCATTCGCCGCGGCGCCGCAACCGATTTCATATACGTATGGGGTGGCAGCGATGGTCGATGAGATCGACACGCTCGTCGCCTGGAACAACGATGACCTGTTGATCTCCACCAACGCCGGTTGCTCATGGCGCATTGCTGCGACGGTCGAAGGCGCCGATTTTCCGCCGAAGCTCGAGCCTGCACGCGGTGGTCGCGTTTACGCATGGTCGGAGAATCGAATTTCCTTCGTGCGCTATGACTCGCGCGGCGCGGTGAAGTTGCGTCAGCCGGTCGAGTTCATCGGCCTTACGGCGGACGCAACAAATGGCGATCGTCTCCGCGCCGGCGGCGCGAATGGCTCATTGTGGGAAAGCGTCGATGCAGGTGAGACGTGGTCGCCAATCGGCGCGAAGATCGATTCGCCGATCTTCTATCGCACCATCTTCGATCCGAACGATCTCGATCATGTGGTCATCGGTACGACGTCGAATGGCGCATACGTTTCGCGCGACGGCGGAAAGAACTGGACGCGCGCGACCGGCTTCGGCAGCAACGGCGCGAACGTTTTCCACTTCGTGTTCTCGCCGGTCGATGCGAATCGTGTGTGGGCGTTCGGCATCGATCTCGGGCAGTCAAACGGCGAAGACCAGTCGCACGGCCGCCACATCTATCAGTCGGATGACGGCGGCGCGACGTATCGCGCGGTCATCGATGAAGCACCGGGCGTGAAGCTCGTGAATGGCCCGACGATGGCCGCGCATCCGACGCAACGCGACGTGCTGTACTTCATTTTCGGTACGCACATCTTCGATTACGGGACCGATCTCTTCCGCTACGACGCCGGGACCGGGCAGTTGACGATGACGCACAGCGCGCTCGACGACATCGACGCGATCGTGTTCTCCCGCAGGAATCCGAGCGTGATGTACCTCGGCATCGAAGCCGTCGACTAGCCGGCACGGCCGGCAGCGCTGGTTGCTCCGCCGGTGCACGTACGGCTGCTCTTCGTTACACTTCTCGTGTGCCGTACGTTGAGATTGCCCCTTCCGCCGCATTGCGGCCGTGGGTTGAATGTTTCTGGACGCGCAATGATGACGCGCCGTCGGGGGAGCATCGCATCCTCCCTGATGGCTGCGCGGATCTCGTCTTCGATCTGCGTGGCGGCGAGAGCGTGGTCGTCGGCACGATGACGAAGCCGTTGTTTCTCCCTGAGGGCGAACGTTCCGACTTCGTGGGCGTTCGCTTTCGTCCCGGACGTGCGGCGGCGTTCCTGCG
This sequence comes from Thermoanaerobaculia bacterium, assembly GCA_036009605.1. Taxonomy (GTDB): domain Bacteria; phylum Acidobacteriota; class Thermoanaerobaculia; order Gp7-AA8; family Gp7-AA8; genus QHVT01. The sequence goes on along the minus strand of DASYLL010000050.1, from coordinate 5,619 downwards.
CATGCCGCTCGCGGAAATCACCGATGCGCGAGTGCCGCTCGGCATGATCTGGAAGGGATGGAGCGACGGGATTCTCGAGCGCCGTGTGGAGTTGCTCGCGATGCTCGAGACTGAACTGCTGCGTCGACTCGATCCCGATCGGGATCGTCGCGTCGATGCCGCGGTCGAGCAGATCGTGACGAATGGCGGCAACGTGCGCATCGATACGCTCGCGCGTGAGATCGGCATTTCACGACAGCATCTCGCGCGACAGTTCCTCCATCACGTTGGTGTATCGCCGAAGACGTTCGCGCGCGTGATGCGTTTTCGCGCGCTCACGGACAACCTGCACGGGAGCGATGTCGGGTGGGCGGATGTTGATTGGGCAGGCAAGGCGCTCGAGCACGGGTTCTACGATCAGTCCCATCTCATCGGAGACTTTCGTGAGCTGGCTGGCACGACGCCGGATGCGTTCCATTTTTCCAATCGCTGAGCGGAGTGCGGGCGCTATGTTGCGCGCATGAAAATCACATCCGTTCTCGTCGTTCCCGCCATCGAGCCGCTGCTGCCGCTGTGGGAGGCGCTCGGCTTCGCCCGTACTGCCGAGGTGCCGCATGGCGATCGCCTCGGCTTCGTGATTCTTACGCGCGACAATGCCGAGCTGATGCTGCAGACCATCGACAGCGTTCGCGAGGACGAGCCGCGCGTCTTCGAAGGTGCGAAGCCGATCGGCACGTCGTCGCTCTTCATCGAAGTCGACGATCTCGATGCCGTCGTCGCGAAGCTGCCGAGCGGAACCGACGTCTTCGTCGAACGTCGCACCACGCCGTACGGCGCGATCGAGACGTTCATCCGCGATGCCGCGGGCAACGTCGTGATCTTCGCGCAGTTCAAGCGCTGACGTATTCGGTCGGCGTCATGCCGACGAGTTTCCTGAAGTCGCGGATGAAGTGCGCCTGATCGAAGTAGCCGAGGTCGAGGGCGAGATCTGTCCAGTCGATGGGCTCGCCCGCGGCGGCGCGTTCGAGCGCTTCGTGCAGTCGATAGCGGTTGATGACCCACTTCGGGCTCACGCCAACGTACTCGCTGAAGAGGCGCTGAAGCGTGCGTTTGCTGACGCCGCTGCGCTGCACGAGGTCTTCGACCTTCGTGACTTCGCGGTCGTCGAGGATGAAGTCCATGATGCGATTCACCTCGTCGACTTTCGGATCGCGCGGCGGCAGTCGCTCGCGCAGAAACGCTTCGGCGATGTCGACGCGGGCGCGATCGTCGGTCGTGGTCAGGATTGCGTCTTCGAGTCCGTCGAAGAAGTCGCGCAGGTCGAGCTGGCGATCGGTGATCGATGAAACGGGGCGGCCGAGAATGGGTCGGAAGGCGCCGGGGCGGAGCTTGATACCGAAGACGCGGCCGGCGCCGTCGAGCGTCCGCATGTGTTTGCCGGAGACGACGCCCATCACGCGCGCGCCGTCGTCGTCGATGACGAGATGCACGGACGGATGCGGAAGGTTCTGTGCGAGGAACGGTTCGCGCAGATCCCATTCGACGATCCAGTAGTGCTCGATCCAGAACGCGAGCTCTGCGGATGGCGGGTTGCGCACGTGCCGCATCGTCCCGCCCGGCTTGCCGCGCAGCAGTCCGCGCGGGCGTGCGGGGTCAGATCGCACCATGGCGCGTTTCTACAATCGGCATGCGGTGTACGGTGATTAGACTCACGGCATGAAACTCAAGACGCTTTCGATCGCGTACATCTGCCTGTTCGCGATCGGTGCTTTCGCGCAGACGAAGAAGGAGACGACACGGATGACTCTCGCAACCGGACCATTTGAAGTCAAGATCCAGCCGCTATCAGAGGATAAGGCGGAGGGGTCGACGCTCGGGCGGTATTCGCTCGACAAGGTGTATCACGGCGATCTCGAAGCGACCGCGAAAGGGGAGATGCTCAGCGCCACCGGCAGCGTCCAGACCTCGGGATCGTACGTCGCGATCGAGCGCGTCGTCGGCAAGCTGCATGGCCGCGAAGGCTCGTTTGCGATGGCGCACAAGGGCACGATGGCCAACGGATCGCAGCAGATGGACATCACGATCGTGCCCGACTCGGGGTCGGGTGGGCTGGCGGGGATTTCGGGGACGATGAAGATTCTGATCGCGGCGGATGGGAAGCATTCGTACGAGATCGAGTATTCGTTGCCGTAGTAGTTTTGAACACGCTCAGATATCTCTTGACGGCCGATTCGGTCGGACTTAGATTTTGAACGTGTTCAGAATATTCGAAATCGCACTTCTTCTCGCCGGCATCGCGCAACTCGCCATCGCCTCCACGAGTGTGTTCATCCCGAAGCTCCTCGGATGGAAGGAGGAGACCGCGCTGCTGAAACCGCTCACGCGGCAGGTGTCTGGACGTACTCCGCGTACATCCTCGGGATGAACACGGCGTTCGGGCTGCTGACGCTGCTCGCCTGCGGGTTGATCGCGCTGTACTGGGGCGCGCGGGTGACGTTGCAGTTCGTCCTGTACGACCGCTCGGTTCGGGTGCGGCCGCTGTTCCGCGTCGCCGAGGCGCTGTATGTCAGCGCGTTCGCGTATCTCGCGGTCGTCTATTCGATGGTGGCGGTTCTGACATGAGACCGCTGACGCGGATGGTGGTGATCGTAGCGTCGACGCTGGTCGTCACGAAGTTGGCGTTCCATCGCCGGCTTCAGCCTGGTCGGGCTTCGCTGAAAGCGGATAGAGACAAAAACTGCCATCCATGGCGCGGCGACTTAGTTAGTCCTATATTGCTTGCCATACCGCTTCATGTGGCTAACGTCGTAACGATGGAAGGGAGATTCTCATGAAAAAAAAGGTCGCTATCTACGCAATCATTCTTCTCTCAGTGGCTTCGATCGCCGCCGCGGCGTGCATCGAGATGCTCGATGAAGGGATCCCGCCGGGATTCGTCGGAGTTCCGTACAGCTTCGCGCTCAGCGTCTACGGCGGAACGCCTCCGTACACGTTCAGCCTGCATTCGGGCGCGTTCCCGGCCGGTCTCTCGATGAGCAGCAGCGGCGTGATCTCCGGCACTCCGACGACCGTCGGGTACGAGGTCCCGTGCATCACGGTGACCGACTCCAACGGCTGTCACACCACCACGTGTTACGAGATCTACGTGTTCTGATCGAGCGGGCAGAAAGAAAAAGGGCGAGCCGCGAGGCTCGCCCTTTCGTTTGTAGCGTGGGAACGACTCTTAGTACATGCCGCCCATGCCGCCGCCCATACCGGCGCCGGGGTTGCCGCCGCCACCCTTCTCTTCTTCCTTGATCTCGGAGATGAGAGCTTCGGTGGTGAGCATGAGACCTGCGATCGACGATGCGTTGAGCAGCGCCTGCTTGGTGACCTTGGCCGGATCGATGATGCCGGCGGCCATCATGTCGACGACTTCCTCATTGCGGGCGTCGAAGCCTTTCGTCCCGCCTGCGAGTTTGACTTCGTTGAGCACGACCGAGCCTTCGAGACCGGCGTTGATGACGATCTGCCGGAACGGCTCCTCGAGCGCACGCTTGATGACGTTGGCGCCGACCTTGACATCGTCCGTGACCTTGACCGACATCGACTTCTTCTCTCCACCAACCTCGATGGAGTAACGAAGTTCGCCAGCCTTGATCCCGGCTTCGACGGCTTCGACCGCGCGCAGCAAAGCGACGCCGCCACCCGGTACGATGCCGCCTTCGACGGCTGCCTTGGTGGCGTGCATCGCGTCTTCGACGCGAGCCTTCTTTTCCTTCATCTCGGTCTCGGTGGCCGCACCGACCTTGATGACGGCAACGCCGCCGACGAGCTTAGCCAGACGTTCCTGCAGCTTCTCGCGATCGTAGTCCGAGGTGGTGTCCTCGATCTGCGTGCGGATCTGACGCACGCGGCCGGCGATCACATCTTTGCGAGCCTTGTCGTCGGTGTCGGTGACGAGCGTGGTGTTGTCCTTGTCGATGACGACGCGCTTCGCATCACCGAGGTCTTCCCACTTGACGCTCTCGAGCTTCACACCGATGTCCTCGGAGATCAGCTTGCCGCCCGTGAGGATGGCGATGTCTTCGAGCATCGCCTTGCGACGATCGCCGAAGCCCGGCGCCTTGACCGCGGCGACGTTGAGCGTGCCGCGCAGCTTGTTGACGACGAGCGTGGCCAGAGCCTCGCCCTCGACGTCTTCAGCGATGATGAGGAGGGGCTTGCCCTGACGCGCGACCTGCTCGAGGATCGGCAGGAGGTCCTTCATCGAGGAGATCTTCTTCTCGTAGATCAGGACTTTCGCGTTTTCGAGGACGACTTCCATCCGCTCCGGGTCCGTCACGAAGTACGGGGAGAGGTAGCCGCGATCGAACTGCATGCCCTCGACGACTTCGAGGACGGTGTCGAGGCCGCGTGCTTCTTCGACGGTGATGACGCCGTCTTTGCCGACCTTCTCCATTGCCTGGGCGATGATCGAGCCGATCTCTTCATCGTTGTTCGCGGAGATGGTGCCGATGTGCTGGATGTCTTTGCCTTCGACCGGACGGGCGATGCTCTCGATGTACTCGACTGCGACGCGGACCGCTGCGTCGATGCCGCGCTTGATCTCCATCGGGTTCGCGCCGGCGGTGACGTTCTTCACGCCTTCGCGGAAGATGGCCTGGGCGAGGACCGTGGCGGTCGTGGTGCCGTCGCCGGCGATGTCGGAGGTCTTCGAAGCAACCTCGCGGACCATCTGGGCGCCGGCGTTTTCGAGCTCGTCCTTCAGCTCGATCTCCTTGGCGACGGTGACGCCGTCCTTGGTGATCGTGGGCGAGCCGAACTTCTTCTCGATGACGACGTTGCGGCCTTTCGGTCCGAGCGTCACTTTCACTGCGTCTGCGAGTTTGTTGACGCCGCGCAGGATTGCCTGGCGGGCCTCTTCACCGTATGTAATTCGCTTAGCCATGGTGGTTATCTCCTTTAGCCTTCGACGATGGCGAGGACTTCGTCTTCGCGGAGGATGGTGTACTCGACGTCATCGAGCTTGATCTCGGTGCCGGAGTATTTGCCGATGAGGATGGTGTCGCCCTTCTTGACGTCGAGCGGGATGCGGTTGCCGGCGTCGTTGAACTTGCCCTCGCCGACGGCGATGACTTCGGCTTCCTGCGGCTTCTCTTTGGCCGTATCGGGGATGATGATGCCGCCGCGGACCTGTTCCTTCGTGTCCTTGCGGCGCACGACGATACGGTCGTACAGCGGGCGGATTTTCGTTTCTGATGCCATGGTGTATCTCCTTTCGGGTGTTTGCGTTTCGAGCGGGAGGAACTCCCGCGATGGGCTTTCGCTGCTATCCGGACGTGAGTGATTGGCACTCAGTCCGTGCGAGTGCTAACAATATGACCGAGGTTTTATTCTGTCAAGAGGGCGCTGCAGGTGGTTGATGCGGTGGGGGTTAGCGGCGCTGGGATTCTTCGAGGATGGTCACGCGATGACCGAGGTTCTGCGCTTCCGCGAATCCTGCGCGCATTTCTTGCTCGAGGCCATCGATGCGGAGGTCGAGGTGCTCTCTAAAGACGATGGCGCTCTCGGCGACGACCTCGGTCTGATGGCGGAAGTCTTCTGCCGTGACTTCGAAGAGGTGCCACATGTCGTTGAAGCGCGTGGTGAACTCGTTAT
>DASYLL010000049.1:0-10675 GCA_036009605.1 Thermoanaerobaculia bacterium | reverse complement strand
TCAACAATCGACGAAGTTCGCCGTATCTACGAGGGACAACTGCGTCGCGAGGCGCAGGAAGAAGGAGACTGAGACCGATGCCCCTCTATCGTTCCCGCCGCAACAGCATGATCGCCGGAGTCTGCGGCGGAATCGCCGAATGGCTCGGCTGGAGCCCGGGTTGGGTGCGGCTGCTGTACATCCTCGTCTCGATCCTTTCGCTCGCGTTCCCCGGAACGATCGTCTACATCATTCTCTGGGTGGTCATGCCGAAGTCGCCCGTGTAGCGCGCTGCGCGCGCTCCGGGCGACTTGTCGGTTTTCGGTTGTCGGTTGTCGGTGACTCAGGGCACGAGGCGCAGACAACCGAGAACTGACAACTGACAACCGCCGCGAAGCGGCCCGATGCTAGACTCCGGCGCCGATGTCGTTCCTCTCGGGGCCGCCTAAAGAGCTCGTTTTGCCAGACGGATTCACATTCCGTCACGGCCAGACGATCGCGCCGTTCACGATCGTTTATGAAACGTTCGGCGAGCTGAACGCCGATCGCTCGAATGCGATCCTCGTCTGCCACGCGCTCTCCGCGAGTGCGCATGCCGCGGGCAAATACACCGATGCCGAAGACGAGAAGCCGGGCTGGTGGGATGGGCTGATCGGGTACGGCAAGGCGATCGATCTCGAACAGTTTTTCGTCGTCTGTGTGAATCTGCCGGGCTCTCCGTTCGGCACGACCGCGCCGAAGTCGATCGATCCATTCACCGGTAGCTCATACGGCTCCCGCTATCCGTGGCCGACGATCGAAGACATGGTCGAGTCGCAGAAGATCGTCCTCGATCATCTCGGCATCACGCATCTGCGCGCGATTGCGGGCGGCTCGCTCGGCGGCATGCAGGTGTTGATGTGGGCGGCGATGTATCCCGATCACGCGGACGCGATCATCGCCATGGCCAGCGGCCCCGCCGTCCCCGTCACCGGCATCGCCTGGCACATCCTCGGACGCAAGATCATCGAGAGCGACCATCACTTCAACGGCGGCGATTACTACGACTCTCCCGATCCGCTGCGCGGTCTGCAGGTCGCGCGCATGCTTGGACACATGACGTATCTCTCGCAGGAATCGCTGCAGAAGAAATTCGGGCGGCGCCGTCGCGGCGAAACGCGACAGTTCGAGATCGATTCGTACTTCGAATATCAGGGCAAAAAATTCGCGGCGCTCTATGACGCGAACTCGTACATCCGCGTGCAGGCAGCGATGGACGAGATGGATCTCGACGAGCAGTACGGCGACCTGCAGTCGGCGTTCTCGAAATGGCGCGGACGCACGTTGATCGTTTCGTTCAATACCGACTGGCTGTTTCCGCCGACGGAGAGCACGCGCGTCGCGACTGCGTTGCGCGCGCTCGGGACGCCGGTCGTACACGAAGAGATCGTGTCGGCAAATGGACACGACACGTTTCTGATCGACTTCCCGCTGATCGACGCGCTGGTGCGCGACTTCCTCAATCCTTGAAGCGCTCGTCGGGCTCGCTGAGCAACTCGACGTCATCCAGCGTGGCGATTCCGACTCCGCCGGTCAGCAATCGATAGCCGACGGCGACCGTGCCGTCGTCGAGTCGTTCGGCCTGGATAAGAATCACGGGCGTCGGCTCACCAACACCTTCTTCGCGCACGATTGCGCACGATGGAAGATCCAGCTCCACCGGCTCGCCACCGACGTGAAACGCGGCGATGCCCTGCTCGACGTCCTGCTCGGTCGCGCCGCGCCCTTCAATGAACGGCGTCTCGCGCCACTTCTTCAGATCGATCGGTCCCCACGTTACGCTCACGCGGAGAGAATATCGCGATCGCACCCAGTGCCATCAATCCCGCGGCGGCGTTGAATCCGACGTCGCGCAGATCGTAGTAGCGCGATGGCAGCAGAGCCTGAATGCCTTCATCGACCCAGCCCGCGGCGGCCACGAACAACGCGCACGCGATGGACGCTTCGCTTTGCTCCACGCCGGCGGCGCCGCGAGGTACGCCAGCAACGCCACTCCTCCGTACTCGATGAAGTGAATCTTCTCCTCGGCACTCTTCATCGGATAGATCACGACCGCATAGGCCGCGCAGACGAGAATCAGCGAGAGCACGACACGCTTCGTGCGATTGCGTGCGTCGCGAAAGATCAGCCAGAGAAACGCCACGGCCGCGATCGCAAATGCGACGACAACACTCACGCGCAGGAGGCCGCGGTCGCGGAGAAAGTTGGTCGCGTCGCGGACGATGCCGAGGGTTGCGTAGATGGCGAGGAGGTAGAGGAAGAGCGTGATGCGTGCGGCGCGAAGCGACATTACGGCAAATGTACGGAGTCGAAAGAGCCTTCGTCGGCGCCGCGCTTGCTAGACTTTTTCCAAATGCCTTTCCTGCTCGCGCTTCTGCTCGTCGCTGCCGCCACTCCCGCTTCCGCGCAAGCCATCTGGAATCAGTGGGCTGGTGGTCCGCGTCACACGGGCTCGCTGCCGGTGGTCGGACAGCCGTTTCGCGCGGAGATGGCGAACATCATCTACGACCCGTGGGTTCCGCTGGAACGCGCGGAAGCGGGTGGCAGCCTGCTCGTGCACTACCAGACGCCGCTCTCCGACGGCAAAGACGTGTTCATGGAAGTGAAGGGCGGCACGTACACCGGCTTTCAGACGTGGCACACGCAGACGTGGAGCATCCGCAAGTTCGAGTGGGTCCACGGTGAGCTCGTCGAGCGCTGGACCGCGGCGAGCGATTGGGATCCGGTGCCGTCCGGCTCGCCGCGATTCGAGCCGGTGTTCCACGCCGCGCTCTCGAAGGACTTCGTCTACATGCCGGGACGCGGCGGTACGGTGCTCGAAGTCGATCGGGCCACGGGCACGATCAACCGTCGCCTCGGATTGTTCGACGTGCTGCTCGACGACAACGTCTACGTCACCAGTCCGATCTCGATGAGCGACGACGGCTCTCTGTTCTACAACACGCTGAAGCTCGCGGGCACGGGGCCGTGGGCCGTCGATCATCTCGGCGCGTGGCTGGTGAAGATCACGCCCGATGGCGTCGCGTCGCGCGTTTCGTACAGCACGATCGTGCCCGTCGCTCCGTCGCCGAACGGCCAGTGCGCGAATGAGTTCTCTTCCGCGCAGGCGCCGTTGCCGCCGTCACCGACCGCGGAGCCACCGACCGTGGTTTGCGGATCGGTTCGCGCAGGGATCAACGTCGCGCCGGCGATTGCGGCGGACGGCACGATCTACACCGCGGCGCGTACGCATCGCGCGCTGCGCTGGGGATGGCTCGTCGCCGTGAATCCCGATCTCACGCCAAAGTGGGCATCGACCCTGCGCAATCGCTTCACCGACGGATGCAACGTGCTGCTCCCGCAGAACGGGCAACCGGGGGGATGTCGCGCAGGAACGGCGACCGGTTTCGATCCTTCGGACAATCAACGCGGCTCCGGCGTCGTACACGACAGCTCGACGGCGTCGCCACTGATCGCGCCGGACGGTTCGGTCTACTACGGCACGTACACGCGCTACAACTTCTCGCAGGGACATCTCGTACGGTTCACGGACAGCGGCCAGTTCCTCTCCTCGTATCAATTCGGATGGGACGTGACCCCCGCGATCTGGGAGCACGACGGAACGTTCTCCGTCATCACGAAAGAGAATCGCTACAACGCCGGCATCCGTCCGCCGGGCGATCGCGAGAGTTACTACATCACGCAGCTCTCGCCCAATCTCGACGTCGAATGGCAGTTCCTCGCGACGAACACGGAGAGCTGCGAGCGTCAGTCGGACGGATCGATGACGTGCGTCGACAATCGTCCGAACGGTTTCGAATGGTGCGTGAACTCACTCGCCGTCGACTCGCGCGGCGTGGTCTACGTCAACAGCGAGGACGGACATCTCTACGCGATCAACCAGGGCGGGACGCTGCGCGAACGCATCTTCCTCCAACTCGCTCTCGGCGCCGCCTACACCCCGTTGTCCCTCGGCGTCGACGGGAAGATCTACACGCAGAACGCGGGACGGCTGTTCGCGGTGGGATCGAACGCACCCAGGCGACGGGCGGTTGGGAAGTGACGAAGTCATCCCGAGCGTAGCGCGGGGTGACGAAGTCATCCCGAGCGTAGCGCGGGATCCGGGCGGGCGGCGCGACAGGCACGTGGTTCGCGCCCCGCCCGCCCAGGTCCCTCGTTACACTCGGGATAACGGTGCGAAACTACTCGTTCGCCGCCACGGTCGCCGTGATCGGCGCGCGGTAATCGCACTCCGCGTTGTTGCAGTACTCGATGTGTCCCTCGCGCTTCGTCTCCTTTTCGAGGAGATACGGCGCGTGGCATTTCGGGCACTCGCGGGCGGCGGGGCGATTGTTCAGCGTGAACTCGCACTTCGGGTAGCGGTTGCAGGAGTAGAAGACGCCGCGGCGTGAGATGCGCTCGACGAGCTCCCCTTCTCCGCACGTCGGGCACTTCACGCCGGTCGGGACCGGCGGCTTGGAACTGCGACCGATCTTGCGGATCGTTTTGCAATCGGGATAGCCGGCGCACGAGTAGAAGGGGCCGTAACGGCCCGACTTCAGGACCATTTCCTTGCCGCAGTTTTCGCATGGAGGCTGCGGTTCGGTCGGCAGGTTCGCGGCCTGCTTCATCAGTTTCGGATCTTTGGTGTTCTTGCAGTCCGGATAGCCGGTGCAGGCGAAGAACTGGCCGAAGCGCGAGCGCTTGAGCTGCATCGGCTTGCCGCATTTGTCGCAGATGATCTGTTCGTCATCGGACGTCGCCTCAGCCGCGTCGCCCTTCGGCATTTCCTTCGTGGTCTTGCACTCGGGATAGTTCGTGCAGGCCAGGAACTCGCCGAAGCGGCCGAATTTGATGACCATCGGCGAGCCGCACGTTTCGCACTTCTCGTCAGTCTCGAGGCCGGTGCCTTTGACCTGCGTCATCTCGGTGCCGGCGCGCTCGAGGTCGCTGTTGAACTTCACGGAGAACGCGCGCAGCGCATCCGTCCACTCGAGCGTTCCGTCTTCGACCTGGTCGAGCTTCTCTTCGAGATCGGCGGTGTAACCCTCGTCGATGATGTCGGCGAACGACTGCTTGAGCAGTTTCACGACGAGCGCGCCGAGGTGCGTCGGGTGGAACTTGCCGTCGTGCTTGTAGGTGTAGTCGCGGGCCTGAATGGTCGTGAGAATCGAGCCGTACGTCGAAGGACGGCCGATGCCGTTCTCTTCGAGCGCCTTCACGAGCGTTGCTTCCGTGAAGCGCGGCGGCGGTTGCGTGAAGTTCTGCTTCGTCTCGAGGTCGATGAGCTCGAGCACGTCGCCTTCATTCAGCGGCGGCAAAGCCTTGTCGTTCTTCTTGTCGTTCGCTGCGGCAGGGTCTTCATCATCGTCTTCGCCCGGTGCGTCCTGGAAGATGGCGAGGAATCCGGCGAACTTCTGCACTTCGCCCGACGCACGCAGCGTGAGATTGCCAACCTGGATGTCGGCGTCGGTGACGTCGAACAACGCCGGCTTCATCTGCGAACCGACGAAGCGGTCCCAGATCATCTTGTAGAGGTTGTACTCCTCGCGCGTCAGGAAGTCTTTGACCTTCTCGGGATCGAGCTCCATCGACGTGGGGCGGATGGCTTCGTGCGCGTCCTGCGCTTGTGCAGCTTTTTTGACACGATATGCGTTCGGTTTCTCGGGAAGAATATCGTTGCCATATTTCGCAGCGATATACGATCGCACTTCCGTGAGCGCGTCGTCGCTGGTGCGCACCGAGTCGGTACGCATGTAGGTGATGAGACCGGCGAATCCGAAGGTGCCGAGCTCCTTACCTTCATAGAGTTTCTGCGCGACCTGCATGGTGCGTTTCACCGGCCACTTGAACCGGTTGTACGCGGTGCGCTGCAAGGTCGAGGTAATGAACGGCGGCGCGGCGGACTGCTTGCGCTCCTTGCGAGCGACTTCGGTGATGACGTACTTGCCGCTCTTCAGCGCCGTTTCGATCTTGCGAGCGATCTCTTCGTTCGCGACTTCGGCTTTCTTGCCGTCGACCTTCGTGAGCTTCGCCGTGAACTGAGGAGGCGTCTGCGCCGCGAGTCTTGCTGCGAACGACCAGTACTCGACCGGGAGGAACGCTTTGATCTCGTCCTCGCGCTCGACGATCATCTTCATCGCCACGGACTGCACGCGGCCGGCGGAGAGACCGCGGCGGACTTTGTCCCAGAGCAACGGCGAGAGTTTGTATCCGACGAGACGATCGAGCACGCGGCGCGCCTGCTGGGCGTTCACCTTGTTCATGTCGATCTCGCCCGGCGTCTCGATCGCCTTCTTGACGGCGTTCTTCGTGATCTCGTGGAAGAGGATGCGCTGCACCTTCTTCGCGTCGACGCCGAGGAGCGTCATCACGTGCCAGCCGATGGCTTCTCCTTCGCGATCAGGGTCGGAGGCGATGAAGATCTTGTCGGCTTTTTTCGCGGCGGCTTTCAGCTCGCTGACGACCTTCTCTTTGCCTTCGAGGATTTCGTAGTGCGGGAGGAAGGTCACCTCGTCGACGCCGAGGTCGCTCCTCGGGAGATCGCGGACGTGACCGACCGAAGCCTTGACCACGTAATCGCTTCCGATGAATTTGTTGATTGTCTTCGCTTTCGCGGGAGACTCGACGATGACGAGGTTTTTGGCCATTGCGGAACGCCCCAACCCACGCGGCGGATGCCGGTATTCCGGTGCCTACGGGGGGCGAGACCATATCAGAGAGGGGAAGCGGTGGCGAAAAACCTACCGTGAGTAGCGGCTATGATGCCTCCCGGACATGAGCTCGCGCCGCGTTTTTCTCCTCGCCATCGGCGTCGGCCTGCTCCTGCGCATCGCGCACGCGCTGACCTCCCTCGGCACGGTCGACATGTACATCTGGTACCGCTTCGCGGACATGATCGAACACGACGGGATCTTCCATTCCTATGCGAACACGTCGATGCTCAATCATCCGCCGTTCGTGTTGTTGATCGTGCAGGCGATCTATCGTTTTGCCAACGCCACCGGGCTCGAGTTCGTCCAACTGTTCCGCATCATGACCAGCCTCGCGGACGTCGGGACGGTCTTCGCGCTGGCGAGCATCGTGGGCCGCGATGAAGAGAACGGTGCACCGCTCCTCTTCTATCTGTCGCCCGCGGTGATCTTCATCAGCGGGTTCCACGGCAACACCGATTCGCTGATGATCATGTTTCTCATGCTGGCAGTGTGGGCGGTCGTGCGCGATCGTCCGATCGCGGGCGGTCTGCTGCTGGCGGCCGCGGTAGGCGTGAAGATCCTGCCGCTGTTCGTAGCGCCGCTTCTGTTGCTCGCGTGCCGCGACATGCGCTCGCGCGTGCGGTTCTTCGCGGCCTCGGCCGCGGGCGGCGCGCTCATCTTCCTGCCCGGCGTCATCGTGGTTGGACCTGCGTTCATCGACTCGATCTTCGGATACACCGGCCTCGTGAAGAACACGTGGGGGATTCCGCTGTTGCGGTTTCTCTACGATCGCGTCGAAGGCGTTCCGGGATTGACGCTCGTGATCATCGCGTCGGTGATCGCGATCTGGATCCGGGAGGCACGGCGCGCAACGCCGCTCACGGCGAAGCGACTGCTCGCACTCATCGGCGCGATCTATCTGCTCGTGAACTTCTTCGCGCCGGGGTTCGGCGTGCAGTATCTGTTCTGGCCGCTGCCGTTCGTCGCGTTCGCACTGCCGCGCACGCTCGCTGCGATCGTGCACGGCGCCGTGTCGGTCTATCTGTTCGCGGTCTACACGTCGTGGTCGCGCGGCTGGCCGTGGTGGTTCACGAAAGAAGGCTCATCCAATCCCGCCGTGAACGAGATCCTGGGCCAGACGGGGCTCGTCGTGTGGGTGATCGTCGGAATCGCCGCAGCCGTCGCGCTCGTCCGTCTCCGCCGCGAGCGTTAGTGCCGACCCGGCAGCCGTACGTGCCACTCGGCCGAGCAGCCAGCGCAGCCGCCGTGCCGGCTACTCCTCGTCTTCGTCTTCGCCGCCGGCGCTCTTGTACTTTTTCGTCTTGTTGTAGAGCGTCTTGTACGAGATGCCGAGGATTTCGGCGGTCTTGCGGCGATCACCGTCGGTCATGGTGAGCGTCTCTTCGATGACGATGCGCTCGACCTCTTCCATCGGCTGACCGAGCGGAATGCTCACGGCGTTCTTCGAGCGCTTCCGTCGACCGCCGACCAGTTTGTCCGGCAGGCATTCCACGGTGAGCGTGTCGGTGCGCGCCATGATGAACGCGCGGTTGACGACGTTGCGCAGCTCGCGCACGTTGCCCGGCCATTCGTATTGCTGCAGCGCTTCGATGAACTCGGGGTCGATCTTCTCGACCTTCTTCTCTTCGGTCTCGTTCAGCTTCTGGAGGAAGAAGTGCGAGAAGAGCGGGATGTCTTCGAGACGCTCGCGCAGCGGCGGCACGTCGATGGGGAAGACGTTGAGGCGATAGTAGAGATCCTCGCGCATCTTGCCGTCGGTGATGGCTTTCTGCGGATCGCGGTTCGACGCGGCGATGATGCGCGCGTCGATGTTGATCTCGTGGTTGCCGCCGACGCGGCGGAACTTGCCTTCTTCGAGCACGCGCAGGAGCTTGACCTGCAGCTCGATCGGCATCTCCGTGATCTCGTCGAGGAACACCGTGCCGCCCTTGGCGAGCTCGAAGTAGCCTTCGCGCAGCTTGATCGCGTTCGTGAACGCGCCCTTCTCGTGACCGAAGATCTCGGACTCGATGAGCGTCGGTGAGATCGCGCCGCAATTGAAGGCGATGAACGGTTTGTTGCGGCGGCGCGAGAGGTAGTGAATCGTGTTGGCGACGACTTCTTTGCCCGATCCCGACTCGCCGACGATGAAGACGTTGGCGTCGGTGTTCGCGACCATCTCCAGCTCTTCGAAGAGACGCTGCATGCGCGGAGATTTGCCGACGAGATGTCCGAGCGCGCCCATCTTCTGCAGCTGGCGACGAAGCTCGATGATCTCCTGCTTCATCATCTGCTTGTCTTCGACGGTCTTGAGGATGACCTGCAGACGCGGCAGATCCACCGGTTTCGTAACGTAATCCTCGGCGCCGACTTTCAGCGCTTTGACCGCGGAGTCGACGGTGGCGTGACCGGTGAGGATGATGACCGAGACGTCCGGGAACGTCTCTTTGATGCGATGCAGAAGGTCGAGGCCCGAGCCGTCGGGAAGTTTGAGATCGACGATCGCTACATCGGGCAGGAGCTTGTTGACCGCGGCCCAGCCGGCTTTCACCGTGTCGGCGACCTCGGGCTCGTATCCCCACTCTTCCACGACATCGGCCATGCCGGCGCTCGTGGCGCGATCATCATCGACAATCAGGACTCTTTTCATCACGCTCCCAGAGGAAAGGACAGCCGGAGGGTGACCTTATCACGGTCAAGGGCGGCATCCAGCTCTCCACCATACGTCTCGGCGATGAGCCGCGCAACCGCGAGTGACAGATCAGGGTTCCCGTCCGGGTCTGTGTAATAGAACTTGAAAATTCGGGTCGGCTCGAAATCGGACGAGACCGGCATTCCGACGACCGTGACTGCGTAACTGCGTTCGTCGCAGATCGCTTCGGCGCTGCCTGATTCATCGCCGAACAGCTTTGCGACGCCCTCGAAGAACAACTTGCCTGCCTGACGGATTCTCGACTCGTGTGCAATGACGAGTGCGGGTCGGTCAACTCTGAGTGTGATGCCGTGGCTCGAGGCAACTTCCGCGAAGAGAGGCGCAACGTCGATCGCAGTCGGATCGCCTTCAGCGGGAGGCGGGATCGAGAGCAGGAAGAACGCATCGAAGATGTGTCCCATGCGACGAAGCTCGGTCTCGATCGCAGTCGCATAGCTCGTGAGCTTCGTGTCTTCTTCCTCGGTCAGCTTGCGCAACCGCATGCGCAGCAACTCGAGATTGAGCACCGACACGTTGAGTGGGGTCTTCAGATCGTGTGCGGTGTCGGCGCTTCGCCGAAAGTTCGCACGTGCGAAATTCTCGAGCCAGGATTCCATGGATGAACCGAGCCGAGCTTAATGCAAACAGGGAACCAGAGAACGACGGAACGACGGGCGGAGAGCCCGTCGCTCCAGGTTCAGTGTTCGCGATGTACGTTGATGAGCGCGATCGATTCTTCGAGGCGCGCTTCGACCAGTGCGAACTCGGGATCGTTCGACGACAGATCCGCGAGCTCGCGCTCGGCGGTCGCGCGATCCTGTTCTGCAGTCGCGCGATCGACTTCGGTCGGCAGGAAGCCGCGCTCGGCGAGGACGATCACGCGATCCGGCAGCACTTCGACGAAGCCCCACGAGATGACGAGGCGTTCGACGCGCGTGCCGATGCGATAGCGGATCTGTCCGATGCCGAGCATCGCCAGCAGCGGCGTGTGGCCGGGGAGAATCCCGATCTCGCCATCGGTCGCAGGCAGAATCACTTCATCGACCTGCGCGTCGATGATCTTCCGCTCGCGCGTGACGATCGTGAGATTGATCTTGGTCGGGAGATCGGCCATCGAAGTTCCTTACGCCGCCTCGCGCTTCATCTGCTCGTACTTCTCGAGCACCTGTTCGATCGTGCCCTGCAGCAGGAACGCCTGCTCGGGGATCTCGTCATGCTTGCCTTCGACGATCTCGCGGAAGCCTTTGATCGTGTCGGCAATCTTGACGTACTGGCCCTTGATGCCGGTGAA
>DASYLL010000048.1:0-5918 GCA_036009605.1 Thermoanaerobaculia bacterium | reverse complement strand
ACCTCTCCCTACCGCTGTTTTAGCGGAATTTGAGAGTCGAGCGTGCCGTGGGTACACGTTCGACCCACGCGCATCCGATCAGAATCAGTCGCGGTTTAGCCGGTCGGCGGGCCGATTCGGGCGTGCAACCAGACCCAGAACAGCTCGAAAATTGTGGACGGTTCTTCCTGCGCCCCAATGCCAGTCGGTGGACCGATCCGTGCCCGTGGCGGATCCATGCCCGGTGGTGGATCGTCGGCGTAGATTGCAGGCGCAATGAGGATCGCGATGAGCGCGACCACAGCTCCGCCCTTGAACACACGTCGCATATGCCCTCCTTCGCCGGCTGCCGGCCGGCGGTTCGGGAGGGCGCCCTCGCACTCAGGAGTGGCGGAGGGCGAAGGACTTTATACGGAATCTTCGGAAGGTCTCGGCGGAGGGACGAACTGCAAGGAAGGTTGTCGCTCGGCACGCCGAAGAAACGCGCGGATAGCAGCAACGTCCTGCTTCGTGAGGCGATTCGTTGACGCTGCCTCTTTCAAGTATGCAAGAGCGGCCAGCGCACCGGTGAGCATTCCAGCCTTTGTGAAGACGGAGAAAAGGTGCTGCGCGAGTACAACGATCTCGGCGGGGCGATCCAGGGCGAGGAGCGCATCGGACACATCGAGTTCGACCAGCGCGGCGTTTGTGACCATGCCGAAGCGCTCAAAGTCCGCGGCAACGTTGCGCAGTCGGCGGATCGCATCGGAGTGGTTGCCGCTCTGGAGAACAACCCGGGCAACGCCCCACTCCGTCAATAGTCGTTCACGCTCGGGCCCATGCTCGCGGAATGTGCGGAGCGCTCGATGGAAGAGGATACTCGCCTCCCCGAGATTCAGACGGTCCACCTCGCAGTTTGCGGCGGCGTATGACCCAAGAGCTATCCACTGCGCGCTCTTTGTGTTTTCGCCGTGTTCGATGATCCGGTGAAAAATCGGCAGCGCACGATTAGGATCTCCTGCCTCGAAGATGATGCTCGCTTGCAGAAAGGCCGCGTCCATGCGCCTTTTGTCATCGCTGGCGTGCGCAAAGCCCCGCTCCGCGCGCTCGGCCATCGTCATCGCCTCATCCAGCCGTCCTTGCTCGTAGTACACGCCAGCCCTCAGGAGAGCGACGAGCGAGAGACCGAGACTATTGTGCGGGGTCTTCCCGTACGCACGTTCGGCGTGGTCGAGCGAGTCGTGCGCCTGCGGGAAGTGTCCGAGGAGTAGTTGTGCCTTCGCGCGCTCCCTCCATGCGGTGCCACGAAGTTGGTAGACCGCCTGCGCTGGATAAAGGTCATCCGCCAGCACTTCGGCTACGGAGATCGCAGCATCCGCGAACGTAAGGGCGATCCGTGGTTTGCTCTTGTGGATGCCGTGCGCGGCTGCGTTGAGTTTTCGGACGACGCCACCGGTCCTGAACTTACGCTTCGTCGTTAGTGTCGTCCACGCAGCACGAATCGGATTCTCGAGGTACGGCTTGAGGACGATCTCGGCCTCGCGATCTTCCTCGGCGACGCGAGCGCCGTACTCCATCAGCGTGGTGTAAGTCGCAGAGCCGATCAACGGCTCCCACGTGTCGAACTCACCAAACGCCCCGTCAACGTCATCCTGCACCGCGAAGAAGTCATGCCCTTCCTGACACTCTGCGCACGACGCAAGGTGGTTCTCAATCTCAGCGCGCCGGGCTGCCGCGATCGCGTCGGGCTGCGCGGTGTACAGCGCGAGTTCTCCTTCCGGAATGTGGTTCACGTCTGCGGCCGCTCCATGATCGTGTGATACGCGGCGAGTGCGCGCTTCCGGCACTTCGCAAGACAGATGAGGACCGTCATGGGCTTGAAGTGCAGCGCGCCGGCAATGGTGTTCGTACTCTCGCCGATCAGGTAGTACCGGTGAAGGAGCTCGCGGCATCGGCTGCCCACACGCGAAAGAAGCCGGCGCAGCAGGAGCTTCCGTTCAACTTCGTACAGGATGGACTCGGTCGGGGCGGCGACACACGGGTTTTCACCGCAGAAGATAGCGTCCCGTGCATCTAGGCGGCGCAGATAGTGACGCGCCGCGTTGCAGATCCCGCCCACGAGGTAGGGACCGACATCGTTCACTTCTTCGGCGTTCGTGAAATAGGTGGCGAACACGTCGTGGACGAGCGGTTCCGCTTCGGCGAACGGGATGCCGTATTTCTTGACGGCGATCTTCCGCAGGAGTGGAGCAAATTGCAGGTACGCCTCCTCAAAAGACGCAGTCGTACCCGTGGATTCACGAGGCACTCCCGGCGTCATGAACTTTGCCTCGCGAGGCTCCTGCAGCATCTCTCTCTCTCCATAGGAGTGATGGAACGCGGGCGTTCCCTACCCAATTGCACATGACGGTCAGAAAATGCGAAGCGCCGCGCGCCCGTCCAGTCAGGAAATACGAGCTTCGATGCAAGTGGAGGAGAGGTACAACAGCGATCCGAACTCGCCATGCTCATCACCTTTGCGGTCCCACGGGATTCCCGTCACGAGACTTCTTCACCCTTCTCGGGTGTGCCGGAGAGGACCAGGCGCGAGGTTACTACCTCTCCCGATGTGATACCGCTGGCATCACAACTCGAAGAGCGCGGAGATGCGACATGCCAACTCACGGCAAAAGAGCGGACGAGCGCCGCGACCCGGAACTCCAAGGCGTACTCACCGACCTTGAGGAGCGCCTCGCCGACCTTGAGTCCGGGCGGCGCCGAACGTATGACGTCAAGCTCGCGGTCGTGGAGGCGCTCGCCGCGCCCTACGCCCTCGCGTTTCTCCATGAGATCCGGCGGCTTGATGTGCTCCTGCGCAGATGCCGACGCCGAGAGCGCGCCGCAAAACTATGGCGAGGGTGAACTGTGAAAAGGACGAGAGAGGACGTCGCGAAACGAAAATCGGAAGTGGCGCCGGCCCACAGGGGACGGCCTGTCGTGCATACCGAACCTTGGCAGCGAATTACGGTCGTCATGCTTGAGCGACACATCGGCTATCTCGACGTAATGAGCGTCCTCATTCGCATGCGCCACCACACGGCGATTTCCCGCGCCGAGATCATCCGCGCGTTCGTGGAGTTCATGCAATGCAGCGGTCTCGACTTTTCGCAGTTCGCGACCGCCGAAGAGATGACCGGGTACCTGGTTGAGTATTTCCGCAAGATTCCGAACCGCGGCAACTTGCCGCTGCTCCTCGAATCGAGCTTGTTTCACCCGGAGGCGCGCGGCTGAAGAGCAACACGCGCGCAACGGCGCAGTCAGCAAAGTCACAGCAGTCACGTAGTGAGTTGGAACCACGAATCAGGAAAGGATGGAAAGTTATGCGAACGCCTCGAATGTTGATTGTCATGTTTCTTGTGTTTCTCGTCACGTTTCCCGCAGCGGCCGCCATTCAGGATAAGGAAGTCTTCGACCATGGATGTGCCGGAGACATGACCACAGACAACTGCTTCAATGACCCGACACCGACTGCGATGGAGGGCGGCGACTACATTGCCTGCACTGCCAAGGGAGGGGCCGCCAAACAGGGTTGCTACCACCTCAGCGTGATCAAGCTGAATGGCACCAACCAATATAGTTGCGGCAGGCACAGCAATCCTGGTGCATGCAATTGCGACGCAGTGGCTCGGACGGCGAAGGGTATCTGTACGTACTACCGATGATGCGCACTCTGCTCGTCGCAATCGTCGCCGTCGCCGGCTGCGCGCTACATGCGGAAACCGTCACTGTGTCGATGCGGCTTCATGACGGCGTTGGAGTAACGAATGCCGTCATGGAGTTTCGCAGCGTCATTTCTTCGGCCGATCTAGGTAGGACGGAGCCGGACCGCCGGATCGAGGCAGCGGTGGACAAACCTGTGTCGCTCGAACTGGAAGCGGGATACTGGGCACTGGACGTCGTGGCCGCGGGCGCGTGGCATCAGCGCCAGTACTTCCTGGCAAATGAAAAGACGGACGTCATCGCAGAACTGCGACCCGTATCGTCAATCAGCGGCCATGTTCGGAAGGACGGACCGCGGGATGCAACGCTCCGGTTCGAGCCGGCATCACCGGGAGAAGGTCTGTCGGGGGAAACGGCATGCGTGTTCGACGACACAGCGTTCACGTGTCGCGTTCCGGCCGGCACATATAGCGCCCGGCTGCGCGCGCCGAAGTATATCGCGCTGTACTTTACCACCGTCAACGCACCCGCCGGCGGCGTGGCAAACCTCGGCGAGATCCTTTTCAAGCCCGGCCAGTCCATCACCGGTCGCGTGGAGGTCGCTCGAGGTGAGAAGGTGAATGTGCAGGAGGTTACGATCACGGCGAAACCGCGCCGCGGTTCATCGTTCACGACAGTCAAAGCAAAGCCCGACAAGAAAGGGTTCTTTCATATCGATGGTGTCGCTCCGGGTGAGCAGGTCCTCTCGGCATCGCATCCGTCCAGTCTCACCACAGGGGATGTTGCGATTACAGTCGTCACGGGAGCGGAAGCAGAGCTGGCACGTCCGCTCGTGCTGGCGCGGCCGCGAACGGTGTCGGTGACTGTGACACCGCCTGTTGCGCCCGATGGTTCCCGTTGGACCACTACTCTGTCGCGATTGCTCGACGAGCCCTACGCCGAAACAGTGGAGACTGGCCAGATCAGGACGGACGGCACATGGTCTTTCGCAAGGCTGCAGCCGGGCCGCTACAGCCTCGAACTCCTCAATATGGAAGGCAGCAGGTTTGCCTACGAAACGTTTGACGTCGAAACGGATCTCACGCTCCCAGTCGCTG
The DNA here is from genome assembly GCA_036009605.1 of Thermoanaerobaculia bacterium. Classification (GTDB taxonomy): domain Bacteria; phylum Acidobacteriota; class Thermoanaerobaculia; order Gp7-AA8; family Gp7-AA8; genus QHVT01. The sequence goes on along the minus strand of DASYLL010000048.1, from coordinate 1,164 downwards.
TTCAGGTGCGCATCCTGCGTGGCCGAGTCCTGCTCGATGACCGTCCCATCGAAGCGAAGATCGTACTGAACGATGGCACCGCACGGACCGCGAACGCCGTGAGCGACAGTACGGGGCGATTCACGATGACGCTGCCGGAGGCGAAGCCGGAACGCTGGACGGCAGTCATATCGGCGGAGGTTCCTCCGATTGATCGCAGATTGCAGTTCGACGATCTACCCTCCGGCGACACGGAACTCGTCATTCGCCTGGGAAATCTCGCGCTGACCGGAACGCTGGTTGACCATGAAAACAAGCCGGTCAGTGGAATCGTGACGATTGCTGGCGACACCGGACTAGTGGATGCTCTGGATGTCCTGCAACGCTTCCCGGGCGACGATGGGACTTTCGTCGTGCAAGGGATGGCTCCCGGAACCTATCACCTTGAAGGCGAGGGCGACGAACGACGCAGCGAGCTCGTCGAAGTGACGTTGAGCGAGGACCAGCCTCATGCTGAGGTTGTGCTGGTTTTGAAGCCGGTGACGCTCGTGAATGGCGTCGTCGTCTCACCGCTCGGCCCTGTCGCCGGAGCACGCGTGTGGGTCCGCCCTCCGGATGGTACAAGCACGTATGCATTGACTGAAACCACCGACGCGCGCGGTCGCTTCGCGGCGAGACTCGCGCCGAACATTCGTGAATACGACGTCCACGTGGCCGCATCCGGCTTCGCATACACGATGGGATATGTACTCCATAAGAGCGGAAATATCGTGGCGAACGTGGTGCAGAACGGTGGCTCAATTACTGTGAGAGCGCCTCGTGGCGCTGACCTGAAATACGCCGGCGCCACCACGTCCGTCGACAACTTGCGCTACGTGTGGCACACGACAGCGAATGAGAATGGTTCGTTGACGATCCACGCGATGGAGCCCGGAGCGTATTCACTTTGTAGCGGCAACCGGTGTGCGGAAGGGTTTCTGTCGCCGTTCGGAGAGTTGGCGTTGGAGGTGAAGGGAAATGAGTGAGCCGCGGAAGCCGACGCTGTGTACGATCCCAACTGGCCAGGGCGAGTCACTTCGCGGTTCCGCGGATTCCGTCATGAGACCTCTCCGCTCTTATCAGGTGTGCCGGCTAGAACCACACGCGAGGTTACTACTTCTCACGAGATGACGCTGCTGGCATCAC
>DASYLL010000047.1:0-2978 GCA_036009605.1 Thermoanaerobaculia bacterium | reverse complement strand
TCGCGACACGCATGTCGTATCCGTACGAGCTGACGCCGTAGGAGATGACGCCTTCGCGAACCTGGCGGTCGGCAAAGGGCTCGATCATACCGTGCTCAAGCGCCATCTGGCGGATCCAGCGATCGGACTTGATGGACATGTGTCGGGGGTGGCGAGGAAGGGCAATGCGTGGTCGGAGGGGAATGTATCGCTCCCCATTCACCATGGCAAAGCGCATTGCAGTGGCCGTAACCGCTAGATAGTTTTCCCGCGAGGGATAGTGAAAAATTTCACGAACTGGGAGACGATGGGTCGCGAGTATTTTCCGATTCTCATGTTGGTGGGGTTCGTAGCCGCGAACGCGGTCATGATGCTCGCATTGTCCCATCTCACGATTCGCCCGCGTCCCACCCCCGTCAAACAGGTCCCGTACGAGTCTGGAATCCCTCCGCTGGGCGACGCCCGCGAGCGATTCTCCGTCAAGTTCTACATGGTCGCGATGCTGTTCATCGTCTTCGACATCGAGACGGTGTTCATGATTCCGTGGGCGACCTACTACCGACAGCTCTCGTGCGATGTGGCGCTCGTGAATGGAGCGTGCGCCCCTGCTCATCTCTCCTTCTTCGGACTTGGTGAGATGCTCGTCTTCATCGCGATTCTGCTCGTCGGCTACATCTACGTCTGGAAGAAGGGAGCGCTGCAATGGGATTGAGTCACGTGAGTCCCACGAGCACGACGTTCGGTCCGCCACAGCAGGAAAGCTGGGTCGCGACGCGTCTCGATTTTCTGGTGAACTGGAGCCGCTCGAAATCGCTCTGGCCGATGCCGTTCGGCACCGCCTGCTGCGCCATCGAGTTCATGGCCACCGCCGCGACGCGCTTCGATCTCGCGCGATTCGGCATGGAGCGCATGAGCTTCTCGCCTCGCCAGGCCGATGTGCTAATCTGCGCCGGCCGCGTGCCGTTCAAGCTCGCGCCGGTGCTGCGCCGCATCTGGCAGCAGATGCCGCAGCCGAAGTGGGCGATCTCCATGGGCGCGTGCGCGTCGTCGGGCGGGATGTTCGACAACTACGCGGTGGTGCAGGGGATCGACACGATCATCCCCGTCGACGTCTACGTTCCCGGATGTCCGCCGCGCCCCGAAGGCCTGATCTACGGCATCATGATGCTGCAGGAAAAGGTCATGCGCGAGAAGATGTCCGACAACACGATTCGCAACGAGATGGAGCCCGACCCCGAGAGCGGCTTGTACATCCCAGCCAGCCGCATCGACGAGCTCTCCGAGCCGTTCGGCAACTCCGTGCAGCAGACGCGGTCGGGACTGTGACCGCTCCGTTTTCACCCGTGCTTCCCGGCAGCGCGAACCCCGGCGCCCCCGCGCCCGCCACGCCACGCAACGTTCCGCAGCGCGGCGCCGAAGCGAATCCGTCGGCGGCTGCGATCGCGGCGAAGTTCGGCAAGCAGTTCGTGCGCTCCGAAGTGATCTGGGGCGAAACGAACGTGTACATCCAGGCGAGCGGCGTGAGCGAGATCGTGCGCTGGCTGCACGACGATCCGTCTCAGCAATACGACTATCTCTCCGACGTCACCGCCGTCGAATTCCGCGACCCCGAGCAGCCGCTCGAGGTCGTCTGGCATCTGCGCTCGCTGCCGTATCGTCGCTTCCTTCGCCTCAAGGTCTCGCTCGACAAGCGCGCACCGCTCGTCGTCGACAGCGTGTGGCCCATCTACAAGGCCGCGAATTGGCTCGAGCGCGAGTGCTTCGACATGTTCGGCATCAAGTTCACCGGTCACCCGGATCTGCGCCGCATCCTCATGTGGGAGTCGTATCGCGAGGGCTTTCCACTCCGCAAGGATTTCCCGCTGCGCGGCCGCTTCAGTCGCGCCGAGCAGCTGCGCCAGGCGCTGAGCATCACGACGGAAGGTCGCTATTCAATGGAAGAGCTTTCAGTGGCACAGGCGTTCGAGGATCTCCCCGAAGACATGCGCCGGCGCCTCGCCGGCGGCGAACGGACGGGAGAATAACATGGCGACGACGACGCGCACGGTAGAAGTCGCGCTCGGTACTGCCGGCGTGGATGCGGATGGGCGCGCAGTGCGCACGCCGATGACGATCAGCGAAAACGGCAGCGTGACGACGCTCGAGCCACCCGCGATGGGAGTTGCGCCGGAACTCGAGGGTGAGCACATGCTCATCAACATCGGCCCGCAGCATCCTGCGACGCACGGCGTGCTCCGCCTCGTGCTCGAGCTGGACGGTGAGACGGTCGTGCGCTGCATTCCGCACATCGGCTATCTCCACTGCGGCTTCGAGAAGATCGGCGAGTATCGCCAGTACAATCAGGTGATCCCGTGGACCGATCGCGAGGATTACCTGAACTCGATCGGCAACAACGTCGCCTTCTCGATCGGCGCCGAGCGACTGTTCGGCATCGAGGTGCCGCCGCGTTGCACGGTGCTTCGCGTGATCGCGATGGAGCTCTCGCGCATCATCTCGCACCTCGTCTGGCTCGGCACCACCTGCATCGACCTCGGCGCGTTCACACCGTTCCTCTGGTCATTCCAGGAGCGAGAGAACGTCTACAACCTGCTCGAGAGCTGGGTCGGCGCGCGCCTCACGACGACGGCGACGCGTGTCGGCGGCATGGCGGCGGATATTCCGGAAGGATGGACGGATCAGCTCCGCCACTTCATCCGCACCTTCCCGAAGACGGTCGACGAGTGCGATCGCATGCTGACGAAGAACGGCATCTGGGTGGGCCGCACCACCGCGCTCGGCGTCATGTCCGCGGATGAGGCGATCAACTACGGACTCTCGGGTCCGATGCTGCGCGCGTCCGGCGTCGCGTATGATGTGCGCAAGGACTTCCCGTATCTCGACTACGAGACGTACGACTTCGATGTACCCGTCGGCTCGAACGGCGACGTGTACGATCGCTTTCTCGTTCGTGTCGAGGAGCTGCGTCAGTCGACGCGCATCCTCGCGCAGGCGGTCGACAG
>DASYLL010000046.1:0-14004 GCA_036009605.1 Thermoanaerobaculia bacterium | reverse complement strand
CGAAGCGTGGCGCGCGATCGGCGCGTCGATGCCGAAGCCGCGCGCGATCGTCTGCGTGTCCGCGCACTGGTATCTGCCGGCCACGCTCGTCACCGCGATGGAACGGCCGCGCACGATTCACGACTTCGGCGGCTTTCCGCGCGCGCTGTACGAAGTCGAGTATCCGGCGAAAGGCGATCCCGATCTCTTCATGCGTATTCGCACATTGTTCGCCCCGGTTGATGTCGAAGCGGACACGCAATGGGGACTCGATCACGGCACGTGGTCCGTCCTCGTGCATCTCTTCCCGAACGCCGACATTCCGGTCGTGCAACTCAGCATCGACGAAACGCAACCCGCGCAGTTTCACTACGACCTCGGCAGAAAACTCGCACCGCTGCGCGACGAAGGCGTGCTCGTGATGGGCAGCGGCAATCTCGTACACAACCTCCACACGTATGCGTGGGGCAAGCACGATCCGGAACCGTTCGACTGGGCTGTGCGTTTCGAAGCACTCGCGCGCGATCAGATCCAGCGCAACGAACATCAGCCACTCATCGACTATGAAAATCTCGGACACGATGCACAACGCTCTGCTCCAACTCCCGATCACTATCTCCCGCTCCTCTACATCCTCGGCACGCAGAGCGAGGACGACGCCGTGAGCTTCCCGGTCGAAGGCGTCGACGGCGGATCGGTCTCGATGCTCACGGTGAAACTCGGGCCGGCACGGCCGGCGGCGTCGGTTGCCCAAGGCTCCGGCACCATTGGCGCCCGATGAAAGCTCAGCGCGACAACAACACCATGAAACTCAGCGTTCTCGATCAGGCGCCGATCTCCGAAGGCATGACCGGCGCCCAGGCACTGCGCAATTCGGTCGATCTCGCGCAACTCGCCGACGACCTCGGATACGAACGTTACTGGGTTGCCGAACATCACGGAACGCCGGCGCTCGCGTGCGCGAGTCCCGAGGCGTTGATTGGACCGATCGGCGCGACGACGTCGCGGATACGCGTCGGCAGCGGCGGTGTGATGCTGCCGCACTACAGCCCGTTGCGCGTCGCGGAAAGCTTCAGCATGCTCAGCGGACTCTTTCCGGGCCGCGTCGATCTCGCGGTCGGACGCGCGGCTGGAAGCGATCCGACGACAGCGTTCGCATTGCAACGCGATCGACGTCAGGCCGCGCCAGACGACTTCCCCGCGCAGCTCGTCGAGTTGATGGCCTACCTCGATGACGACATGCCGAAAGATCATCCGTTCGCGCGGCTCACGCAACTCCCCGGCCGCCCCGAGCTTCCCGACCTCTGGCTCCTCGGCAGCTCGCCGCAGAGTGGTTTGTGGGCGGCGGAGCTCGGCATTCCGTACGCGTTCGCGGATTTCATCAACGCAGGCGGTGCGGAAATCGTGACGCGCTATCGCAACGAATTCACGCCCTCGCAACGCGCGGCGAAGCCAAAGTCGATCGTGGCCGTCTGGGCGCTCTGCGCCGACACGGATGAAGAAGCGCGCCGACTCGCCGCGAGCGCGAAGATGATGTTCACGCTCTTCTTCCGCGGGCAACTCATCCCCATCCCGCCCGTTGAAAAAGCGCTTGAGTTTCTTGCGCAGCAACCACCGACCGAAGCGCCGATGTCGATGCGACGTCGCACGATCGTCGGTACCCCCGATGTGGTGCGCGAGGGAATCGAGAAAGTGGCGGAGGAGTATGGCGCGGACGAGATGATGATCGTGACGATCACCTACGAGCACGCGGCGCGGCGGCGCTCGTATGAGTTGATCGGGAAGTCCTTCGGCCTTCGCCCCTCGTGAGAGGGGAGAAGGCCGAGCAAATGCAACTCAGCGCGACTCGTTCAATAACAGCATCAACTCCAGCGTCCGCATATCCGCCGTATCGTGATCGGCCATCCGATACTCGCCTTCATTGCACTCGATCCGCTTCAATCGCAGCAGATCGCCGCGACTGATCCCGTAGTCCTTCGCGAACGTCGACCATTCGCGCGGCACTTCGCCCTCGATCTCCGTCTCGGACAGCAATGGCTCGCCCGCGCAATTGAAATGCTCGCAGCCGAACTGCTCGCCGCATTCGGTGCACTGCGGCGGATCGCTGAAATCGGCCAGCTCACTCGGCGTCAGCACGCGCGTTACGCCGAGGCGTCGCTCGCGGACGTAACTCAGTCCGCTGGCACTCTTCGAGAGAAAATCGAATCGCTGAAAGGCCAGGTGAATTCTCCTTGTGGAAGAGATCGTAGACCATTCGCGGTCCAGGGCGTAGATTCTGGTAGGGTTGAAGGCCGACATGAGCCTCGGCGTTCACGATTGGAGCTCCCCCACGTTCGCAGGCTCGCGGCACGCGGTCCAGTTCTACGAAAACGACGATTTCCTCTGCCGCTGCGTGACGTCATTCGTCGTCAATGGATTGCAGGCAAACGAGCCTGTCGTGCTCGTCGCCACCGAAGCGCATCGCGAGAAATTCGCGGCGCAGTTTCGCATCCTCGGGATCGATCCCAAGGATCCGCGCATCATCATGCTCGACGCGCGCACGACGCTCGATTCATTCCTGAACGGCAACGTTCTCAACGAAGAACGCTTCCGCATGACCCTTGGCGGCACCCTCGAACGGCTCAGTGGCGGCGGGCGCGCGCGTGTTCGTGCATACGGCGAAATGGTCGACCTGCTCTGGCGCGACGGAAACCCCGCCGGCGCGATCGAGCTCGAAGAGATGTGGAACGGTCTGGCCGGCCTCTACTCGTTCTCGCTGCTCTGCTCCTATCCGATGGGCAACTTCTACAAAGAAGCGCACGGCGCAGCGTTCAATGAAATCTGCAGCGCGCATAGCCACGTGACGCCGACGGAAAAGTTCGAGCCTGCCAGCAGCGATGATCGCGCACGGGAGATCGCGATCCTGCAACAGCGCGCGCTCTCGCTCGAAAACGAGATCGAGCTTCGCAAGGAACTGGAGAACGCGTTGCGCCAGTCGCTGCGCGCGAAAGACGAGTTCCTGGCCACGCTGTCGCACGAATTGCGCACGCCGCTCACCGCGATCATCGGCTGGGCGCGCATGCTCGAAGCCGGCGTCGTCGATCCCACGCTGGTGACGACTGCGATCGGAACCATCGATCGCTGCGCGCGCGCCCAGGCCTCGCTCATCGATGACCTGCTCGACATCTCGCGCATCATCACCGGCAAATTCTCACTGCGCGCTGATGTCGTCGATCTCGCCGGGATCGCAAGAGGCGCGGTCGATACGCTGCGGCTCGCGGCGGACGCACGCAACATCACCATCGACCTGCACATCCCGATCGGACCGACGATGGTCAACGGTGATGCCACGCGCCTGCAGCAAATCGTGTGGAACCTGCTCTCGAACGCGATGAAGTTCTCGAAGAACGGGACGCGCGTGACGATCGAAGTCATGCACGACGACACGAACGCACTACTCACCATTCGCGATGAAGGCCGCGGCATCGCCGCCGAGCTCCTGCCGCACGTCTTCGAACCATTTCGCCAGGGCGACAGTTCGAGCACACGCTCTCACGGCGGACTCGGACTCGGGCTCGCGATCGTCAAGCACGTGACCGAGATGCACGGTGGCACCGTGCTCGCGACGAGCGACGGCCCGGATCGCGGCGCGACATTCGTCGTCACGCTGCCGCGCGCGTAGGACGTTTGGAGTGCGGCAGCCGCACTCCAAACTAGACAAATCGCTCTCCTCACTTCACCCTCAACGCATCGCATGCGCGTCCTCGCATCCCTCCTGCTCGCTGCCCTCGCTCACGGCGTGTTCGCCGAGGGGCGACGCGACTTCGAGCGCGGCTTCCCGCTGATCGAAGTCCGGCAGGAACGCGATCACACCGCCGGCTCACAGATCTTCGCGCTGACGCAGGATCGCGGCGGCCTGCTCTACTTCGGCGGACTCGCGGGCGTCACGCGCTACGACGGCGCGTGGTGGACGACGGTCGCGCTGCCGAACGAATCCGCCGTGTTCTCGGTCGCCAGCGGCAAGGGTCCGGAGATCGCCGTCGGCGGCATCGACGAGATGGGCTGGGTCACCTCCGACGCGTCCGGAACGCTCGTCTATCACTCGCTGCTGCCGCAACTGCCGCAGGAATATCGCCGCACCGGCGACGTCCGAACGGTCTGCTCGACGCGCGACGGCTTCGTGTTCGTCGCCGAGAACGTGCTCGTCGCGTGGAACGGCGGAACGCCACGCGTGCTCGCGGATCTACGTCGAACATCCGGCGCATCGCGTCACTGTTTCCGCACCAACAGCGCAACCTACATCTCCCTCGGCGACGGGCTGTCGCGCATCGACGGCACACGTCTCGTGTCCGCAGGGTTCGCGGGCAAGACCATCGATCTCGTATTGCCGCTCGATGGCGATCGCATGCTCGTCGCCGTCCGCAACGAAGGTCTCTTCGCATTCGACGGCAAGAGCATCACGCCGTTCTCGCCCGCGGCCTCGGAATGGTTGCAGCGCAAGCTCGTCGTGACCGGCTGCCGTCTCGTCGACGGTCGCATCATCATCGGCACCCGCCAGCACGGCATCCTCGTTCTCGGCATCGACGGAACGCTCGAGCAACGTCTCGATGACGCCGCGGGTTTGCCGAGCGACGTGCTCACGGCCGCGATCACCGATCGCGAAGGCGCGCTCTGGCTCACCTATCACGGTCCGTTCGTGCGCATCGATCTCGCGACGCCGATGTCCGTGCTGGATATCCGGCGCGGACTGCAAGGCACGGCGTCGTCGACAGCGCGTCATCGCGAGCGTCTCTATGTCACGACGTCGCACGGACTCTTCGTCGCCGATCGCGCACACCCGAAGTTCCGCCTCATCGAATCCATTCCGCCGCCCGCGTGGCGCGTGCTGAGCGTTGACGACGAGCTGTTCGTCGCCACCGGTGAAGGCGTCTTCATCCTCGACGACGATCGCGCGCGCCGCATCGACGATACCGAGGAGCTGGTCGTCTACAACCTGCTGCATTCGCAGCACGACCCGAATCGCATCTGGGCCGCGCTGAAAAACGGCCTCGGCACGCTGCGCCGCGATGGCAATTCATGGCACTTCGAAGGACCGATCGCAGGGACGCCGCCGTACCTGCGAACGATGATCGAAGATGAGGAAGGAACGCTCTGGGCGGGCTCGATCTTCAACGGCGTGCTGCGCCTGCGGCTCACGAACGAAGGACCGCGCATGACGACATTCGGCCGCGGCGAGATGGACGTCGCGCGCGTCGACGGACGGATCCTCGCGGTGCGCCGAGGTGAGATTCTCGAGCCGGTCGGCAACGGTCGTCTGCAACCCGATCCGCGACTCGGACACGTTCGCACGAGCTTCTTTGCGATCGCAGAGGATTCGCGGGGGAATGTGTGGGCGAACGGGAGTCCGCTGATTTTCGTGCGACGGATGGAAGACGGAAGTTACGCGCGCGAGCCGATGCCGATCGTGACCATCGAAGCGCCGCGCGTGCAGATGCTTGAAGCGGACGGCGAAGTGATGTGGGCCGCGACCGGACCGCGTCTCTATCGATACGAAACCGCCGCGGCGCCGCGAGCGTTCGTGCAGCCGCCGCCGCGCATTCATCGCGTCGTCACCGGCGACAACAAAGCGGTGACCGCGCCGCTGCGACATGCGTTCGGACGCCTGCGCATCGAGTTCGCGCCGGCGTCGTATCGCCCCGGTACGCTCTATCAATATCGACTCGCGCCCGCCGACTCCGCGTGGAGTGCGTGGACGCCCGAGCCGTCGATCGACTACACGAATCTCGATCACGGCGACTACACGTTTCACGTGCGTGCGCGCGGCGCGTCGGGCGAGACGAGTACGGAGACGCGCTGGCAGTTCAGCGTGCGGCCGCCGTGGTATCGCACGATGACGGCGCTGATTGCGTGGGGCATGCTTTTCGCGCTGCTCATCGCGGCGATCGTGTGGCTGCGCACGAAGACGCTGCATCGCCAGGCCGATCGCCTGCGCGCGCTCGTCGATGAACGAACCGAAGATTTGCGTCAGGCGAATTCGCATCTCGAACGACTGGCGCTGCTCGATGAGCTCACCGGCATCGCCAATCGTCGGTACTTTCAACGCGCATTCATCGAGGATTGGCACACCGCATACGAATTGCGCAAACCGCTTGCGTTGCTGCTTCTCGATCTCGATCACTTCAAGCAACTCAACGACGAGCGCGGCCATCCCGCCGGCGACGCCGCGCTCGTGCAAGTCGGCCGCTACCTCGCCCGCGAGCTCCGCCGCAGCGGCGACCTCGGCATGCGCACCAAGGATCTCGTCGCTCGAATCGGCGGCGAAGAGTTCGCCGTCCTGCTCACGTCGACAACCGAGGACGAAGCCGCCCGCGTCGCCGAAAAACTGCGCGCAGGAATCGAAGAGTTGCAACTCGGCACGACGACGAGCTGCGGCGTCGCCGCGATGATCCCGCAGGATGTCGAAGGTTGGAGCGCGCTACAGGCAGCCGCGGATCGCGCGTTGTACGTGGCGAAGAAGTCGGGTCGGAATTGTGTGCGGAAGGCGAGTGCGTCCGGGGAGGTCGCCATCTGATGCGAATGCTCATCATCATCGTTGCCGGTTTTGCGCTGCTCGGCGTCAGCTGGTTCACAGGCAGGTGGTTCGCCATCTTTCTCGCGATCTGGTTCGCGGTGGCGGCGATCAACATGTGGATCGGCGTGACGCACGCGGGCTACACCGTGCGCGAAGAACTGCCGATCTTTCTTGTGATTTTTCTGTTGCCGGCGTGCGTGGCGGCGTTCCTGTGGTGGCGATTGCCGCGCTGAGTTTGACTAGTTGTTGCAGTCCCGACGCCAGTACTCGTCCACCCACGTTCCGGCTTTCCAATGACCGTTGACGTGCACCATCTGACAGGGTTCGGTCGTCGGTACGTTGCTCGTCGGTACGTTGCCAACTCTGCCCAAAAATCGCACCCGCACTTCCGGATGACAATCCGGCGCCGGCAACCACCCGCTCGACTCGGCAACCGTCCGCTTCATCCGCGGCATCCGCTTCGTATCGACGGACGGACAACTCGCCTCGTGATAGACGCCCGCGATCGGAGCGTCCTGCGCGAACGCGGACAAAGCGAATGCAACGACCAACAAGACGCGCGCGAGATTCTTCATGGCATCCAAAGACACCATCCGCTGCCGCTTTGTAGTGCGATCACACCGCCGAACGATTCAGCGGCACCCGCTCCGTCTGCACCTCCCCACCCACCACCGCCTCCATCTCGACACTCTCGATCCCGATCGAGCGCAGCACGAAATGCTCGCCGACGCGATCGCCGATGCGCGCGGTCACGACTTCACCCTCACGCGAGAACGCGGCAACGGGGCGATCGTTCGGGCCGAATCTGCCGATGAATCGATACGCGAAACGCAGACGCGGCCGCTCTTCAACGACCGTAGGCACCACAACGGGAGGGGCGACAACGACAGGCGCAGGTGCGGGACGAACCACAGGCGCGACAGGAACGACGCGCTCCACATACCCGAAGAGATTGCGCGTGCTGTGCGATTCGCTCGACGCATACGACACGCGATCGACGCTCAATTGCGGCCACACCTCTGCCTGAACGGAAGGCGCAATCGCAGCAGGCGCGGAGGACTGCGGCATCGGACTCGCGTCCGCATCGAATGCAATGCCGCGCACTATCCATCCGAGGAGCAACGTGAGCACGCCGATCAGCACGTTTCGTTGGGAAATTCGCATCGTTTCCATGGGACGCAGCACGCCGCCGCGGGGTTTCGGGTTGACAAATCGCGTAGCGCTCGCGCACCATCCGCGTCGCCGATATGAGTCGCACCGCCAGCTTCCGCAGCCGCGCCGCACGCACCTCCATGTGCATGTGCCGTTGCATGTGCATGCGTTGACGCGGGTGTAACTCTTCTCTCCCACCCGCGGCACAGCCGGCGTGGTGGGACCAGCACAAACTCTTCGGCGTTTGTCCTTTTCGCCACCGCCCGATTCATCTCGGCGGATGAAGAAAAACGAAAAGGAAAACGACATGAGCAACACACACGTCCTCAAATTCGGCGGCACGTCCGTCGGCTCCGCAGAGACTCTCGAAAACGTCGTCAACGTCATCCGCGGGCGCGCCAATCGACATCGCGTGATCGTCGTCGTATCCGCGCTCTCGGGCGTCACTTCCTCGCTCGACGCCGCGGCCGCAACGGCCGACGCGTCCATCGTCGAATCGCTGCGCGAGCGTCACCTCTCACTCCTCCACGAACTGACGTCGAGCGACTGGAACGGCAGCGGCGCCACCGTCGCGCGCCTGCTGCACTTCCTCCGCCTCAGCCTCCGTAATCGCTCCGAGCGAGGCTCGCCCGAACACGACGCCATCCTCGGCATCGGCGAGCGTCTCGCTGCCCCGCTTCTCGCCGAAGTGCTGCGCCATCGCGACGTCCCCGCCATCGCGATCGACGCAACGGAAATCGTCCGCACCGACGCCGCACACGGCAACGCGCGCATCGATCTCCACGCGACGCGCGATCGACTTCTGCAACGTCTCGAACACATCGGCGACGGTGTCGTCCCCGTCATCACCGGCTACGTCGGCGCCACCCGCGACGACATCCCCACCACCCTCGGCCGCGGCGGATCCGACATCACCGCCGCATTCATCGGCGCCGCGCTCGACGCGGACGAAGTCGAGATCTGGTCCGACGTCGACGGCATCTTCTCCGCCGATCCACGCACCGCACGCGACGCGCGTCTGCATTCGCATCTCACGCACACCGAAGCGCTGCAACTCGCACGCGACGGCGCGAAGGTTCTCCATCCCGACACGATCCCGCCGCTCGCCGATCGCGGCATTCGTCTCTCGATCCGCAACACGTTCGCACCCGATCGCAGCGGCACCGAGATCGGGACGCATCCACCAGTCGAGATCGTGATCGCCGGCGCGCGAGGAAGAGTCGGCAGCGCATTCGTCAGGCTCACGGAACGATTGCGAAACCCCGAGATCCGCATACGACAACTGCCGCGCTCGGAGAGCGTCGACACGATCGCGTCGGGCGCGATCTTCATCGATTGCACCGCGAGCGCGGACATCGCGAACGCGTACGAATCGCTCCTCGAGCGCGGCGTCGGCATCGTCACCGCGAACAAATTCGCGGGCTCCGGCGACGCAACGCGGTGGCGCACGTTGAAACGCATCGCCATACGTCGCGCGCTTCCGCTGCGTTACGAAACGACGGTCGGCGCCGCGTTGCCGATCCTGCGTACCGCACGCGAGCTCCATGCGACAGGCGATCGTTTGATCTCGCTCGATGCTGTGTTGTCCGGCACGATCTCGTCGATCCTTTCGCGATTGCACGATGGCGTCGAATTCTCCGCGGCGGTTGCCGAGGCGCAGGCGAAGGGGTTTACGGAACCGGATCCGCTGGTCGATCTCTCCGGCAGCGACGTCGCGGGAAAAGTGGTGATCTTGTTGCGCGAGCTCGGTATCGACATCGAGCGCGACGACATTCGCATCGAGCCTTTGGCAGCAAACGCAGACGAGATCACATCCGATGACTCGCTCTGGCGAGCACGCGCGGAACACGCTTGGTTTCGCAACAAGCGATTGGTCTTCGTCGCGTCGTATGTCGATGGAGTCGCAACGGCGCGCGTCCGCGAGATCGAACGACACGATCCGCTCGCACGGCTGCGTGCCGGAGAGAACATCGTCATCCTGCGCACACAGCGTTACGACGCGGTGCCGCTCACGATCGCGGGACCGGGAGCAGGTCCGGACGTGACAGCGGCGGGCATTCTCGCCGAGGTGTTGGAGGCTATCGCTTGACGCCCGTGATTGCGTGGGCTTGCGCGAGAACATCGGCGACCGCTTTCCACGCCAGGCCGCTGTCGAGTCGCATGCCGAGCCAGCCCCCTTTGCCGACGTACGGCGGCACGAAGAAGTGTTTCGGATCGGCGTCGACGAGCGACTTCTGCATGCCTTCGGGCGCGTTGCACCACAGTGCGACGTGTCCGCTGCCGTGATGATTGTTGTCGACCGTGCAGAACAGGCGGCCGCGCACGAAGAACGCAAGCTCGCCGTGCGACAGTTTTTCGGTCGTGCCGGGAAGCGCGTGCGCGATCTCGCGCGCTCGCTGGATCAGTGCATCGGCATCGAGCTTCTTCGGCATGTCGCTCATGATCGCATGGCTCAGATGCCGAGAATGGCGAGGTCGAGTTTGCCGTCCTCGATCGGCGGGCACCAGTAGTAGCCGCCGGTCACGGGACGCGAGAACGAGAACAGTCCGTCGACGATCCCGTCGTCGTGACCGACCATGCGATGCAGCACGCGCTCGAAGCGATCGAGCGATTCGACGTGCGCGACGAATTCGAGCCCTTCCTCCGTCGCACTCGCCCACGGCATCGAGCGTCGCAGCATGAACGCTTCCGGATCGAAGCTCTCCTGCTCCGCGCGTTTCACATGTGCGGACGGCGGCGCGTCTGCAATCTCTTCATTCGACTCCGCACGACGTCCGATCAACGTCTCGCGATGCGCTTCCTCGAACCCGCTGAAACGCGCGAGGTCGTGCACCCATCGCTGCACGACGGTGAAGCTCGAGCCACGCAGATGCTCGCCGTCCGCGACGATTGCTGCTTTCGCGGCCTTCTTTCCCTTCGGGTTCTCGGTGCCGTCTTCGAAGCGCGTGAGATCGCGTCCGTCGCGATATTTGAAGGTGTCGTTCGAATCGACGAGCAGGAACGCTTTGTCGACGAGTGACCGGATGTGCTGCGTGAGATCGAACACGTCGCCGCGATCGCGACCGCGCAGCAGAATGCAGAGCGCCTCCTGCGTTGACGGCACGCTGCATGCCGCGCCCGACATCGCCGGAAACGTGCGCAGTCCGGGGATCGTTTTGCCGAGGGCGAGGATTGCGGGCTCGCCGAGTCCAATGACGCCGCAGTCGATGGAGAGACCATCGCGCAACCGACGGAGCGCGCCGCGCAGATCGGCGTCGGGCGCGATGCGGAACGTGAGCGAGCGGCCGACGTGCGGCGGCGGCGCGAGGATGGCGGGTTGCGATCGGTCGGTCATCGGGCCGCGGGATTATCGCAGAGCGGACGCGCTCGCCTTGCGTCCTCGGGTAAGATCCGCGATCCAACCAATTCTGGAGGGTTTTGACGTGCAATTCCGCGAAGCGGCTTCCGCATTCATCCGGCACTGCCAATCGATCCGGAAGCTCTCGCCGCACACCGTTCGCGCGTACGAGCTCGATCTCGCGCGCTTCTCGCAGTTCATCGGCAAACGCGCGACCGTGATCTCGTGCGATCGCACCGTGATCCACAACTACGTGCGCCATCTCTTCGATGTGCGATCGCTGAAGGAAGCATCGGTGAAGCGCCATCTCGCGACGCTGCGGTCGTTGTTTCACTGGCTCGAAGACGATGACGAAACGATCGAAGATCCGTTTCGCGGCGCGCGCATTCGCATCCGCATGCCAAAACGCCTCCCACGCGTGATCGCGCGATCCGATCTGCGCAGACTTCTCCGCCCGCAGAAATCATCGTTCAGCGACCTGACCGCGTACATCGCCACCGAGCTGCTCTTCGCTACCGGCATGCGCGTGAGCGAGCTCGCATCTCTCCTCGACAGCGCCGTAGACCTCGAAGACGCCACGATCGCGATCATCGGCAAAGGCAACCGCGAGCGCCGCGTCTTCGTCCCCGACGAGATCAAATCGCTGCTCCGCGATTACCGCAAAGTACGCGACCGCTGCGCCGTCGAGGCGGAAACGTTCCTCGTCAACTCGCGCGGCGCCGCCGCGTCGCCGCAGATGATCCGCCGCCTGATCCGCATCCACGGCGAACGCTCGTCCGTGCGCGACCGCATCACCCCGCACATGTTCCGCCACTCCGTCGCCACGTACCTCCTCGAAGAAGGCGTCGACATCCGCTACGTCCAACGCCTCCTCGGCCACCGCAGCATCAGCACGACCGAGATGTACACGCAGGTGGCAGATGCGGCACTGAAGGTGCGGATCACGGAGATGCATCCGCGACGGGTGATCGTGGCGTAGGGGGCGGGCGCAGCACGCGGCGGCGGATAACTGGAGATTATTCTTGACGCCGAAGCCCGCCTCGATCGATCCGCTCCTCGGTGTACTGGCTTCGCGCGCGCTGTCTTCTCCGTTCTCGGCGGCGGCCGCGTACGGTGTGCTGGCGACGGGAACGAGCCTGCTGGCTGCGGCGTTCGAAGGTCGCCTACTGGGCAACACAACGGTTTACTGGGACGCGCGGCACTTCGACGTTCATCCGTTTCTCTCCAACTTTTCGACGCTTCTCGATTTTGCTGTGCTCAATCCGCTGGTGATCTTCTTTCTGCTGCGCTCGCGACAGATCGCAGTCACGGAACCGCTCCTTGCGGGGGCCGGAACGCGCGCGGATCGGATGCTTCGCTGGTTCGTCTCGCTGGCGTGTGTCGTTCTGACGGTCGTGTTGATGATTGCCTATTCACACTCGTTCCTGTACGGCACGTTCTTCGACGCGGTGGTCACGGCATCCGAGCAGGGCGAGTGTTTTGTCACTGTGACGGGCTGGGTTGTTTTCTTCTGGACCGGGCTGTTCACCTATCTCGTTCTGACGGGAACAATCAATCAGGTGAGCTATGTCGTTCGAATCTGCCAACTACGAATGGCGGACGTGTTCTACGATCCATTGCACGAGGATGGTGCCGCCGGATTGCGAACACTCGCGAAGCCGGCGATCGAGTTCACCAAGGCGTCTCTGTCGCTGCTCGTGATCGGCGTCGTGTTCTGGGTTTATGACCTGATCATGATGAGGGCCACATTGACGGATCGCACCGCGTCGATCGGGATATTCGCAGCGATCGTGATTCCGTTGTTCTGCATCCCGATCGGCCGGCTGCATTTTCTGATGTGCGATCTTCGCGAAGGCCTCTTGAAATCCATTCTGGGTGGCGAGCCCCGCGAGATCCGACGCGCGGCGGTACGCCACACGAGGTCTCGACGCGGCTCGCGCTCCATTACGCGGCTGGCCGATGAGATCGAAGCGACAGAGAAACTGCGCGCCACCGTCATGACCTTTCCGACTTGGCCGATGTCCACCGGTACGCTGGTAACGGTTGGAGCCTATTTCGCAAGCGTCGTGAGTCCAGTGCTCGGCAAAGCCGTTCCCCTCATCTCCTCTGCGCTTGGATTCTCGAAGTAGAGATTTCAGAGGAGGTTCGCAAAGAGGTGGAAACTGATCCATCCCAGAACGAGCCCTCCAGGGATGTCAACCAGATAGTGCTGCTTCGTAAAGATGCAGCTCGCTGCGATCAGGACGACAAACAGCGCCGGCATTGCGAATCCACCCGGAATTCCGGTTGGTGCGTGTAATGCCGTGAGCGTCGCGACGCTCACGTGCAGGCTCGGAAAGCAATTGCTCGTTGCATCGAACTTTTGAACGAAGGCCAGGAGTTTCTGAGAGTACGTCCTGGCGCTCGCCCTGTATTGCCGCCAATCCGGTGGTACTTCGACGGGAAAGACCAGGAACACCAGAATGTGAATCCCGAGCAACACGAGATAGCTGAATGCCATGTAGTTGAAGTGGCGAAGGTCTTTGACGCTGGTGACGACAATCAGAATCGCGGGATAGTACAAGCCGCTGTAAATCCAGACCCAACTCGGCCTGAGGCGAATGGTGTTGTCGAGTCGAAATGAGAAAAATCGGGCGCGTGCTTGCGTCTGGCGCTGGCACCAGAAATAGAACTGATAAGCGCCGACGATCAGCACGATGGCGAGGCTGAGATTGACGACATGATCGAGGGTGGTCATGGCGTCCGCTTGGAGACACGCTTGCGCATTGGATAATCTCCAGTTATCAGTGGACCCACCAAGTTTTCGGGATTGGACTCAACTACAGGAGTGACGCCACGCGCGTTTTCCCTACCTCGGCGTAGCCGAAACCAAGAAAGTAAGTACGCAGGCACGGACAGCGGTATCGTCAGGAGATGGCCACCCTGATTGAACGCCATCGCAACCAGATCGTCGGAGTGCTCTCATGCTACGACCGGGTGGTGATCC
>DASYLL010000045.1:0-8714 GCA_036009605.1 Thermoanaerobaculia bacterium | reverse complement strand
CATGAACATCGACCTCGACCTTTCCACTCTCATCAAGCGCAGCCAGGTCAAAGAGCCCACGGTCACGTGCGGCATCGTCACGGTCGGCTACCGCTTCCGCGGCAAGCCGGGACAGACGTTCCGGTATGCGGGTGACAAGTATGAGATCCCGGAAGAGGGTTCGGTCGAGTTGATCGCTGACCGCCGCCGCACGACCTACGCGATCGACGGCAAGTCGCTTCCCCTCGACGTTTGGCCGCGCGATCCGTTCGGGTTCCGCGACGTGCCGCTTCCTTCGGTCCACACGCCTGCCGCGGCTTTGTCTGAGAATCGGACCGACGTCCAGTCGCAGAACGCGGCTCGTTGATCGTCGACGCGTCCCCGACCCGGCGTCGTCAGCCACGCCCGTAGAACGCCATTTCCGCTGATCGCTGAACTCTCCCCTCCCCCTCATCGCGATCTCTCCCTCGAAGCCTCCTGCGCATGCCGTACTCGAAACTGTCCTGATTTCGAACGATTGTCCATGTTCAGCACAACTGCGAAAGACGCTCGAATAACGTAACCAACTGAAAATACACGCCTTAACTCCTTCCTGGCACGTGGTCCCGTCCTTGGACTAGTGGATCTGCGTCAGTAAGGGAGAAAACAAATGCTTCTACTCGCAGCCGTCCTCACCGCCTCCATGAACATCGACCTCGACCTCTCCACGCTCATCAAGCGCAGCCAGGTCAAAGAGCCGACGGTCACGTGCGGCATCGTCACGGTCGGCTACCGCTTCCGCGGCAAGCCGGGACAGACGTTCCGGTATGCGGGTGACAAGTACGAGATTCCCGAAGAAGGTTCGGTCGAACTGATCGCCGATCGCCGCCGCACGACCTACGCGATCGACGGCAAGTCGCTTCCCCTCGACGTCTGGCCCCGCGATCCGTTCGGATTCCGCGACGTGCCGCTTCCTTCGGTTCAGGCGCCTGCCGCGGCGATGTCTGAGAATCGGACCGACGTCCAGTCGCAAAACGCGGCTCGTTGATCGTCGACGCGTCCCTGACCCGCCATCGTCCACCACTCCCTTAGAACGCCAGCTCGCTAATCGCTGCGCTCTTCACTTCCTGCCCCTTCCATCGCGATCGATCTCGATCTCGCGCTTCCCTCGGTCAGCACGCAACCAGACGGAGTTGTCTGAAATCGAACCGAGGTAAGCCGCGGAACGCCGGCTGGGCACTTCGATCTCGAGTTCCGCGTATGTAATTGACAGTAAATCGCTTGTACCCCGTGTCTGGCTGGATTTCGAGATGCGGCTCTCCCCTGATCGGTCTTGCAACGAACATACAAAAGCGGCAGCTGCGGCTGCCGCACTCCAAACTGTCCCGATTTCGCACGCTTGTCCATCTTCAGCACAACGGCGAATCAACACGAAACAACCTAACTCATTGACACCACAAGCATTAACCCCTTCCTGGCACATGGTCTCGTCCTTGGACTAATGCCTCTGCGTCAGCAAGGGAGAACAACAAATGCTTCTACTCGCAGCCGTCCTCACCGCCTCCATGAACATCGACCTCGACCTCTCCACGCTCATCAAAAAGAGCCAGGTCAAAGAGCCGACGATCACGTGCGGCATCGTCACGGTCGGTTACCGCTTCCGCGGCAAGCCGGGACAGACGTTCCGGTATGCGGGTGACAAGTACGAGATTCCCGAAGAAGGTTCGGTCGAGCTGATCGCTGACCGCCGCCGCACCACCTACGCGATCGACGGCAAGTCGCTTCCCCTCGACGTCTGGCCGCGCGATCCGTTTGGCTTCCGCGACGTGCCGCTTCCTTCGGTCCATGCCGCAGTCGCTGAAATGTCCGAAAACCGGACAGACGTCCAGCCGCGCAACGTCACCGCAAAAACCCAACTCGCCGTAAGTGCCACGGTATCAACAGTTAACGCTTCCCGCTGAGTTGGCAACTCCCTTGGACTAGACCAGAGCAGAACAAACGAAGGAGCTGAACAAATGAGCCAATTCCTGAACGAAACGATCAAAGACATCCGTGGCGGCCGCGAAACCTGGCGCGTCTTCGTCGCCCTGGCCGGACCCGCATTCTTCGTCGCAATCACCATGACCCTGCTGCAACTCGGTTGATCCCGAGCACAGAGAAAGGACGACACCATGTCAGCTGAAGCCAACCGCATCACTCTCATCGCCCGGCACGCCACGAAGCCCGACGTCGACTGGAACTACCTCCGTTGCCGCTGCGAGAACGTCGCGTTCCTCGATTCGATGCACGCTCTGAAGTTCGCGGTCAGCGCATCGATCAACGGCGCCGGTCTCGACATCGAGCGAGTGATCGTCGATCGCGCCGGAACGGCCGAAGACTTCCTCGACCTGCTCGCCTCCATCCCGACCGCGCTTCCGGGCGACGTCCTGATGATCCGCGATGACGGCAGCGGCTTCCTGAGCGCCACCGGCCGCGGCGGCGATCGCGTCCTTTACTCGCTCACCAACTACGACGTCCGCTTCTATCTCGAGACGCAGGACCTGGTCACCGGTCGCGCCGCGCTGCCGATGTCGGCCTGAGAACAGGAGGACACTACGATGAAGAACGACGGGAAACAGTGCATTCTCCTGGTGGACGACGAGGCCGCGATCACCGAGGCGCTCTCGTTCACGCTGGAATCCGAGGGGCGGACTCTCATTCTCTGCTCGGACGTCGAGGCGGCGGAAGTTGCGCTCGCTCGCTTTCCCGTGACGCATCTCGTGAGTGACGTGCAGTTCTCGGGCGAGTTCGGCTTCGAAGGGCTTCATTGCCTCGACCGGTTCCGCGCGCTGGCTCCAGAATGCCAGATCGTACTGATGACCGGCCACGCCACTGACTCGTTGCGCAAGACCGCCATGAGCCACGGCGCCTCGGCCGTGCTCGCGAAACCATTCGATACCCAGGACCTCGAAGCAGTGCTGACGGCCCCGACGGCGACTACGCCCTACGAAGTCATCCGCATTCCGTCGATGGACGTGATTCTGCGCGGCAAGGATCTGACCGCGTTCTTCCAGCCGATCGTGCGCCTCGACGCCACGGACGGCCGCCCATTCGCCTACGAAGCGCTCGCCCGCATCAACAGCAACTGGCTCGTCGGCGGACCGGCGATGCTCTTCGAATACGCCGAGCGCCGCGGAAAGCTCGTCGAGCTCAACATGCTCACGATCGAGCGCGCCATCCTCGACGCGGCCACGCTGCCCGTCGACGCCGCGCTCTTCATCAATGTCGATCCGCTCACGTTCACGCAGCCGGCTCTCGTGTCGACGATCTTCGGTGCCGCGAAACGTGCCAGCGTTGCCCTCGACCGCCTCGTGCTCGAAGTGACGGAGCGCTCCGGTTTCGCAAACGACGGCGTTGCATGCGACGTGTTCAATCAGCTGCGCGGCGCCGGCATCCGCTTCGCGCTCGACGATCACGGCTCCGCGTACTCGCACCTCGCACAGATCCACAACATCCGTCCCTCGTTCATCAAGATCAGCAACACCTTCGGGACCGCGTTCGAACAGGATGCAACGAAAGAGCGCATCGTCCGCCACACCGTGGCGCTGGCGCGCGACTTCGGCTGCGAGACGATTCTCGAAGGCATCGAAACCGGGGCCACCGCGCGTGCCGCGGCCGACGCCGGCGTGCCGCTCGCGCAGGGGTTCCATTTCAGCGCCGCGCGCGCCGCGGCTCACTGGGTCGGCTTCAAACCATCGCAACAAGCTGCTTAACCGTCATTTTGCAAGCGTCTGGAAGGATCGAACCATGATCACCGCGATCGGACTCCTGCTTTTCGTCGTCATCGGTTGCGCCGCGGTCCTCGTCGACCGCTCGCGCGCCGAAGCAGCGAGACTTCGCCTGCTCGTCGAGCTGAGCGAAAAGCTCCAGCTGAGCCCGAGCATTCATGACGCGACGCAGCTCATCCCCGGATTCGCCACGCGGCTCTTCCCGAACCTCGAAGGCGCGCTCTACGTGAGCCGCAACTCCTCGAGCGACGTGAAGCTGGCCGTGACGTGGAACGAGGCCCGCGAGGAAGACTCGCTGTCGGCCGCCTCGTGCAACGCGTTGATGCTCGGCACCACGCACCTGATGACCGCACGCGCCGAGTCGATCTGCGAGCACTCCGAGATGAACACCGACTCGGAAACGATCTGCATTCCGATGATCGACGCGGAGGAATCGTTCGGACTGCTCATCCTCCGCGCGCCGAGCCGCAGCCCGTTGCCTCCCGGCATCGAGTGTCTGGCGAAGTCGTTCACGCAGCAGGTCGCGCTCGCGCTTTCCAATCTCCGCCTGCAGGAAACGTTGCATGCCGCCGCGGTGCGCGATTCGCTCACCGGCCTCTACAACCGCCGCTGCATTGCCGAATCCCTCACCCTCGAGCTCCTCGGCGGCGGCGATCCGAACGCCCGCGTCGGCGTGATCCTCATCGACGTCGACCACTTCAAGAAATTCAACGACACCTGGGGTCACGGCGGCGGCGATGCGCTGCTGCAGAAACTCGCGCGGCTGATGCAGCAGGTCTTCGCCGGCGAGGACGACATCATCTGCCGCTACGGCGGCGAAGAGTTCGTCGTCGTCCTCCCGAACGTCTCGCCTGCAGTCGTCCGCATGCGCGCCGATCAGCTGCTCCGCCGCGTGCGCGACCTGCAGATCAACTGCGATGGCCGCGTCGTCAGCGGCATCACGGTCTCGGCCGGCATCGCGGTCTCTCCGAATCACGCCAACAACATTGAAGGTCTCATCGCCGCCGCGGATCGCGGGCTGTACGCAGCCAAGAGCGCGGGGCGCAATCGCATCGGCACCCCTCCACCCCAGGAAGTCATCGGGCGCACTGTCGCCGCATAAGAAAAGAAGGACGGATCATCATGAGCGCAATCGAATCCCTTTCTCTCGAGACTCAGAACCGCAGAGCAGGCGAACGCCTGAGCGTGGCCGGCACCCTGGCCGTGATCTTCGGACGTGGCGAAGGCGTGTTGATCGATCTGAGCCAGCGCGGTGCGCGCATCCGCCACCGGGCGCCCGTCCGCCGCGGCGCGAGCGTGCGCGTGACCCTCGATTGGGAAGGCGTCCGCTTCTCCGCGACCGCGGAGATCCTGGCCTCGCGCCTGATCAGCATCGGCGCCGGTCCGTCGTACGAGTCGCGCATGCGCTTCACGTCGTTCGATGAAGGCTCGGCCGCGATGCTCGAGCAGATCATCGACGGAATCACCGGACGCAACGTCCGCCGCTGGGTTGCGAACCTGCACGGCTGGAACGAGGAATCGAAATCCGCTGCGTCGCTGCTGCCGACAGGCTCGTACATCCGCTGCCGTCTGCACGGCGCATGGTGGGAGCGCAAGATCACGAGCGACAGCACGCAGCCGCAGGACGGATTCCTGTTGCCGAGCGAAGCGTCGGACAACGAGATCGAGACGCTTTGTGACACTTATTCGCGCGGTGGTGACGAAGAACGGCAGGTCATCCGCGTGATGGCGACCGCAGCGGTGGAGCATTCGCTGACTCGGTAACAAGCTGGACCGACGGGTTGAGAGCCCGTCGGTCCAGTTTTGTGATTCCAATCACACTGTAGGTGCAATCTGGCGCGAACGTTGAAACGGTCGCGCCCGGCGGTGCCCTTACTGCACGACCCGGATCGCAGACGCGCGACCGACTTCGATGAACCGGAGTCGATTCGCCTGCTCATCGTCGATGACGACCGCGACTACTGCGCGTGGCTCCTTTCTCTCACCCGGCGCAACGGCTTCGACGTCGAAATTGCGTACGACGGAGAAGCTGCTCTCGAGCGTCTCGCCGAGGAACAGTTCGATCTCGCTGTCATCGATCAGGAGATGCCACGCCTCACCGGCCTTCAGGTCATCGAGCGCATCCGCGCGCAGGACAACACGAAAACAATCTATGCGCTCATGCTCACCAGCCGCGGTGAGATCGAGACGAAGCTCAACGCACTCGCCGCCGGCTTCGACGATTTTCTCGGCAAGTCTTCGCCGCAGGAAGAGATCGTCGCCAAGCTCATCGCCGCGCGACGGATCGCCGTGCGGCAACGAACGCTCGATGCCACCGTTCGCGAGCTCTACGGTCTCGCGACGCGCGACGAGCTCACCGGCGTCTTCAACCGCCGCTTCTTCGTCGTCGAAGCCGAGCGACTCCTCGCCGCGCGCTGCATCGTCAACATCGTGCTCTTCGATCTCGACAATTTCAAAAGCGTGAACGACACGTATGGCCATCTCGCCGGCGATCGCGTGCTGCGCGACATCGGGACGCTCTTCCATCGCAACACGCGTCCCGAGGATCTCATCGCCCGTTACGGCGGCGACGAGTTCGTGATGGTCGTGCCGCATCTTCCGGTCGAAGACATCGAGCGCATCACCGAGCGCCTTGCGAACGACGTCCGCGCACTTCAATGGTCCATCGGCCAGGAGCCCTTCTCCCTCGGCATAACGACCGGCATCGGTTCGTCCGCACTCCTCGTGCAGCCGACTCTCGCGCAGCTCCTCGACGCCGCCGACCGCGATCTCTACAAGAACAAATGGCTGCAGCGCGACCGCCTCGACCTCCTGCCCCCGATCCGCCGCAAGCCCCTCGACGTGTAAAGTCGGCCCCGCCCGATGTTCCGTATTACCATTTTGCGGTTTTGACGGCAGAGCACACAGGAAGGCCTCGGCTGTGAGGATCGCTGTCGCCGACGATCACATGATCGTCCGTCGGGGAATGCAGCTCATCGTGGCCAAGCGGCCGGGATGGACGATCGTGATCGAAGCGGCCACTCCGGACGAGTTGTTCGAAGGCCTCCATCGCGAGCGCATCGACGTGGTCGTGCTCGATCTCACCCTGCGCGGCCGCAGCGGACTCGACATCGTCGCGCAGATCCACCGCGATCATCCGACGTTGCCGGTGCTGGTGCTCAGCTCCACGCCGGAAGAGCGCGGCGCGCTGACGGCGATCCGGGCCGGCGCGCGTGGCTACGTCGAGAAAGACAGCACCGCCGACGAGATCCTCGACGCCATCGCGCAGGTCGCCGCCGGCAGGACCGCGGTGAGCGCCGCCGTCGCACACAAGATGGCGACGGAGCTGATGCATCCCTCGGCGAAGGAGCCGCACGAACTGCTCTCCGCGCGCGAGCTCGAAGTCTTCCACTACATCGCGCACGGCCTCTCGATGACCGAAATCGCGGCGAAGATGGGCATCAGCGTGAAAACCGCGAGCACCTACCGCACCCGAATTATGGAAAAAACGGGATTTCGCTCGAATGCGGATATCGTTGTGTATGCCGTGCGTTCGAAGATGATCTGACAACCGCTCATCCGCCAAACCCACGACCCACGTAAGAATCGTCCGACTCCCGATTGCCCATCTTCCGATAGCCCCCCTCCTTCCTGAACGATATCCTTCCACCCGGGGCTCCGGGTTCAGCGTCCCAACCATGAGATTCCTCTTCATTGAAGACAGCGCGCAAGCGATCGAATTGACGCTGGCGGAGCTGCGTCGTTACGGATTCGACCCCGATCACACGCGCGTCGACACATCCGACGCCCTCATCGCCGCGATGCAGGACGGCTCCTGGTCGGCGGTGATCTCGGAGTACCGCATCGGTGCCGACTTCACCGGCATGGACGCGGTCAGCATCGTCCGCAGGTTCGATCGCGAGGTGCCGTTCCTGATCCTCTCCGATCTCGACAGCGAGGACCGCGCGTTCGATCTCATGCGCGCCGGCGCCAACGACTACGTCACGAAGGATCGCCTCTATCGTCTCGCCCCGACGATCGAGCGCGAGATACGCGACGTGCAACTGCGCCACGAGCGTCGCATGTTCTTCGACGCCATGCGCCGTTCCGAGGATCGCTACCGCCGCATCTTCGAGCGCGCGCCGATCGGCGTCGCAGCCACCGCGAGCGGCGGCGATCTCGTCGCCGTCAACGAGCGCCTCTCCTCGCTCCTCGGCTATCCACCCGAGGAGATGATCGGGCGGCGTCTCGCCGACTTCGCCCATCCCGACGATGCCGCAACAATGCACGAGCAGCCCGAACATCGCTATCTGACGAAGGACGGCGCGGTCGTCTGGACCAAACGAACCGCCGCGCCGGTTCTCTCCGAAGGCGAGATCGTCGATCAGGTCGTCTGGCTCATCGAAGACATCACCGATCAGAAACGCCAGCAGCACGAGCTCGAGCGACGCGCTGCGCAACAGACAGCCATCGCCGATTTCGGACAGGCCGCGCTGCGTGGAGAACCGATCGAGACGCTGCTCGCACAGGTTGCCGAGGCGGTGTCCACGCTGCTCGACGCGGACTTCAGCGCAATCCTGCAGGAAATGGATGGACGCTTCACGCGCGTCGCCGGCAAAGGTTGGCGCGAAGCCATCCGCGCGGAACGCTTCAACGCCATGATGTCGCGACACACCTTGCAGACCGGCGGCCCGGTTGTCGTGACCAGGCTCGCCGAAGAGACGCGGTTCACGCCACCGCGAGGGCTGGTCGAGAAAGGCGTCGTCAGCTGCGTGACGGTCCCGATCAGCACCGGCCGCGTCGCCGCCTGGGGCGTCCTCGGCGTCTACTCACGCGTCGAGCGCCAGTTCACGGTGCACGAAGTCGAGTTCCTCCGCGCCATTGCCATCGTCCTCGCGCAAGCCATCGAGCGCGATCGCGTCGATCAACAGCTCGTGCTGCACGCCGCGCAACAGAGCTCGATCGCGGAGCTGACCCGCATCGCGCTCCACTCCGTCGATGACGCGGTCG